>JADGAP010000257.1 GCA_015231965.1 Magnetococcales bacterium | reverse complement strand
GGAACTGTCGCGCCCCCTGCCCCTACCCCTCGCCCCCCCTTCACCTTTTTTTACTCGCAATAGCAGTTGCCAGCGCTAATGGATAATCCGGGATGAACCCAGCTGCGGGAAGCCCTCCCCCCTCCCCTTCGCCCTCGCCCCTGCCCTTATCCGCCCTGGCCTGGGGGGCCCTGGGCGGGGGATTGCTTCTCCCCTTCCTCTCCCTGCCCTGGTTCGCCCTGGGGCGGTGGGACAAGGCCGAGCCCCTCATCGTCGCCCTGCACGGCGCCGCCGCCCTGGCCGCCCTCTGGCTCGCCCTGGCGGAACGCCGAACCCCCGGACTCGCCCTCGCCCTCTTCCGCCACCCCCTGACGCTACTTCCCCTGCTCCTGGGGCTCTTCTCCGCCCTGACCGCGCCGTGGACCCCGTTGCCCCGGCTGACCCTGCTGGGGGCGCCCCAGTCGGGAACCGGGGCGTTGTGGTTCCTGGAACTGGCCCTCCTCACCGCCCTGGGACGGATGGCCGTCCATCATCCCCCCACCCTGCACCGCCTGACCGTCCTGGCGATGGCGGCGGGCGGGGCGACGGCCCTGCTCAAGGGATGGGATTGGGCGGTCGAGGGGACGGAACGGCCCCACCTGCTGATCTGGGTGGCGGCCTACTACGCCTGGCTGGCCCCGCCCCTGGCGGTGCTGCTCCTGGCCCGTGACCCTCGGGGGCGTCGGGGGTGGCTCCTTCTGGGCGGGGGGATTCTCCTCGCCCTGGCCGCCACCTCCCGCAGCCTGACCGCCGGGGCCGCCCTGCTGGGGGGGGCCGCCCTCTGGGGCGGGATGACCCTGTGGATCCGACGCGCTCCCGCCGCCAACGCCGCCCCCGCCCGCATCGCGGCGGCCCTCCTCGCCTTGACCGCCGTGGTCGCCCCGCTGCTGCTGGAAGAGTTCGTCCCTCCAGTCCGCGCCGTCGCCTCCATCGATGACCGCTACCGGCTGTTGCGCATGCTCACCGAGGCCATCGCCCAGGGGGATGGCCTCCAGTGGCTCCTCGGCGTCGGCTGGGGGCGGATCGGCGACGCCTACCAGATTCACCTTCAGGCCAGCGGCATGACCTTGTGGGACGGACGCTGGATCTTTCTGCAAAGCGACTATTTCCACGCCCACAACGCCCTGCTGGAGGCCTTTCACGCCGCCGGGGCGGTGGGAACGCTGCTGCTTTTGGGCATGATCGTCGCCCCGCCTCTTTTCGCTCCCCGGGAGCGCCTGCCCCTGGCGGCGGGATTCGCCCTGGCCCACGGGGCGCTGGCCGGAATGTGGTTCCCCCTGGCCCTCTCCCTCCCCATCACCGCCCTGGCCCTGGGTTATCTCTCCGGTCCGCCGCCGCAACCCGCCCCGGTCGCGCCAAAGCCCTCGCGACGATGGGCGCTCTCCGCCCTCCTGGGGTTGGCGGCGCTGGGGCTGGCGGGGGTCGGCGGGGTGATGGGGCACCACGGGCTCGCCCTTTCCGACCTCGCCCGCCATCTTGAGACCGGAACCCCCGCCGCCCCCCTCTGCCTCGACGCCCCCGGGGGGGATGATCTGGCCCTGGCGCAGCTCTTCCGCAACGCCCTCCTGGCCCCCGACCCCTCTTCGCAACCGGAGGCGTTGGCCCGCCGCCTCGCCGTCGTGGGGGACATCTTCCAGTGTCTAGAGCGAAAAATTCCCCGCACCCCCACGCCGTTGCTGGTCATCGTCGGGTTGAACCTCATGGAACGAATTCAGTTCACCGGCGAACAGGCCTGGGCAGCCCCGGCGTTGGCGGGGCGGGATCCGTGGGCGGCGTGGCTGGATCGCGCCCTGACCCTGGCCCCCGGACGCAGCGACCTGGCCCTCCCCTTCCTCACCCGGGAGGCGGTGGCGGGGCGTTCCGAGACGGCGCGGCGGTGGGTGGACCGGCTTCTCGCCCGCCATGGCGGGGATCCGGTGGGGCTTTATTTTCTGGGCATTTTGCAGTTGCAGGCGGGGGAGCGGGCGGAGGGCGTCGCCTCCTTGCGTCGGGCCGTGGCCAACGGACTCGAACGCTTCATGCCCCTGGACCAAAAGGTGCGGGAGATTTTGGAAAGATCCTGAGGGTGCGGTGCGGTTATCGTCGTTCCACTTTAGATTGGCTCCCTTGGAGATTGAGGAGACCGGAATCTGATTCTGAAAATAAATCGTCATTCCCGCGAAAGCGGGAATCCAGCCGTTGTTACCATGCGCCGTACCCCATCACCACGACAAAATAGTCCCCATGACACAGGGGAACCCTGAAATGGAAGTCAACGCAACATATTGACTTATAATGATCTTTATATAGTAGTTTCTATTCAAAATGGCGCACGCCCAAGCGGCGTTAGGGGGTGCAACCAACTTTTTCAAATACGCCATCGTCATTCCCGCTTTCGCGGGAATGACGATTCATTTTGGGCATGGAATCCTTGCATCTGCAATCTCCGCATGTGCCAATTTCAATTGAAACTACTATATGAAAAAGCTCTCGATGTTTGGATAAAATTCTGTCCATTTCATCTTGGACGCAAAGCGAGGAGTTCCAAAGACACAAAGGCTGGATTCCCGCTTTCGCGGGAATGACGTTTTCGTAAGGGAATGTTCGTCGCATCCCCCGGCGCCACTTGATGTCATGCGTCATTAAATTGGAACGTCCATAACGGGCGTCACGCCGGGGAGCGATTGGCGGCGGCGTATTCGGCCAACACCGCCTCCGTCTCCCCCTGCCGCCGAATCCGCCCATGCTCCAACCAAATCACCCGATGGCACATGCGGCGAAGCTGATCCGGAACATGACTGGCGAAGACCAGAATGCCGGTCCGCCGCCGCAATTGATCCACCCGCTGCCTGGCCTGCTCGGAGAAACGGGCGTCCCCCGCCATCAACACCTCGTCGAGCAACAAAATTTCCGGCTGGCGCGCCATCAACAGAGTGAACGACAAGCGAACCTGCATGCCGCTGGAGTAGGTGCGCACCGGCAAGGAGAGAAAATCCCCCAATTCGCTCAGCTCCTCCACCTCCCGCACCAGCGCCGCCCGCTCCCGGGCCGGAATGCCCAACACAATCCGCGCGAACTCGATGTTTTCGTAGCCGGTCATCTCCGGATCGAGAATGGAACTCAGATTGAGCAGGCTGGAAGTCTGACCCTCCAGGATCGCCGAACCGGAGGTGGGATGCAAAATACCCCCCAAAACCCGCAGCAAGGTGGATTTGCCCGATCCGTTGTGGCCGATCAGGCCGACGTGATCCCCCTGCCGCAGTTCCAACGAAATGTCTTCCAGCGCCCGTACCACCACCCGATTTTGGGCGGTGCGAAGAAAATTCCCCCCCATTCTCTGGAGTCCTTCCGATCTGCCCATGGCGCGAAAATATTGGATCAC
>JADGAP010000256.1 GCA_015231965.1 Magnetococcales bacterium | reverse complement strand
GCCAGGGCCAGGGCCGCCCCCAGCCCCAGCCCCAGCAGCGGCAGGGTCCAGGTTTGAAACTGATTGAGGAATCTCAGGTTCACGAATTGGGGAAAGAGATCCTGGTAGGTCGTTCCCATCTCCGGGGCGTGGATCATCGCCAGCGCCGCCGCGAGGAATCCCGTTCCCGCCAGGGCGACGCCGAAGGTCAGGGATCCCAGCCAGAGGCCCACCACCCGCCACGCCCCGCCGGGAAGGGGAGAACGGCCCGCCTGACGCAACACCCCCGCCACCGTCAGGGCCAAAACCCCGTGCAGGGCGAAAAGCAGCGTCTCTTGCACCCCATGGCGCGGCGAATCGGCCCCCAGCGACGAAACCAGCCCCAACGCAACCAACAGGCCCATCCCCCGCCGCGCCGCGACGGGCAGTGAGCGCCACGCCCCCCGCCATGCCTCCCCGGTGGGAGGGTGCCACGCCGCCAACAGGGCCGCGAAAACCAGCAGCGTCGCGTTGATCAACCGCTGTTCGTCGTAACTGCTGGCGAACCCGTCGGGCAGCAGGCGCACCCCGGGGGTCAGGGCCAACACCAGGGAGACGGCCCCCGCCAGGGGCCAGGCCCCCTCCGGAACGACTCCCCGCCAACGCTTCACCGCGCCCCCGAAACCACGCGGGGGAGTCCGGCGTAATCCCGGTCCAGGGTCACGTCGCGAAATCCCGCCGCCGTCATCCGACCCATCACCGCGTCGCCTTGCCCAGCCCCGATCTCCAGGGACAACGCCCCCCCCGGCTTCAACCAACGCCACGCCTGGGGAATCAACCGTCGATAGCAATCCAGACCGTCCTCGCCGCCCTCCAGGGCCAGGGCGGGTTCCCAGCGGGCGATCTCCGGGGCCAGTTCCGCCCACTCCCCCCGGGCGACGTAGGGAGGATTGCTCACCACCGCGTCGAAAGCGGGAAGCGCCTCCTCCCCCAGAGGAGCGAAGAGATCCCCCTCCAGCAGCGTCGTCCGCTCCGCCAAGCCCAGCCGGGCGGCGTTGCGTCCGGCCCACGCCAGGGCCTCGGGGCTCAGATCCACCCCCAGCCCCGTCGCCTGGGGACGCTCTTGCAGCAGACTGAACAACACCGCCCCGCTGCCCACCCCGATCTCCACCACCCGATAGGCCGCCTCCTTTTCGGGGGCCCGGCGCAACGCCGTCTCCACCAAACGCTCCGTCTCCGGTCGGGGAATCAGCACCCCCGGCCCCACCTCCAGCTCCAGGGTCCAAAATCCCTTCCGCCCCAACAGATAGGCCGTCGGCTCCCGCATCGCCCGCCGCCGGATCAACGCCTTGAAGCCGGTCAGTTCCTCCCCGCTCAAGGGGCGCTCGGGGTCCAAAAACAGATCCAACCGGCGCAATTTCAGGGCGTGGGCCAGCAACAGTTCGCCATCCAACCGGGGGCTCTCCACCCCCTGCTTGGCCAACCACGGTCCGCACCACTGCAACAGTTTCCGGATGGTCCAGCGTTCCGGTTCCATGACTTTCCCTTCCCCCGCCAACCCTTCTTTCGGGTTGATTGTAACCATTCTGACCGACGCCCCGAGCAAAAGAAAATTTTGATCGACACAAAACCTTATTTGATCGGCATTCAATCCATTGAAAAAGCACTCCGGTATTAATAAATATTTTTTATTATTCTATCCACCGTTTCAGGACTAGGATGGAGAAATATGGCTTGATGCACTTTGTTGCGTTGGTTTCATCCTTCACCGTCTCATCAATGGCCCTGGTTCCTTTTCGCCGGGGCTCGGATTTCTCCCCTTGGATGGATGCAAGACCATGCCCCCCCCGCCGTTTTCCCCATCGCCCCCGGCTTGCGCCGGAGCGCTGTCGTGGAGCGCATCCCCCTCCGCCCCCTTTTCCCGACGCCGCCGGATCTCCTTCCGCCTCGCGGCGCTGGCGTTGTGCGCGTCGGGAGTTCTCGGCCCGTGGCACGAGGGCCTCGCCGGTTCCGCCGAGGCAAAGGCGTTGCAAGGCCCCGCCTTCACCGACCCCGCGGCGCGGGTGCAGATGGCCCCGGAATGGCTGAATCAACCCATCGAACACGACGCCGCCGCCAAGAACGCCGCCCTCGCCCTCTCCCTGGACCAACAGATTCATCCCATGCTGGAAGAGCTGGTGGCCCGTTTCGCCAAGGACAAGGGGATTCAAATCGCCCTGCGGGAGGGAACCTGCGGCATCTCCTCCGGCCTTTTGCTGCGCAAGAGGGTGGACATGGCGGGCTTCTGCTGCCCGCCGGACGTCACCGACCGCCTGCCGGGTTTGATCTACCACACCTTGGGCATCGTTCCGCTCCACGTCATCGTCCACCCGGACAACCCCATCGACAACCTGAGCATGGATCAACTGCGCAAAATTTTTCAGGGGGAATATTATCGCTGGTCGGAGCTTGCCGCAGGGGGGGGGAAAGCCCTTCCCCCCTGGCCCATTCAAACCGTGGGACGGCTGCACTGCAAGCTGCGCCCCGGCGACTGGCGGCTGATCCTGGACAACAGCGACCTCTTCAGCCCCCGCATGCAAGAGGTGGGGGCGATTCCGGACATGATGTACCAGGTGATGAACGCCCCGGGGGGCATCGGGTACGAAACCGGGTGGCACATTCAACGCTACCAGGAGAAGGGACTGGCCAAGGCCATCAAGATCAACGGCCACGACCCCAAGAACGAGGAGAACCTCCTCACCCTGCGCTACCCCCTCTACCGGGTCTTCAGCATCACCACGTGGGAACACGATCAGGACGCCCGAACGTTGTCCCAGGAGTTGCTGCGCACGATTCGCGAGGCGGTGGAGACGGGCGTTCCCTCCCATGGCGTCATCCCCGCCTCCAAACTGCGGGCCGCCGGATGGAAATTCCAGGGGGATGAACTGGTGGGGGAGCCGGAGACCTCCCCAGCCCGCCCGGGTCCGCCCCCCGCCGCCTCGATCACGGCCCCAGGGGAGCGATCCCCTCCTCCCGTACTTGCAACAACGGGCACTCCCGACGGCTCCGTCCGTCGTTCTGGAAGGTAAACGGCCCCGCCGCTCCCTGAAATCCCCCGGGACGGATCAACTGACGCCGCCACTCGACGCCCCCGCGCCGCTGCTCCCGCATCCCCTGGGCCAGGGCCGCCACGCTGTCGTGGGTCAGCATCGCCAGGGGCAGGTTGGGCTCCTGCCCCCACGCCTCGCGATAACGGGCGGCAAAGGTTTCCATCGCCGTGGGGGAAAGATCGCAAAAGAGCGCCCCCTTCAAAAATTCCGTCCCTTCCTTCAGCAGTTCGGGGCGATTCCACAGCGCCGAACCCATCATCAGCACCTTGCCCGGCCGAAGATGACGGGCCGCCGCCTGGGGGGCCAGAAGCCGCGCCTGCTCCGCCCGCATGGGGAGGA
>JADGAP010000255.1 GCA_015231965.1 Magnetococcales bacterium | reverse complement strand
GGAGGGGGAGGAGCATCGCCCGGGGGGGGAGGAGGAGGCGCATCCCCGGACATCATGTACTGATCTTCGTCCTTGTTCTCCTCGGGGGGAAGGTCCGACAATCCGCCCGAGACGCGATCCAAATCGTCGTCGGACAAGGGATGGCCGCCGGGGCCCTTTTTGGCCTTCTTCGCGTCCTTATCGTGCTTATCTTTCTTAGCCATCTCTCAATCTCCCAAAGGTTGGCGAGGGGCGCTCCGGTTGGACGGCGCCTCCATCCCGTTCATTATCGCAACCCGCCTTAAAGATGAACCCCGCCCGCTCCGGCTGGGGGCCTTTCGGGGTCGGGAGGACGGAGGGCGCCTCGCGATCCGGGTTTCATCCATAAGACGGGTCAATCCTTTCCGCATTGTACGGTGAGATAGACCCTAGAGACTTCCACGCCTCCTGTAAACAAGGGGCTGGGGTGTTGATATATTTCGTTACAAATTTCCTTTCCGACCACCACCGTTTTTCCCCATCCTTGGGGCCATAGATTGTTTTTTTTGGTGAAATTTGCCAAATGAGGGACGGCGTCAAAGGTTGATACATTGCGTTACACGATTTTGTGATCTATTCCTACTTATTCCATCACAAGTTGGAATAGTGATATTTTCAAACGCGGCAAAACCCTGTCGCGCCGCCCAGGGAAGCTTCGGAGTTGTTCATGTTTATCATTTAATTCAAAGGATTGTCGTGTCATGATCGGGACGTGGTGGGATTCCGGGCGGCTTCGCGTCCTTGGCGGCCTCCGCGATTGACGACGCGACGGCGGGTTCGCCCGGCGTCGGGGGGGAATCGGAGCGATTTTTGTTTACAGCTTTCGGGCGGAAGTCTTACAGTAGAGGCGTCGTCTCTTCCCCTCTCAAGGGGCTGACCGGGTTCGGTCGCCCCGGGCGGACGATCGTTCCACGTGTCGGCGAGGCCCAGGCGAGAGGCGGGAGGCGTTCCCTCCGCGCCGGGCGGATCGCTAAAACCCAGAGGAAGGGGTTCGAGAACCATGAGCGGCATCACCGAAACCACGCAATTTCTCACCTTCACCTTGGCCGATGAGGTGTTTGCGGTGGACATCGCCCGGGTGCGGGAGGTGTTGGAGTTCACCACCCTCACCGTGGTCCCCCGCACTCCAGACTACATGCGCGGCGTGATCAACCTGCGCGGCAGCGTGGTTCCCGTGGTGGATTTGCGGCTCAAGTTCGGCATGAGCCGGACGGAAAAGTCGGTCAACACCTGCATCATCATCGTGGAAGTGGAGCAGGACGACGACAAGGTGGTGCTGGGGGCGTTGGCCGATTCGGTGAAGGAGGTGATGAACCTGGAGCCGGGTCAGGTGGAGCCCCCGCCCAAGATCGGGGCTCGCTTGCGCACGGATTTCATCCGGGGCATGGGCAAGCACGAGGATCAGTTCATCATCATCCTCGACACGGACCGGGTCTTCTCCAGCGACGAATTGTCCAATCTGACCGACGCGGCGGCCTGATCCAATCTGCGGTCGGGGCGCGTGACCGGGCGAAAAGGTGAAGAAGGAAGGGGAAATACCTTCCATTTTCACCTTTTTTGCGTCATTTTGCCCTGGTTTGAGCGATCTTCCCGCGGTATGCCGCTCTTTCCCACCCCGTCATTTCTTGTGCGATCCATGCCCCTTCCTTGTTTCCGCCACATCTTGATCGACGCGCCCCGTGCGCCCGCCGTTCCCGCGATTCGGAGGGATTCGCCCCCGGACCGTTGCGGGCGGGGCGCGCCATGAACCCGCCCCTTGATCGCATGACCTTGCTGATCGATCCCCGCCACCTGGCCCACCGGGTGGAGGAGTTGGCCGAGCAGATCTCCCGGGATATGACCGGGCGTCATCCGGTGCTGCGTCATCCGGTGCTGGCCGTGGTGTTGAAGGGGGGATTTTTGTTCGGCGCGGATCTGGTGAAGGCCCTCAAGGAGCCCGCCCCTGTGGTTTTCATCCACCCCGGCGAGGAGAACCAATCGCCCTTCATCACCCCTCCCGATCAACGCCTGCTCCAGGGCCGGGACGTGGTGCTGGTGGACATTCTGCTGGACTCCGGCGAAGGGCTGCGCCGGGTGATCGAGGCGGTGGAAGCGTTGCATCCCGCCTCGTTGCGCTTGGCGGTCTTTCTCCATCGCACCGTCCCCGAGGCCGAGCCCCTCACGGTCCACTATCTCGGCTTCGAGGTGCCGGAGATGCGTCTGGTGGGGTACGGATTGGCGGAAGAACAGCGTTTTCGCGGTCTACCCGCCATCTACACCTGGCGCCCGGAAAGCCTCCTGCCCAAGGCGTGATCCCCCCGGACCCGCAGCCCTTTGAATCGGAAGAAGTCAGCGTAAGACCTCGCAATGGTTCCGCGCTTTCCCGCTTCCACTCCTTCGTTTCCCCGCAAGGGGGCCTTTAAGGAAACCTTTCCCATGTTCAAACGCATTCTCAATCCGGTGTGGGCCTTCGACATGGAGTGGGCCCCCGACCCCCGGGGCGGACGCCTGCTCCACAACCTTCCCGACTCGGCCAGCGACGAGGAGGTGATGGCAACCATGTGGGCGAAAAACGGAGCCACGCCGGAAAATCCCGAGCCGTTCCTCAAGCCCGCCTTGTGTCGCATCGTCTCCATCGCCGCCGTCACCCGGCAAAGCCGCAAGGAGGGGGGGCCGCCCCAGCTTCATCTCATCTCCCTGCCCAAGGATCCCGCCGATCCGGCCCAGAACGACGAACGTCATGTGGTCGGCCATTTTCTCAAGGCGTTGGGGGAGCGTCGTCCCATGCTGGTGGGGTACAACTCCATCGCCGCCGATTTGCGGGCCTTGGTGCAGCGGGGGATCATCCTCGGGCTTTCCGCCCCAGAATTTTGCAAACGCCCCGACAAACCCTGGGAGGGTGCCGACTATTTCGCCAAGATGAGCGATTGGAACGTGGACCTCAAGGACGCCATCACCCCCGGTTGGGGCGGCGGCTCCCCCTCCCTCAACGAGATGGCCACCCTCTCCGGCATTCCCGGCAAGATGGAGGTGGACGGTCAGCAGGTGCCCCGCATGTGGCTCGACAAGCGGTTGCCGGAGATCGTCGCCTACAACGAATTCGACGCCGTGACGACCTATCTCCTGTTTCTCCGCGTCTCCTATTTCGGCGGCCATTTCACCGACGCCCAATATCAGGCCGAACAGGAGGAGGTGCGTCGGCTGTTGGAACGGGAGGCCGACGCCGGCCGGGTCCATCTGCGGCGCTACCTCGCCGAATGGGATCGACTCAAGGCCCGAGTGGCGTAGCAGCCTGTCGGATTCAGACTCCGCCCGTCATGCAACGCATTGATCATCCATAAATAAATTTTATAGTCATTCCAATTCAAAATGGCGCATGACCCCAAGCGGTGTTGGGGGGATGCAACCAACT
>JADGAP010000254.1 GCA_015231965.1 Magnetococcales bacterium | reverse complement strand
CACCGCCCATCTGATGCTGGGGCTCTTCCGCCGCCACGACCGGAGCCGGTTTGAAATTTTCGCCTACTCCTGGGGCAAGGACGACGGCAGCCACTACCGGCGGCGCCTCCGCGAGGAGTGCGACCATTTCGTCGATCTGGAAGGGGCGTCGTCCTACGCCATCGCCCGGCGCATCCGGGAGGACGGCATCGACCTGCTGGTGGACCTCAAGGGGCACACCGGACAATCCCGACCGGATATCTTCAAACTGCGCCCCGCCCCGCTTCAGGCCACCTATCTCGGCTATCCCGGATCCTTCGGCGGCGAATTCATGGACTTCGCCATCGTCGATCCCTGGGTCGTCCCCCCCTCGCGCCACGGCGTCTACAGCGAATGTCTGGCGTACATGCCCCACTGTTACCAGATCAACGACAACGAACAGTCCATCGCCGAACCCCTCCCTTCCCGCCAGGCGTGCGGCCTGCCGGAAAAAGGGTTCGTCTTTTGCTGTTTTTGCACCCACTATAAAATCGAGCCCGTCATCTATTCCGCCTGGATGCGCATCCTGCAACAGACCCCGGGCTCGGTGCTGTGGCTGCTGGCCCCAGTGGAGGCCTGGGGGCGGGACAATCTGCTGCGGGAGACGGAACAACGGGGGGTGGATCCGGCCCGCATCCGCTTCGCCCCTCCGCTGCCCAAGGATCAACACCTCTCCCGGCTGCGTCAGGCGGATTTGTTTCTCGACACTTTGTTCTATAATGCCCATACCACGGCCAGCGACGCCCTGTGGGCCGGGGTTCCGCTGTTGACCCTGCCCGGCGAAACCTTCGCCTCCCGGGTGGGTTCCAGCATCGCCCGGGCCGCCGACCTGCCGGAGCTGGTGATGGGGAGTCTGGCGGAATACGAGGCGACGGCGGTGGCCCTGGCCACTCGGGACAAGGCCCGGCTGAAGCAGTTGCGCCAGCGGCTGGCGGCCAACCGTCTCACCTGCCCCCTTTTCGACACCGACCGTTTCACCCGGGATCTGGAGTCCCTCTACCAACGGATGTGGGAGGGGACGGCCCGTCGCCATCCCGCCTTTTTCCAGAATGAGGATTAGTTCCACGTGGCTCGGAGGATCGTCGTCCCATTTATAATTTGCCCATGACGTCAAGCGGAGCCTGGGGATGCAACCAACTGTCCCCCCACGAAAACGTCATTCCCGCGAAGGCGGGAATCCAGGCTTGTACGCTTTTTTTACAGTCGTTCCGATCAAGAATGAAGCCATGTTGATCTGGTCATTTTCCCCAGATTGACTCCCCGTCCTTCCAGCCCCTCATTTTCGAGGGCGCGTTGCGGCGAAAATTCATCGGCTGGCCTCCAGACTTCTAAGTCACTGGACGCTCTCCACGCAACCGACAGGACGTTGAAGCCATGTAGGGAAGCTTTGAGGCTGCTTATGCAGGCGACCATGCGTCATGAAAAGGCGTCCAAGCCTGGATTCCCGCCTTCGCGGGAATGACGATTCCTCCTTTGAAGGAAGTTTCTTGCTCCATCAAGCTCCTGATGTGTCAATCTCGAATGAAATGGCTCTAACCTCCCCAAGAGGCGAAACCTCCCCATGAAACCTTCCCGCGCAACATTGGCTGAAATCGAGGGCGACCCGCGATGAAGGTTCTGCTCGCCCCGGACATCGTCTCCACCATGCGGGCCTGCGCCAAGGGGTTCCTGGCGGCGATCTTTTTCAGCTCCTTCGTCAATCTGCTCAACCTGGCCCCCACCCTCTACATGACCCAGGTCTACGACCGGGTGCTCAACAGCGGCAACGGCTATACCCTGGTCTCCCTGACCCTCGTCACCCTGGCGGCGCTGGTCGCCCTGTCGCTGCTGGACGAGGTGCGCAGCCGCATCCTGATCCGCATCAGCATCCGCATCGACCGGCTGCTGGCGGAACGGGTGGTGGCGGCCCAGGTGGAACGGCTGCAACGCCTCCCCGGCTTTGAACGGACCCAGGTGGTGCGGGATCTGGACAACATCCGCCAATTCATGACCGGCGGCGGCATTCAATCCTTCCTCGATGTCCCCTGGACCCCCATCTTCCTGATTTTCCTCTACACCCTCAGCCCCACGGTGTGCCTGGTGGCGCTGTTCGGCGTGGTGGGGGTGCTGACCCTGGCCATGGCCACCGAATGGGCCACCGGAAAAAAACTCAACTCCGCCAACGCCAAGGCGTCGCGCAACTACGCCATGACCGAATCGATCCTGCGCAACACCGAAATCATCCAGGCCATGGGCATGCTCCCCGCCATCCTGGTGCGCTGGAGCGGGGCCCGCCGTTCGATGATGCGGGATCAGGTAGAGGCCAGCGACTGGGCCGGCATCCTCAACTCCGCCATCCGCTGGTATCGTCTGGCTATTCAGACGGTGCTGCTGGCGGTGGGGGCGTGGGAGGTGATCCAGCATCGCCTCACCGGCGGCGAAATGTTCGCCGCCATGGTGCTGATGGGACGGGCCATCACCCCCATCGAAATGGCGGTGGGGGGATGGCGCCATTTCGTCTCGGCCCGGGCCGCCTTCTCCAGCCTCAACAACCTGTTGGGCCAGCACCCCCCGCCGCCGCCCGCCATGATGCTTCCCAAACCCCAGGGAACCCTGGAGGTGCGGGAACTCTTCTTCACCGTCCCGACAGCGGGGGGGATGGCCGCCAAGCCGCTGTTCCGGGGGTTGGAATTCACCATTCAGGCCGGAGAGTGCATCTGCGTCATCGGCCCGTCGGGGGCGGGCAAATCCTCCCTGGCCCGGCTGCTCACCGGGGTTTGGATCCCCCAATACGGAACCATCCGCCTGGACGGGGCGGAGACCAAGGCCTGGGACCGGGAGCAGTTCGGCCGGGCGGTGGGCTACCTGCCCCAGGACATCGAACTCTTCCCTGGCACGGTGCGGGAGAACATCGCCCGCTTCACCGACGCCTCCGACGAGGAGGTGGTGCGGGTGGCCAAAATGGCCGACGTCCACGACCTGATTTTGCAACTGCCCGACGGCTACAACACCAACATCGGCGAGGGGGGAGGCAATCTTTCCGGCGGCCAGCGGCAGCGCCTCGGACTGGCCCGCGCCCTCTTCGGCGACCCGGTGCTGCTCATCCTCGACGAACCCAACTCCAACCTGGACGCCACCGGCGAACAGGCCTTGCATCAAATGATCGCCGCCGCCAAGAAACGGCGGGTGACGGTGATCATCATCTCCCATCGCATGGGGGTGTTGAGCCTTTCCGACAAAATCATGATGTTGAGCGAGGGTCAGATCAAAATGTTCTGCTCCCGGGAGGAGGCCCTGGAACGATTGAACGGCAAACCGGCCCAACCCGTCCCCACCCTCACCGCTGCCGCGATTCAACCGGCCCTCGCCGCCCCGGCCCCGCCGCAAGCCGCCGCCCCCCGACCCGCCACCCCCCG
>JADGAP010000253.1 GCA_015231965.1 Magnetococcales bacterium | reverse complement strand
AGGACTGGCGAATCGGACTCGCGTGGCGAGCCCGCAGGGGGAGGGCCAGGGATGGAGGACGAGATTCGCGTCAAGCGCGGACTGACCGCCCGCTACGGCAACGCCCCCGCCCCCGACGGCGAACCCCGTGAACGCAAGCGCGCCGCCAAATCGTGATCTTTCGCCGGGTCTGGGGAGGCGTTTCTCGCTCTCCAGACCCGCCCGCCCCAGGGGGGCGCGATTTAGTCGCACGGGAGGACGTTTGTCCTGGATGCGGGGCCGGGGTGGGTGGACCCGACCCCTTTTGCCGCGCTCGGTCTCCACAACCAAGATGAAGATTGGCGGAAAATCCGGTAAAATAAAGTCCTCCCCCCGCTTGGCAAGCCGGAGAGTGTGTCATGACCCAATCCGTGACCTTCGACGATGTGCGCAAAATGTTTGAAGAGATGATCCGTGAGGATCGGGAACGCCGTGCGGAAACGATCCGCGAGGATCGGGAACGCTGGGCGGAAAACGACCGGCAACTTCGGGAGCAGCGGGAAAAGCACGACCGCGAAGCGCAAGAACAGCGGGAAAAACACGACCGCGATCTGCAAGCGATGGGCGAGGAGCGGGAACAGCGGCACCTTGAATACGAGCGGGAACACGCGGAGACCGTGCGGGTGGTCAAGGAGGTCTCCCGGCAGATCGACCAGTTGGGCAGCCGCTGGGGGGAGTTCGTCGAGGGGATGGTCGCCCCCGCCTGCGAGACATTATTCGAGGAGCGGGGCATTCCGGTGCATCTGGTGCATCAGCGGGTGCGGGCCAAGTATCCCGGCAACCGTCACATGGAGATCGACCTTCTGGTGGTAAACAGCAGCGCCGTGGTGCTGGTGGAGGTCAAGAGCAAGCTGCGTCACGAGGATGTGGGGGATCACCTGGAGCGCATGGCGCATTTCAAGGAGTTTTTCCCCCTCTACGAAGATTTTCAGGTCTTTGGCGCGGTGGCGGGCATCGTCATCGAGGAGAACGTGGACCGCTACGCCATGAACGAGGGGCTGTTCGTCATCGTTCAGTCGGGGGAGTCCGTCGCCCTGGCCAACCCGCCGGAGTTCGAGCCACAGGCGTGGTGATGCCTTGTAGGGAGAGATTATATCTCGTCGTCGGAAACGTTGGGGTTTCCTCCCTGAATCTCGCTGACATCTGATACGCTCCATAGCGGATCGGTAACCCCCCTGAAAGCAATACATTCTCGTCGTTAACCAGGATGAGGCCCATGTCCCGCACTCGATTGACCCGTTTGACCATCAGTGGGTTCCGGTCCATTCGTTTACTGGATGGCTTGGAACTGCGGGACATGAATGTCCTCATCGGTCCAAACAGTTCGGGAAAGTCCAATTTCTTGAAGTTTTTTCGCCTGTTTTCCCTGGCATTATTCGAGGAGGATGAGCTGCGGCGCTGGGTCGTGAAAGAGGGGGGGGGGAACTATTTGTTATTTGACGGGGCGAAAGTGACGCCCCGGTTGGAGGCGAACGTCGCCATCGCTTACCAGGATGAGGTTCACGATTACGAAGTGAGGCTGATCCATGCGCCTCAGGATCTTCTGTTCAATGATACTGACACAAATCCCTATCCCGGTTCCGAGTACGATGATCTCATCATGGCGTTTCAGGATTTGAAGCTTTTTCAATTTCACGATACGTCTCCCAACGCCCGCATTCGTCAGCGTTGGGACGCCCGCGATGGTTTTTCTCTCAAGCACGATGGCGCCAACCTGGGGGCGTTCCTGTATTGGTTGGAACGGGAGTATCCATCCTACTATGGAAAAATCGTTCGCACCCTCCGGTCCTTGATTCCCTGTTTCGCCGATTTCGAATTTCATCCCGAGGCGTCTTCTGGCGCCATGTTGTTGACATGGCGGGAGAGTGATTCGGATCTGCTGTTCGGCTCTCATACCGCTTCGGATGGTACGTTGCGCATCATGTGTCTGGTGACGCTGCTCTCCCAACCCCCGGAGATGCTTCCTCCCCTCTTGTTGCTGGATGAACCGGAGTTGGGGCTCCACCCCATGGCGATTGAAACCATCGGGGGGCTGATCCGCGCCGCGTCCCGCCATTGCCAAGTCATTTTGGCCACCCAATCGCCCCCCTTGCTGGATTGTTTCGATCCCGAGGACGTGATCGTGGTGGAACGACAGGGGCGGGAGTCACTGTTCAAGCGTTTGGAGCCGGAGCGGCTGCGAGCTTGGCTGGAAGATTACACCCTCTCAGAATTGTGGGGGAAAAATGTACTGGGAGGTAAACCCGGCAGCCAAACCATTGGAATGCCAACCGGTGAAGAGACGTCGCTCGAAACGCGCCGCGCCGTCATCGAACAACGGCGCGCCGAACAGGAAGCGCAGCGGGCAGGAGGGGGCTCTTGACATGCCTCGGCTCAATATTCTGGTGGAAGGACAAACGGAAGAGGCGTTCGTCAATGGGACGCTGGCACCCCATCTGATGTCGCGTGGTGTCACGACTGCGGTTCGCTGTATTTGCCGCAAGAGAAAACGAACGAGGGAGAATTCGGGAGGGATTGTTCCCTTCGAGAGTTTCCGCAAGGATTTGAATCGGTGGATGGGCGAAGACCGCGGAGCCTACTTCACATCGATGGTGGATCTTTACGCTTTGCCCAGGGATTGGCCCGGATTTGACGAAGCGGCTTTGCAGGCTCCCTATGAAAAGGTTGAAGTTTTGGAGAAGGTGCTGGATAAAACCATCAATTGCGGCGATCAGTGGGGTTTCTTACCCTACATTCAATTGCACGAATTTGAGGCGCTGCTCTTTTCCGATCCGCGACAATTCGCATGGGAGTTTGTGGAACACGAACAACCCATCAAGGCGTTAATGGGCATCGTCCAGGGAGAGGATAATCCGGAACTTATTAATGATGGAATAGAGACCGCCCCTTCGAAGCGCATTATCAAACTGCTTCCGGAATATGAAGACCGGAAGGTTTCGGCCGGGGCGTCCATCGCGGAAAGAATCGGGCTGCCCCTGCTTCGCGAGAAATGCCGCCATTTCCATGAATGGTTGAGCCAGTTGGAGAAGCTGGGATCGGGAGCGCCGACCTGATCTCATGGCATGTCACTCAAGGGGGGGATGGTCGTTTCCGCTCCTTAAGGCCGCCTCGTTTTTTCCTCACTCTCCCTCTTCCTGGCCCTTGCCCAGCGCATGCAGCCGCAGCACCTCCTGGTCCAACAGGCGGATTCTGCGGGACATTTGCACCAGCAGGCGGAGGGCGAGGGAGGGGTCTTCCTGGATGCGACGGAGCAGACCTCGGCGGTCGATGGTGAGGATGCGGGCCTTGCCCATGGCCCGGGCGGAGGCGCAACGGGGGCCGCCGTCCAGGGCCGCCAGTTCGCCGAGGATCTCCCCCTCGCCCAGCACGGAAAAGCGCACGGTCTTGCCGTTGGCGTCCTGGGCGAAGACCTCCACCTGACCTTCCAGGATGATGTAGAGATTTTCCACCTCTTCCTCGCCTTGGGCGAGGATCTCCTCGTCGGCTTGGTAGAGGCGTCCTAGTTCGTGGTCGGTGCGATCAAAGAGCATGGTCGGCGATCAAGTGGAG
>JADGAP010000252.1 GCA_015231965.1 Magnetococcales bacterium | reverse complement strand
GGGGGGCGGGAGGTGAAGGTGGGTTCGCCCCGCTGGCTGCGGGAGGAGGGGCTTGTCTTCTCGGCGGAGGCGGAGGCGACCCTCGCCCAATGGGAGGGGGAGGGGAAGAGCGCCCTGGCGGCGGTTGCGGAGGGGACGCTGCTGGGTCTTCTCGCCCTGGCCGACGCCTTGCGCCCCGAAAGCCGGGAGGCGGTGGAGCGATTGCGTGGCATGGGGGTGGAGGTGCATCTGCTCACAGGGGACAACCAGCGGGCGGCCCGGACCATCGCCGGGGCGCTGGGCATCGATGGGGTGACAGCGGAGGTCTCTCCAGCGGGGAAGGTGGAGGCGATTCGGGGGTTGCAGGCCCGGGGGCTGGTGGTGGCCATGGCGGGGGATGGGGTCAACGACGCCCCGGCGCTGGTTCAGGCGGATGTGGGGGTGGCCTTCGGAACCGGGGCCGACGTGGCGGTGGAGGCCGCCGACGTGGCCCTGATGCGTTCGGACCCCCGCCATGTGGCCGACCTCATCGCCCTCTCCCGGGCGGTGATGACCAACATTCGGCAGAATTTGTTTTGGGCCTTTGGCTACAACGTGGTGCTGATTCCCTTGGCGGCGGGGCTGTTTCATCCCTGGGGGTGGGGCATTTCGCCGGTGTGGGCGGCGGGGGCGATGGGGCTTTCCAGCGTTACGGTGGTGAGCAACGCCCTGCGCCTGACCCGCTTTCCCCTGGGCCGCGCCGCGTAACTTCCCGGGTCTTGCCGTGCTTCGCGGCGCGATGAAAAAAATGAGTCGCGATCCGGATTGCTTCCCCTTTTTGTTGCGGTGCGGGGTATAGTGGGGGGATGCCAGTCCCGACGCCGCATATTCCCATGGAATGGGAGGGGGTCGGGTCGCTACAAAGGAGATCGAACAATGACGGGTCGCATCGGCATGGTGGGTTTGGGACGCATGGGGCGGGGCTTGTCCCGTCGCCTGGTTCGCCAGGGGTGGGGCGTCATGGGCTTTGATCGCTCCCGGGAGGCGGAAGCCCTTTCGGCCAAGGAGGGGGTGACGACGGTGGTCAACCTGGACGAGCTGATCGCCCTGCCCCGTCCTCGCATCGTCTGGCTGATGATCCCCGCCGGGGCGGGGGTGGATGAGGTGGTGGGCAAGCTCTCCCAATGGTTGGAACCGGGGGATGGGGTGGTGGACGGGGGCAACTCCTTTTGGCGGGACAGTCAACGTCGCGCCGATCTGTTGGCGGAAAAGGGGGTGTTGTTTTCCGACTGCGGGGTGAGCAATGGGCTTCAGGGGGTGGAGGAGGGGTTCGGTCTGATGGCGGGGGGAACCGCGGGCTCCCGGGCCTTGATCAGCGATTTGTTGAACGCCCTGGCGCCTCCGGGCGGGGTGGTTTTTTGCGGGCCTCCGGGGGCGGGTCACTTTGTCAAGATGGTCCACAACGGGGTGGAATACGGCATGATGCAGGCCCTGGTGGAGGGGTTCGCGATGATGGAAAAGGCCCCCTTCTCCCTGGATCCCATGGCGGTGGGGCAGGCGTGGCAGCAGGGGGGATTGGTCCGTTCCCGCTTTTTGGAGCTGGTGTTGCGGGCCATGGCCGAGGATCCTGGGCTCAACCGGTTCGCCCCCAACGTTGGGGACAACGGCACCGGGCGGTGGGCCTTGCAGACGGCGGTGGAGTTGGGGGTTCCGACGCCGGTGCTGTCGGCGGCCCTGTTCACCCGGTTTCAATCCCGGGGCTGGGGAACCCACGGCCTCAAGTTGTTGGCGGCGTTGCGGCGGCAGTTTGGCGGCCATCCCTCGCCGGGGAGCGGCGGCGTTTGAGGCCGGATCGTCGCCTCATGGTTGGTTGAGGGCGATGGGCGGTGAAGCGATTGGCGTAATCCTGGGGGGGAGAGACAATCATGGCGCATCAAGACAGCCTGATGGCCGAGGTGGACAAGCGGACCAATCTGGCCTTCAGCAACGAAATGGAGATGCTGACCTTCTATCTCACCGATGGTCAGCTTTACGGCCTGAACGTTTTCAAGATCATCGAAATTTTGGAATGTCCCAAGCACATCACCCAGATGCCCACCGCCCACCCCTGTATTTTGGGGGCGATTGATTTTCGCGGCCACGCCATCCCCTTGATGGATCTCTCCCTGGCTTTGGGGATGGCCCCGGTGGCGGTCAAGGAGGTGGTGAGTTATGTTCTGGTGTGCGAATACAGCACCTCGGTGCAGGGGTTTCTCATTGCCCAACCCAACATGTTGATCCAGAAGAACTGGGATGAAATCATCAGCCCCGACGGGGCGTTGTACGACTCAAGTTATTTAACCGCCATCACCTATTACGAGGAAAATCCCGTCCAGTTGCTGGATGTGGAGAAAATTCTCAGCGACATCATCGGCATCGACACCAAGATCTCCGATCCCCTGGTGGCCCGGAGCCACGCCTTGCAGGCGCAAAAACATCACATCCTGGCTTTGGACGACTCCAAGGCGGCCCGTTCCATGCTCACTTCGGCGCTGGATCAGTTGGGGATTCAGCACACCATCGTGGAAAACGGCGTCAAGGCCCTGGAGTTGCTGGAGGCGTCGGTCAAGACGGGACGCCCCGCCTATACCTTGATCTTCTCCGACATCGAGATGCCGGTGATGGATGGCTTTACCTTTACGCGCAAGGTCAAGTCCAATCCGGCGTTGGCGGGGATTCATCTGGCGTTGCACAGTTCGTTGAGCAACAAGTCCAACGAGTACAAGGCCCGGCAGATGGGGGCCGATGATTTCATCCCCAAATTTTCCCCCGACCGCATCGCCCAGGCGGTGCTGGATCAGTTGATCAAGGCCGAGGCCAAGGGGGAGTGAGGGGGAGCGTCCCCCTGGTGGATCGGCCCTATTTTACCGGGGCCAGGGCGATGTTCGGGCTTTCGGGATTGACCATCAATTCGTGGCGCGCCCGGGTGGATGATCACGTCCAGATCCTCCATGGGGACCGCCCCCAGGAGCGTTTCATCCCCCAACACCAGTGCTCCGGTGAAGCTGCGGCGATTGGCGAAGCGGATCTCCACCGGTCCCACGTAAGGAACCAGTTGTCGCGCCCCGTTGTCCAGGGTGACTTCGCGATTTTCCAGGGTTGGCAAACCCAGTTGCAGGGAGACGTGTTGCGGAATGCAGAGCAGCAGCGCCCCGCTGTCCACCAGGGTGCGGACGGTCATGCTCGTTCCCGTGGTGGGATTTTTCAGGGTCAGTTCGGCATGGACCAGGCCCATGGGATGTTCCCAACGCATGCAAATATTTTCGGATCCCTCTATAGACGCTCTCATTTTCGCATGGTTTGGACTGGGATTCAGCAGGGATTTTCCTCGATGTGGTCAATCGAGACGCCGGAAGCCTTTCTTTTTCGCGGAATATTTAAACATGGAACGTATCGTATTGACAATGCCGATGGATTCTTGATAACCTGCCTCCTTGAATATCCTTGGAATGAGGAGATGGGCATGGCGACCTTGGCGCAAGTTGTGGAAAAGATGACGGAACTGACCGGGTTGAGCCACAGCGAAGTGCTGCGGAGCGGGCGGGCGTTGCGAGACGCCGGTTGGATCCCCAAGGGGGAGGTGGGTGGGGGCATCAGCACCACGTCATAGATCACC
>JADGAP010000251.1 GCA_015231965.1 Magnetococcales bacterium | reverse complement strand
CTTCCCAGTACATTACACCTTCTCGCCCCATGTCAACTGCCGGATCTAGGATGAAAAAACCCGCCTCGGGATTTCCCATGGCGGGTTGGATGGATGGGGGGCCAGGACGCCCCCGCCCACGCGGGGCGGGAGCGTTACCCCCGGACGCCGCCCATCGCTTGGACGTGCGGTTCCGCGATTGTAGCTTGGAAGATAGCAAATTCTGTTGCAGGTGTTGCATGCAAAGTTGTTGCAACACGTTGTTGCAACAACTTTCTGTTTGCCTTGTTCAACTGGTTGGCGATGATCAACAAGTAGGCGGACCACTTGCGCCACATGGTCCAACGACTGGTCCGATATTGGGCGCAGATGATCTTTCGCGGCACTTTCTCAGCGTGAAGCCAGACGATTTGCACCTGGTCCCGTTCCAGCCATTGAAGCCACTCCAAAGCCTCGTCCATGCGGGTGATTTCCGCCGGAGAGGGTAGAAGGCGCGGCGGGTCTGGATCATTGCAGCCGTAGGCGTCTTTCTTGGCATGGACCACATCCGGCCAGAAGGAGACGTAACCCCGTGGGCTGTCCCCCGGCAACAGACGCAAGGTGGCGGCGGCTTCCTCCAAACGACTCGCGACTACTTTCATCGTCCAGACAGTCATCCGCCGTCCTCCTTTTCCCCTGTATCATGCGGTGCATCCAAAGTATAATACTCGAACCTTGGATGATTTTGGAAAGTAAAATCCACGATTCGGGGAATCGAGGGAGGATGCGAAATGGGCGAACAGGAAGAACGGCAGTATTTCACGAATTCAAAAGGGTGGATGATCCCCGTGGATCAAGTTCGCCCCCTGGACGCCTTGCGCGATGGGGTTGTAAAGGAAATCGTGCAAAAAGCGAAGGATAAGCGGGAGCAGTTGCGCCGACTCAAGGCCGCGATTGTGGACGAAATCGCCGCCTTCGTTTCGATCTCCCTGGAAAAGCATGGAGCGAAGGTGGGCGGGGAAAAGGGGAACGTCACCCTTCGTTCGTTCGACGGAAAATTCAAGATCCAGGTCGATATTGCGGAACGGATGGATTTCGACGAAGGGTTGCTGGCGGCGAAACTGTTGATCGACAATTGCATCCGCCGCTGGAGCGAGGGGGCGCGGCCTGAAATCCTGACCCTGGTGCAGGACGCCTTCCGGGTCGATTCGTCGGGAGGCGTGGACGTGTGGCGCGTCCTGGCGCTAAAACGCTTGGATTACGATGACGATGAGTGGAAGATGGCGATGGATGCCATCAACAATTCGATGTACACCAAGGACTCCAAGCAATACATCCGCTTCTACGAGCAACGTCTCGACGGAAAATACGAACCCATCCCGTTGGACTTCGCCACCCTCTGACGACCTCGCGCTTCCGGAAATCCAAGGAGATGATCCCCATGGAAAACATCGATGATTTCAATCGAGGCGTCGGCCTGATCCTTGGTCATCTCTACCAGCAATTCCCGATTCCTTGCATCTTGCACGCGCGGGAACTGGAGACGTTCGACGCCTCCCTCGACGAAGCAAGAAAAGGGCGGCGATTACGGGTTTACACCGCATCGATCCATTTTTTGGCGGAAGAAGGTTTCATCCGTTTCTCATCGTTCAACGGCGATAAAAACAGTGGATCGTTCTCCAATGTCGTTCTGACGAGCAAGGGACTCGCGGCCTTATCCAAGACGCCGCAATCCATCGAAAAATCACGCAACACGATCGGCGACGTGCTGGTTGATCTGAGCAGCGATCTGTTGAAGCAAGGCACCTGGGAAGGGATAAGCGCCTTGATCCGGGGAGTTCTTGGGGGATAACGCAGAGCAGATTTGAAAGGGGCGTCAGGACGCCACCATCCTTTGGTTCTTCTTTGCCCGCTCAAAGGTCGTGAGGTTGCAACCCAGTATGACGTGAAAGGCGCGACAACATGCGAGGGCCGATCTCCTCCTGGTCATGGAAGGCGAAGATCACGTCCGGCCAGCCCTCCCTTTCCAGGGTGCGGAGGGAACCGGTTTGGCGCTTAATCCGCCAACCAATGCGAAGCAGCGCCGCCAACACTTGACGAGCCTTGCTGGAAGGCCAGGAATTCATGCGGCGGCGAAGGAAATGGTCAAGGGTTGTTCCGTCGTTTCACCATTCTCAATCCGTTCCGCCAGCACCCGCAAGGCCAGGGCCTCAGCTCGGGCGACGGCTTCCTCTTCCCATGCTCCGTAGGCCATCACGCCGGGAAGTTCCGGAACCTCGGCCAGCCAGCGGCCATCGTCTTCTCGTTCGCACTCAATGGTGAAGTTCATGGCGGTTGCTTCCTTCGTTCTGGTCATCCATCTCAACTGGCCGGGGTGATGTCCCGTTCCTGGCGATCTGCTCACCCTCCCGGCACTTCGAGGGGGAGAACGGTCAGGCGCATGTCCATGGCCCGCAGCAGGGCGGCCAGGGTTCCAACCCGGGGGTTCCCCTTTTCCGAGAGAGTCCGGTAGAGGCTTTCCCGGTTCAGGTGGGTCGACTTGGCCAAGCGGGACATTCCCCCATGGGCATCCGCCACGTTGCGCAACGCCACCAGGAACAATTCCAAATCGCCCTCCTCCAGAGCGGCGTTCAGGTACTCCGACGCCTCCCGGGGATCCTGCAAGGAGGCGAGCAAACCTTCCTGGTAATCACGGCTTCTAGCCATCGGAGCGTCTCCCGTAGTCGCGCCACCACTGTTTGGCCTGAGCGATGTCACGCTCCTGGGAGGACTTGTCGCCGCCTCCCAGCAACAGAATCACCCGCTCCCCGTCCCTCCCGAAATAGACCCGATACCCAGGGCCGAAGGCGAACCTCAGTTCATGCACCCCGTCCCCCAGCGCCTTGTGGTCCCCCAGATTGCCCAGCCGAACCCGTTCCAGACGGATCCGGATGCGCGCCCGGGCCGCGCCATCCTTGATGGCGGTCAGCCAATCAAAAAAGGGAACGCCGCCGTCTTCGGCCACATATTCCCGGAGGTCAAGGGTATTCATGGTCCCATTGTAGTATACAGGCTACACATCAGCAAGCCTTCAATCAGGCGCTGGGACGCCCCATCCCCCCCCTGCCGGGTTCACCCCCCCCGTAAGGAAACGATCCGCCAGTTTCCTTTCCTTAGATTTTTTCCAAGGAAAGGATCGTTGGCGATTCTCGCCCCCTCCGGTAACCAGGTGGGGTACCCCCCCACCCCACTCGACGGGCGCTCTGGAGCATCCTCCCTGCACCGCGCCCGACGCCAGACGCGGCACCAATTTGCATATTGCGCATCGGCGATTTGCATATTTGCATAATCGCCGGGACGACCCCACCGCCCCCCCTCGTTCGGGCGCCCCCGAATCCTCTCTCCTGGCCCGAGGCTCGGGGAATGGATGAAATTGGCCGCGTATGATCCATAAACCGAACTTGATAGAGAGAGAGGCGCGGGAGGAAGACAAGAGGCAGACCGTCATCAGCTTGAGGGTTCCGACGTGCAGGTCGTGGTGCGGCCAGATGGGCGAGACATCGACGGCGGGCGGTTCGTGGTAGCGGAACATGACGTTGAACGACTCCCCCTCCCACTCCAGCGTGTAGACCGCGCCGGAAACGGCGGCCAGGGCCTCCAGGGCCTCCACCGTCAGGGCGGAAATCCACGCCACG
>JADGAP010000250.1 GCA_015231965.1 Magnetococcales bacterium | reverse complement strand
GGGATTCGCCCGCCCTCCCGGCGCACCCCCTCCACCTCCCGCCCCTTGCTGATGATCTCCGAAACCCCGGTTTGCAGATAGGCGTGGATGAAGCGGTCGTGCTGGGCGGCGAAGGGTTGGGGCATGAGCATGGCGATGTTGCGCCCCGTCACCTCCTCCGCCTTGTAGCCGAAAATTTTCTCCGCCGCCGGATTGAACGCCTGCAACATCCCCCGATCATCGGTGACCAGCACCCCTTCCACGGCGCTTTCAAAAATGGCGCTGGAGAGGGCCTCGGCGCGACGCAGGGTGGTGATGTCGCTGCCGTACAAATGAGCCACCCCCAACTCCGTCGCCCCCACGATGACAAAATGGAAGGAGCGGTCGTCAATTTCCGTCTCCAGATCCAGGCGGCTCCCCTCCCGGATGCACCGGGCGAAATCGACGCTTCCCATGGCCGGAATGTGTTCCCGCAACGGCGGGAAGGTCAGGGGCGGAATGTGCAAAATGGAGGCGGCGGCGGGGTTGAACTCCAACACCGCCCCCTCCCCATCCACCCGCAACAGCGGTGCCGGGTTGAGCTGGGGAAAGAGGGCCATGCTCTTGGCCTTCTCTTCCGCCTGTTTTTGCAGGGTGATGTCGGTGCGAATGGAGATGTACTCGGTGGGTCGCCCATGCTCGTCCAGAAACGGCACGATGGTGGCTTCCACCCAATAGGTGCGCCCGTCCCGCCGCCGATTTTTGATCTGACCGTGCCACACCCGCCCCTGGGCGATGGTGAGCCACATCTCGCGATAAAACGAGTCGGGATGGTAGCCGGATTTGACGATGCGATGGCTTTGCCCGATCAACTCATGGGGGGTGTAGCCGGAAATGTCGCAAAACTTGTCGTTGACGAAGGTGATGCGCCCGGCCACGTCCGCCGCGCTGACAATGGCGTGCTGGTTGAGGGCGAACTGCATGTTTTCCAACTCTTCCAACGCCGCCCGCAAATGATCGGTGGCGCGGCGCATGTTGCGGCTTTTTTCCACCCGGCTGGTGACGGCGTGGACAAAGGCGGCGGGTTGCACCGGCTTGATCAAAAAATCCTCGTGGGCCAAATTGCGGTCGGAAAGGCGACGCCCCAAATTTTGCTCGGCGGAAAGAAACAAAATCGGCAATCCGGCGAAACGCTCGTCCTGGCGCATCACCCACGCCAGTTCAATGCCATTGTGCTGGGGCATGAACAGGTCCAGCACCACCAATTCCGGATTGAAACTCGGCAAGACCTCCAACAACGCCTCGGGACGATTCAAAATCTCCGTCGTCATGCCCGCGGAGGCGAGCAGCAACTGGTAAAATCGCGACAAAATTTCGTCGTCATCCACCAGCAAGATGCGAAAAGGCTCCAACGGCGCCGCCCGGTTCCAGGGGGTCAGCAGTCGGGCGACGTTGAGGGGATCCTCCCGATGGGGAAGAAAATGGGTGCTGCCCAAGCGCACCGCCCGCAACCGCGCCTCGAAGCCGGTCTCATGCGAGGTCATCACCACGGGAACCGGCGTCTGTCGTTGGCGATAGCGGTCGGAAAACTCCAGGGGCCGCTCCTCGTCGCCGGACAGGGCCGCCAGATCCACCACCGCCGCCGCCGGGGCCTTTTGCTCCACCTCCCGCAGCACCTCCGACCAGTCGCTCACCCGCTGCACGGAAAAATTGCGCTTGGCCACCTCCCGGGTCAAGCGGGCGGCCCACTCCTCGTCGCGGGTCAGGACAAGAACCCGACGCTCCAGGGGGGTCTCGCCAAAGGGATGAACGGCGGGGTCGGCGGGCCGCCATTGGCTCAGGTCGGTCTCGATCTCCCTGGCCAACGCGGCCAACCGCCCCAAATGGGCGCACAACCACTCCAAGGCCTCGGGGGGGCGAAACCCCTCGCCCCGCTCCATGATGCGGCGCAAAAAGACCGCCAGGGGACGGGCCTGTTCGGCGATTTCGGGAAAATCGAAGGTGGCCGCCGTGCCCACCATGCCATGCACCGCCACATGCAACTCATTGAGCGTGGCCGCCGAGGGTCCGGACCCCAGCCCCTGGGCCAAGGCCGCCAGGCGCAGGCATTTTTCCGGCAAGCCGCCGACGTACCTCAGGCGGAGGCGGTGAAACTGCTCTTCCAGGGGTTGCAATGGCATGGGCGGAAACCGGGGCGGAGAAGCTGGGGGCCGATGGGCGAAAAACCGTCAAACCGGGGCGATGCCGCGTCGTTTCCCGGATCGGGGGGGCCGAACCGTTCAAGACAATGGGGCGATTATAGGGGATCGGCGTAGTCACCGCGAATGGCGAGAAATTGGGGAAGGACTTCGAGAAAATAGGATTCCAATTGGGGGTCGAACTGCCGCCCGAATTGACGACGAATCTCTCCCACCGCCTCCTCCACCGGCCACGCTTTTTTGTACGGGCGGTCGGTGGTCAGGGCGTCGAAGACATCGGCGATGGCGGCGATACGCCCCAACAGGGGAATCTCCTCGCCCCGCAACCCCCGGGGATAGCCGCTGCCGTCCCATCGCTCGTGGTGGGTCCAGGCGATGAGACGGGCCTGCTCCAACAGTTCCGAATCCCCCCCCGCCAGCAGTTCGGCACCGATGGCGGCGTGGGTTTGCATGATCTCCCACTCCTCCAGGTCCAGCTTTCCGGGTTTGAGCAGCACCCGGTCGGGGATGCCGATCTTGCCCAGATCGTGCATCGGACTGGCGTTGAGCATCAAATCGCACGCGGCGTCCCCCAACCCCATGGCCCGGGTGAGGCGCTCGCAAAATTGGCTCATGCGAATGATGTGCAGGCCGGTTTCGTTGTCGCGAAATTCCGAGGCCCGGCCCAGGCGGCGGATGATGTCCAACCGGGTATGGTGCAGCTCCCGGGTGCGCTCCATCACCTTGACTTCCAGGCGCCGTTTCTGCTCCCGCACCTGGTTGTGCAGCATCCGCATTTGCAACAGGTTGCGAATGCGGGAGATCACCTCCAGCCGGTCGAAGGGCTTGAGCAGAAAGTCGCTGGCCCCGCCTTCCAGGGCCTTCAGACGGGTCTCCCGGTCGCTTTGCGCGGTCAGCACCAGGACCGGAATGAACTCATCCCCCTCCATGGCGCGAATTCGCTCCAACACCTGGAAGCCGTCCATGTGGGGCATGCGAATGTCCAACAAGACCAGATCGTGGGGATGGATTTCGTGCAGCCGCACCGCCTCGCGGGGGTCGGTCTGGCCGGTCACGTTGGAAAATCCGGCGGATTGGAGCAGTTTTTCCAGCAGTTTGACGTTGGTCAACTGGTCATCGATCACCAGGACGCGGGCGTCGAGCAGACGCTCCTCCATTATCGGCAGGGGAAATGCCCTGACATCGTTCATACCCGTTCGCCCTCACGCCGGAACAAGACCCCAATGATTCCCCAGAACCGTGCGTTGTCGTCCGCCACTCTCGACGCCCCAGGTCCACCAACGGGGTCGTCGCGCTCCAGTCTGTGAAGATTCTAACCGAATGAAAAGTTTTGGCAAACACTCCGTGCGCCGAACGGGGTGCCGGCCCAACGTTTTATAGTCGTTCCATTTAAAATTTGCACATAGCGTCAAGCGGAGCCTGGGATGCGCAACCAACGCTTCCCCCACGAAAACGTCATTCCCGCGAAAGCGGGAATCCAGGGGCGGTGGTGGG
>JADGAP010000024.1 GCA_015231965.1 Magnetococcales bacterium | reverse complement strand
AAGGCGACCAAAAAGAAATAATCAACCTCCCCCTCCCGCCTGGCGGGAGACGAGGACGCCTCCCCGAGGTGGGGCGCACGGATGCGCCTCCCCCCGTCGGGGGAGCCCGAATCATCCCATCGGCTCCGCCCCTTGGGCGCGTTGCAGGATTGGGGCGGATAGCTCAGCCGGGAGAGCATCGGCCTTACAAGCCGAGGGTCGCGGGTTCGATCCCTGCTCCGCCCACCATTTAAAAATATAATCATGCCGTTCCCCCAAGGCCGCCCACCAAGGCGGCCTTTTTCGTGGGAAATTCTCGGACTATTCCAATTGGTTACATCGATAGTCAAAACTAGCCTCCCACCCGGCGAGGTCGGTCCTCCGTGAAAGACGAGGATTTCGGCTCATCCGACGCCATAGTCCCTTGACTCCAACTTCGTTGTGAGATAAGAAGTTGTATACTTCTCGATATGTTGAGGTTATTTCTAGTCACCCATCGCATTGCTTCGCGGGCGAGGGAATCTATTGTCGAACTGGCGACTTCTGAACGGCATTTTTTGGTTGACAATTCTAAAATTTTACGCTTGACTTAAATTAAATGGCGCATCATTGTTGATGCTTGCCGATCAAAGTGATAGATTATCGCACAGCACTGGAAACGGAAATGAGGCGAGTGTCTCCCCTCTTGGTATACGGGAGAATCGGGAGTTGCGCCAATGATGGCGTTCTGCCCTCGTCAAATCAACGCATTTTGGTCAAGCTTGACGTAGTCCTGGGTCACATGGAGATAGCCCATGATTAGAAATTACCATATATATACCTATAATGGGGTCACTGTTCTTCTGAACGTGGACATGATGTCCGCAACATTAGTGACTGATGATGAAATTTCCGTTTTATCAGAGCATAGAGGTAGAATAGCACCAAAGAACAAGGCGGGATATGATGTTTTGACCCATCTAGGGCTTCTGAAGAGCAACATTGACTCCAAAGTATACGTAGAGGAAAAAGATGATTTCACTGCGACTCACGTTGCATTGTTTCTAACTCAACAGTGCAACCTCAATTGCTCGTATTGCATAGGGGGGCCAGGAGGGGAATATGGTGCAAAATCTAGGATGACGCAGAGCACTGCCCAAAAGTCTATTGATTGGGTAATAAAAAATTCAACGAATGAAAAAACAATTGGGATTAGTTTTTTTGGTGGGGAACCACTCTTGAATTTTGACGTGTTGAAATTTGTGATTTCATATTGCAAGTCGCAGGGGAGCATCCACCACAAAACGTTTGAATTTCATATCACCACCAACGGAACAATATGTAATGAGGATGTATTGAATACAATAAGAGCTAACGACATTTCAATTTCGATAAGTTTTGACGGACCAGAATCCGTTCAAAACAATTTTAGGCCGTTCAAAAATGGTTCTGGCTCTTATGACATAGTTATAAAGAATATTGCCTTATTTAAAAAACATACTAACTCTCTAGTAGGTCATGCAGTCCTCAGTCTTGATATTGATCCTACAAGTGTTTATGATGAAATGAAGGGGGCTGGTTTTAGGCGGATATCTATGACCCCTGTGTCAGCTTCTATGTTCTCAACATCCAATACACATGAATCATCCCAGCAGAATCGTAATATTTTTAAATTTATTGAAGACGAAGCGCAAAAATGGGTTGCCTATGCAGCCAATAAAGAGCGAACATTTCTGGCAGAGTTAAAAGACTCCTCTAGACTTTATACGCCATTATCATTATTACATCAGAATATTAGAAGATCTGATACTTGCGGTGCTGGAAAACACATTGCCGCCATTTCATCTAATGGGGATATCTATCTTTGTCATAGGTTTGTAGGAATCAATCATTACAAGGTCGGCAACATAAATACAGATAACGTTTTCCCTGTTGATTTTGATCCTACTCCTGTGAATCGTGTAGATGGTTGCAATTCATGTTTCGCAAAGCATTATTGTGCTGGTGGCTGCGCATATGAAAATTTTGTATCTCATGGCACCGTTTATAAACCTAATCATAGTTACTGTAAGATTAGGATGCGAGAGTTAGAACTGGCTGGGTATGTATACGCAAACTTTAATCACGAAGATATTGATTTTTTGACAAGTGTAGGGGTGCTGCCTGCAGTTCCATGTTATATGGACTTCTAACAACCAGGAGGAAATCCATGACCATCGAGTCCGCTCAATCTTATGCAGAACGCATTATTAGAGATCAGGTTTTTGCAGATAGGGTTGCTCTTTGCAAAAACCATGATGAGAGAACTGCTCTTGCAGAAGCAGAGGGGTATTTCTTTACTGCTGACGAGGCAAAAACGGTAAAAAGCAATATGATAGGAAGGATCGTAAACGCCTGCTGTAGAACAGGAGGTACAGGGACATTTACCAGCTCTAAGTTTGTAAGCTTTAAAATAGAAAGCTGTGACTATTGCTAGCGTTGGAATGCAACGAGAAATGAATCAACGATAAGTAAAAGAGTATGAAATGACTGCAGCATCTGGAGGATGGTGCTCTGAAATCAAGGCAGAATGTTCGCACTGGAACAAATGGCAAAATATCTGTGCGTTACCGCGCAACATGAGTCGAAATGGCGATGAGACTCATTGTCGCAATGCTGCAGCGGGAACCACAACTATTGAGGACGCGGAAGCGTTCTATCAAATAACGAACAATTAATAAAAAAGAATCGAAAATCGGGGGACGACAAAATCGGAATTCGGAGAATTCGGGTAGGAACCGAAATCCAGGGACTCACACTAAATTCCCCGCTCGAAGCATTTCCAAGCTGAGGCTGTCCGTAGCATCCCCGGGCGGGATGGTCTCCACGATGGCCGAGGTCAGAACGTCGTACCGCAAGATGTTGCCATTGCCTTTGTTCTTGATCAGACCAAGGAAAGACTCTACTCTGGACGAAAGGGAGAGCCGTCCATGAAACTGTCCGAACAGGTCAAGCCCATCCGCTATCTGAAGGCCCACGCCCCCGAGGTCATTCGCGGCTTGGCGGAAGGTGCCGATCCGGTGATCATCACGCTCCATGGCGAAGCCAAGGCGGTGTTGCAGGATATCGGAAGCTATGAGCAGACCCAGGAGACGCTGGCGCTGCTCAAACTCCTGGCCATGGGGCAGAAAGAGATCGAAGAGGGTGACGCGCGGCCCGCCATGGAGGTGGTCAACGGGTTGCGCACGGCATGACCCCCATGCGCTTCGAGGTGCTGATAACGAAGAGCGCCGCGCGTGATCTTGAGGAACTTCATGCGTTCATCACCCGAAATGACGCGCCGAAAAAGGCCGCCCAGGTGTTGGACGCCGTCACGGAGGTCATTGAAAGACTGACGGAATTCCCGGAGCGTGGCGCTTACCCCCGGGAACTCCTTTCCCTGGGCCTCAAGGAGTTCCGCGAGACCTTTTTCAAGCCTTATCGGGTCATCTATCGCATCGTCGAACCGCGAGTTTACATCCTCTTGATCGCCGATGGCCGCAGGGACTTGCAAACCCTTCTCACACGTCGCTTGTTCCGTTGATCCAGGGTAAGGCCCTGGTCGTTCATGCGTCCCGAATAGGCCCCCCGGCTCCTTCCAATCCCGCGAAATCTCCGCCTGCGGCTTTTCCAAGCTGAGGCTGTCCGGGGCGTCCCTGGGCGGGATGGTCTGCATTTTTTCCAACGCCATCCGCCGCCCTACCCTTTCCAATCATCCCTTCGGCCATGCCGGACAGGCTGGACATAAACCGTCGCGTCGTCCATCGTGAAAAATATGCGCCAGAGGGTTCCCCGGCCAAAGAGGCGTTGTCAAATCTCGCCGTCCAAAACGGCGCTTTCCGGGGCCAGGGGATGGGATTCGGGCATGACGCCCAGGTCGAGGATGGCTTCCTTGACGCCCTGGAGCCAACGCGCCGCATAAAGAGGATTTTCGCTCTTGAGCCACCGATAGGCTTCACGCAGGTTGTCCGCCGCGAGGGGCGTGATCACCACACGGTAACGCTTCATGGTTCCTGGACGTCAAGAGACTCAAAGAAGGGCGTCGCCTCGACGCCCTGTCCGGCGCGGGCCTGGATCAGTCCCTGCCGAATCGCGGTCACCGTGCGCACATCCTCGATTTGATCCTGGGTTTCCTGCCAGGCCTCGGCATCCATGACCACCAGCGCCGGTTTGCCGTTCACGGTCAAAACGGCAGGCCGCCCCGTCTCCCGGAGATGGGAGATGAAGCGCGCGGAATCGCGCTTGAGTTTCGAAAGGGGCCGAATGTCCTCGACAATATTCATGGCATCCTCATTGTTCTCACATACCAGAATGCCAGTATAGCCCGTTTTGCCTCGATGATCGAGAAGATCAAGAGCCGTGGACCACGCGCCCGCCCCCCCTGGAGGCGGGATTTTGTAACTATTCAGCACCCCCCATTTTTTGGAGAGCAATCCAGAATGAGGTGAAAATCTGGTCGCCTCCGGCGACGATTGGGCGCGCTGCGCGAATGCTGAAAAGCGCATTCGCTTCTCTTGAAAGCGCGCCAAAAGAACAAGAACAAATGAAAAATCAAAAGCGAAAGTCAAAACCCCAGGGCTCCGCCCTGGACCCGCCAGGGGGATGATCCCCCTGGACCCGCAGTCCCTTTATACAAATCCTCGTTCCATTCAGCTTGATTAATTTTGAATTGGAATTGCTATACAAAAAAGCCATGGAGAAGGTTCCCTTCCCCATGGCTCGTCATGTCTCACGATCATCCGTTGCTTGGACGGATCAATGGCGCACGGCGTAGATGATCCCCGGGGGGATGACCAACTCGTTGCGACCGGGGAATTCGACGCAGGTGAACTCTTCCGGCAGGGTGAGAGGGGTGACGCCGGCGTAGTCGGCTTCCCGTCCGTCGGAGGTGCGGATCCAGGCGGGGATGGGGTGATCGCGGAAGCGTCCCACCGGGGCGCCGGACTCCACCACGGTCCAACCAGCGCCGCCGTTGCGAGCGGCTTCGCTCATCGCCTCTTGCGGGGCGTTGTTCGCGGAGGCGGGGGATTCGTTGCCGTCGGGATTGTTTTGCGAAAGATAGCGTTGCACCCGATAGAGCAGATAGAGCAGCACGCCCCACGTGAGAATGCCGTCCAACAACGTATTGCGATCCGCGTGGGCGAACTCCTGCACCGCCGCTCCCAGCACGGCGATGGCCACGATCACCATCAAAATTCTTCCTGGCTTCATCGACTGGCTCCCGATCTGCAAGGGGTCCGGAGCGCACCCCTCGGCGGTCTCCCTCCCCGTGATCTGATGGATCATGGCGCTGACCGTCGTTTTCGCGGGTCGCCCGGCATCTTGCCCTATACTAATAAGAACATGTCCCCCCATCCGCGTTCAACACTTTTTTGTGATGGGGGAAGAAAGAGGCCGTTTTGAACGGGTGTTAAGTTTTATCGGGGGGGCTCCGGGGTCGATTGGAAGGAGCGTTCCAGGAGATTGGGGTCGTCGAAGTGGCGGCGACCGAAAAAAGCGGTGGCGTGATGGCCCCACTGACGCATTTCGCCGGGGGCGGGCACCCCCATGGGCCACAGCACGAACCGCTCGCCCCGCTGGGTTCCGGGAACGATGCCGTCGGGGCCGAACATGCTTTTGCGGCTCTTGCCATCGGGCAGGGGGAGGGAGCGGAGCGCGTCGTAGTCGCGCCAGGCGACGGATTTTTCGATGGCCGGGCCGAAGGGTCGGGCAGAGACCCGGTCCAGGGAGTGGGCGGTGTGAGAGACCCGCAACACCGGACGCTCCCCCGGGGCCAGTTCGGGGGCGACCTGAGGGGCGAAGGGGGGCTCCTCCAACACCCCGCCGGGGCGGACGGTCAGCCCGGCGGTGGGGAAAAAGAGGTGATAGCAGCCGCAATTGTGGGCGCTGTCGTAAAACAGGGGCTTGCCCTCCCGATCCAGGGTGACGCGCCACATCAGGCCGTCCAGTTCGCCCGCCAGCAGATCGGTGGAGGCGGCGGCGGGGCGGCTGGGGAACCAGACCAGATAGATCAATTGCAGCAACGATTCGTCCCGATGCCGGGTGTGGGCGGTGAGGCGGTAAACCGTGGGCTGATTGACGAAAATGGCGGGAACCGGCAACTGCTTCTGCCACACCGGAACGCCGATCTGGTCCGCCTCCTGCTTGGCGTCGATCTCCCAGATGGGGGCGAAGGCGGCGAACAATTTGTCCCGGTCCGCCCCCTGGGGATCGGGGATGGCCAGGGGGTTGCGGCGGGAGCGCTCCAGAATGTCGCGAATCTCCCCGGGGGCGGGTTGCGGCTCCCCCGGCGGTCGGTAGCGCACCAGCTTGCCGGTGACGGGGAGTTTTTCCAGAGGTTTGGCGTAAACCGCGTTTACCTCGTCATGGTATTTCTCGACCCCCATCTTGACCCCCCAGGCGGAGAGCCAATAGAGCCCCGCCGCCCGTTGCCATCCCCGGTATTCATCGGAGACTTCGACCGCTTGACGCACTCCCGCCGCCGCCGCCCGGGCGGCGTTTTCCCCCGCCGAGTTTCGCCATTGGGCGTTGCAGGCGTCCAGCCGTTGCGCCAGGTCGCCCTCGGGGGCCAACGACTTGCGGACGCCGACAGGGAGATTGGCGACCTCCACCCGACGCCCCTCGTGGTCCAATTGGCGCATCCGCTCCACCCAGGCGGTGAGGCGCTCCCCCTCCAGGGGCTCGGCGGCGAAGGAGGCGAGAAACCGGTCGGTGCGCAGCTCGGGAAAGCCGTTCACCGGGGCGGCCTGGGCGTCCCTCACTCCGGCCTTTTCCACCGCCCGATCCAACCCCTGGTAGAGGGCGGCGCAGTTGGCGGGATCCTCGAGGGCGGGGGGCGGCGGCGAGGCGCAGGCGGCCAGCAGCGCCAGCAGCGCGGCGAAGGAGGGCGGGGAGCGGAGGGGCGCGAGAGAGAAAGTCATGGGAGTCTCTTCAAAAAAAGATGCCATCGTACAAAGAAAAGTGAGAGCGGGGCGGGAAGGGTCTCGATGCGGAGACGACCTTCCCGCCGGAAAATCCCGCCTGACGGCATTATGCCAGAACCACCCGACCGTTTTCGACCCGCGCCGGAATTTCGCTCAACCCGTGCCCCCCTTCGGGGGAGAGGCACTCGCCGGTGGCCAGATCGAACAGCCAGTTGTGAACCTTGCACTCCACCCGGGTTCCGTGGTCGATCCCCTTGCACAGGTTGGAGCTGGCGTGGGGGCAGCGGCTGTTGTAGACCCGCACCACCTCCTCCGAGACGCGAAAGAGCAGCAGATCCCCCTCGGGACGACGTACCGGGGTCATTTTTCCCAGGGGAAACTCCTCCAGCCGCCCCAGGTCGTGGGAGGGGGCCGATGGCGGGGCCTCCTCGGCGACCTCGGGCAGCAGTTCCATCTCTTTCAGAACGTCGATGGCGTCCAGCACCTTGGTCAGGCCGGCGGCGGGAAAGGCCATCAGCACCGCGTCCAGAATCTCCTCCTTGCTGGCCCCGGCCTTCAGCGCTTTGGGGGCGTATTGCCGCAACCCCCGCTCGGTGCCCACCGTCACCTTGGTGACGATTTGAATCAGATGCCGGGTTTTGTCATCCAGGGCCTTGACGCTCTGCTTGTAAAAGGTCAACAACGCCCCTGCCGCTTCCGGTCTGGTCTTCGCCAGATAGTTTAACGCCTTGGACATGATCCACCCCTTCCTGTTGAGGCCGTGCTGAATGGGATCGAACTCCCCACGAGGGCCGCTCCCTTTCTGCGCCTGGGGGCGGGGGCGAAGGGAGAGGGCTCCCGGCAAGCATGGACCGGGGAGGGGCCGCGATGCAAGCGAGAGAGGAAAATCAGCGGAAAAATCCCCCGGTTGGGCGCATGGCGGGGGGGGAAGCGGCTGGACGGATAACTGGGCAACAACTTGACAAAATGGCGTCCCGGCCAGACAATGCCCAATTTTGCAAGGCCCTTCCCCCGGGGGGCTCGCGACCCCGGATTATCCAAGGAAAGCAAGTGGAAACAGTCGGTTGGTCGAGGCGTTCCGACTTGGCGCGGCCCATCGTTTCAGGAGAATGGCGGTGCGCCGTTCCTGGCATGAAATCTGCTGACTCCTTGGCTTCGCGAAACCCCGTTTCGCACCCCTGGCGCCTGAACCCGATGGGCCTTTTTCCCGATGGGTCGTTTTCCGGATCGCTTTCTCGACGAAATCAGGGAACGGTGCGACCTGCTGGAGGTGGTGGGCCGTCACACCCGTTTGCGCAAGGCGGGGGTGAACTGGCTGGGGCTCTGTCCGTTTCATCAGGAAAAGACCCCCTCCTTCACCGTGCGCCCGGACAAGGGCCACTACAAATGTTTCGGCTGCGGCGTCGGCGGGGATCTGATCGACTTCGTGATGCGGGCCAAAAACCTCCCCTTCGAGGAGGCGGTGACGGATTTGGCCCGGGAGGCGGGGCTCCCTCTGCCGGAACTGGTCCGGGAGACCCCGGAGGTCAAGCGCCAGCGGGAGAGCCAGGCCCGTGAGCAGACGGAAATTTTCGCCCTGCTGACCGAGGCGGAACGGTGGTTTCAGCAGCAGTTGCAGACCCCCGGAGGTCTGGAGGCGCGGGAGTATCTGCGCAAGCGGGGGATCGCTCCCCAGACCGTGGAGCGCTTCGGCTTGGGCTACGCCCCTCCAGGGTGGCGCCATTTGCTCCAGCATTTGGGCGGCGGCGAGGCGGCGGGGGCGGCCCTGGAAAAGGCCGGGCTGGCCATTCGTCGCGAGGCGTCGCGGGACGGCGGAGCGGGGGGCGGGGGACGGGGAGACCATCGCGCCGCCGGTCGGGAGGGGGGCGAGGGGTGGTACGACCGTTTCCGACGGCGGCTCATCTTTCCCATCCATGACGGGCGGGGGCGTTGCGCCGGATTCGGCGCCCGGGCGCTGGATCCCGCCGATCAACCCAAATATCTCAACTCGCCGGAGACGGCGGTCTACCGCAAGGGAGAGATCCTCTTCGGGCTGCATCGTCATCAGGAGGCCATTCGCAAGGCGGGGGCCGTCCTGGTGGTGGAAGGGTACATGGATCTCATCGCCCTGGACGGGGCGGGGGTGGAGAACGTGGTCGCCACCCTGGGAACCGCCCTGACCCCGGCGCATCTCAAACTGTTGTGGCGGGGCGCGCCCCATGTGGTCTTCTGCTTCGACGGCGACGCCGCCGGACGCAAGGCCGCCTGGAAGGCCCTGGAACAGGTGATGGACGGTTTGGAGGCGGAAAAGCGGGCCTCCTTCCTCTTTCTCCCCGATGGCGAGGATCCCGACGAAACGGTGCGGCGGGAGGGGGCGGAAGGTTTTCGCCGCCGGGTGGGGCAGGCGGTTCCCCTCACCACCTTCTTGCTGGACGGGGTGAGCGCCGAGCTGGGCCGGGAGACTCCCGAGGCCCGGGCCTCCGCCGCCCGCCGCTTGCGGGAACTGCTGGCCAAGGTGGGGGATCCGCTGCTGCGGGAGTTGATGGCCGACGAGGCGGGGCGGGTGTTGCGCCTTCCCCCGGCGCGGCTGCTGGAGAGTCATGAACGCGCCGCGGGGCGCTCCAGCCGGGAATGGGGGGCGGATAATCGCGCCTCCTCCATTGATACTCATGAACGAATTGGCGAAAAAAAGGATCAAAAGAAACGCCGTCCTTTTTCGGATGAATTGAACTCCAACATCGCCAAGGGATTCGATTACGAACGCAAACTTGTGGGATTGCTTCTGCTTCACCCTGAACTGGCCTTGGAAAAAGAAGAGTGGTTGATGCGGCTGAAATTGTCCGAGCCCTATCTGGCCTCTCTTTTTCAACAGTTGATGGAGCTTATTCCGTTCATGGAAGCCGATCCCGCCCAGTGGCCATGGGCGCGATTTAAAGAACCGGACGAGGCGGCCTACGGACGGTTTTTGCGCCAGTGGGAAAAAGAGTTCAATCTGGATGATCCCCTGGCGGAATTGGAAGGGTGTTTGGGATGTTGCCACAGAGAGTTGCTTAAGCAGGAAGGACGTCGCTTGGAGGGAGAGGATGCAACGGCGTGGATGCGTCGTATGTACGCCCTCACCCGGGAAGAGCAGCGGAGCCGCGGCGGCATCATCACGTGGCCCAAGGATTGGCATCGCTCCGGCGAAAATGACGATGACGACGGCCCCTCGTCCGGCGGCCTTGAGCACTGAAAACAGAACAAAGGCAGGCGCAATTTGGACAACGAACCGATGATCGACGACGCCAAGACCAACCCTCCCATGAAGAAGTTGATCGAGCGAGGCAAGGAGCGGGGGTTCTTGACCTTCGACGAGGTCAACGACATGCTCCCCAGCGACGTGACCACCCCCGATCAGATCGAGGACGTGGTGACGTTGTTCGACGACATGGGCATCAGCCTGGTGGACGAGGGGGAGGAGGAGCGCCTGGACAAGCTCTCCAGCCCCGCCGATCCCCTGGAAGAGGCGGATGACGAGTTGGCCCAACGGCCCGGCTTCGAGCCGGGGCTGGACGAACTGGAACTGGGCAAGACCGACGATCCGGTGCGCATGTATCTGCGGGAGATGGGCTCGGTGGAGCTGCTCACCCGGGAGGGCGAAATCGAGATCGCCAAGCGTATCGAGGATGGGCGCAACGAGGTGATCGCCTCCATCTGCGACGCCCCCGCCACCTTCCAGGAGATCGTACTGCTGGCGGACAAGCTGCGGGATGGCTTGGTGTCGGTGCGGGACATCCTGGACATTTCCACCCCCGAGGGGGAGGAGGAGGGGGAGGAGGAGACCGAGGATGTGCTGGAGGAGACTCCCGCCTCCGAGGAGGAGGACGAGGAGAGCGTCGCCAAGCCCGTCGCCGCCGAGGAGGCGGTGGAGGTCAAGCCCAAGATTCCCGAATCCCCCCGGCTGGCGGAGTTGCAGGCCAAGACCCAGAAAATTTTCGACGACATCGCCCTGGAAAGCGCCAAGCTCAAGCAGGACACCGAAGAGCTGACCCTGGTGCGGGTGGAGAAGGATCCCAAGGCGGTCAAGCGGATTCAGCGTCGCTATCGCGAACGCAAGAAGCGCATTGTCGAACTGGTGGCGATGGTCAATTTTTCGCCCCGCCAGATGGAGAGCCTGGCCAACACCCTTAAAAATTACGTGGAGCGGGCTCGGGAGATCGAAGGCGAGATTTTGCGCATGGCCGATCGGGCGGGGGCGGATCGGCGGGAGTTCGTCAAAATTTTTCCCGGCAACGAGTGCAACATGGCCTGGATGGACCGCTTCGCCCAGGGGACGGCGGCGTGGCGGCGCTTTCACGAGCAGGCGGAAGAGGTGCGCAAGCGCCAGGAGCGGCTGGCTCAGGTGGAGCAGGACGCGGGCCAGACCATCGGCGAACTCAAGGCCACCCACAAGCGGATCCAGGACGGCGAACGCAAGGCCCATCAGGCCAAGAAGGAGATGGTGGAGGCCAACCTGCGGCTGGTCATCTCCATCGCCAAGAAGTACACCAACCGGGGCCTGCAATTCCTCGACCTGATTCAGGAGGGCAACATCGGCCTGATGAAGGCGGTGGACAAGTTCGAGTGGCGTCGCGGCTATAAATTTTCCACCTACGCCACCTGGTGGATTCGTCAGGCCATCACCCGCTCCATCGCCGATCAGGCCCGCACCATCCGCATTCCGGTGCATATGATCGAGACCATCAACAAGCTGGTGCGCACCAGCCGTCAGATGGTTCAGGAGATGGGACGGGAGCCCACCCCGGAGGAGTTGGCGGTGCGCATGGAGATGAGCCTGGAAAAGGTGCGCAAGGTACTCAAGATCGCCAAGGAGCCCATCTCCCTGGAGACCCCGGTGGGCGACGAGGAGGACTCCCATCTCGGCGATTTCATCGAGGACAAGTCGATGATGTCCCCCTCCGACGTGGCCATCATGTCCAACCTGCGGGAGACCACCACCCGGGTGCTGAAAACCCTCACCGGGCGGGAGGAGAACGTGTTGCGCATGCGCTTCGGCATCGGCATGCAGACCGATCACACCCTGGAGGAGGTGGGGCGCAAGTTCAGCGTCACCCGCGAGCGCATCCGCCAGATCGAGGCCAAGGCGCTGCGCAAGCTGCGCCACCCTTCCCGCTCCCGCAAACTCCGCAGCTTCCTGGAGTCCTAGGAACGGTTTTCCTCCCCCCTTCTCTCCGTCCTGGCGAGGGGAGGGGCGGGGGTGAGGGAAGCCGGGCGGGCATTCGAGGCACCATTTTTTCCCCCTGTGTCCCCCAACCCCCGATTTTCCCGGACATCCGCTTGGATCGAGTTGGGTGAAAATCTGGTCGCCTGCGGCGACGGTGGGGCGCGCTGCGCCCGTTGCGAAAGGCGCAACGGGCTTGTTTGAAAAGCGCGCCAAAAGCGAAAGTCAAAAGCGAAAGTCAAAACCCTAGGGCTCTGCCCTAGAACCCGCCAGGGCAATGATTGCCCTGGACCCGCAGTCGCAAAGGCGTGGTCCAATGGCCCTTCCCGTTCCCCTCCCTGGCGTCGCGCCGGTCGTCGTTCCTTTGCCCCGCTCCGCGTTGCGGAGCATGCTTCGGACCATTCATCGCATCCGCCAACTCGTCGCCCTGCCCGCCTATCGCGAGGCGGTCGCCCGGACCCTTCCCGCCGACCTGGCCCACGATCCTGGTCCGGAAGCCGCGCTGGCTGGGTATGATTTTCATCTCACCCGTGACATTCCTCAACTTATCGAAGTCAACAGCAACGCCGGGGGAAGCTGGCTCGCCTGGCAGGCCCAACACGGACCCGCCGCCCCGGCGGGCGGAACCTCGGCGCGGCGCAAGCTGCTCCAGGGCTTTCTCGACGAATTTGCCCACGCTTCCGCTCTGGCGGGGCGACCCTTGGGCCGGGCGGTGATCCTCGATGAATCCCCCGAGAGCCAATTTCTCTTCGGCGAGATGAACGCCCTGCGGGAGGAGTGGCAGGCGGCGGGGGTTGACGCCGTGGTGGCCGATCCATCCGCCTTGCGCATGGACGAATCCGGCGTCTACCTCGCCGATGGGTGCCGGGTGGATCTGGTCTACAATCGCCATTGCGATTTTTTGTTGGAAACGCCCGCCCTGGCGGGGCTGCGGGCCGCCTACCGGGCGGGGAGCGTCTGCCTGACCCCCAATCCCTGGGGCTTCGCCCTGCTTTCGGACAAACGGCGGCTGATCCTCTGGTCCGACGAGGCGGCGCTGCGGGGGCTGGGCCTGCCTCCCGAGGCGGCGGCGGGGTTGGCGGCGGCGGTTCCGCAAACCCGGGAGGTGGGCTCCCTCCCCGCCGACCGGCTCTGGTCCGAGCGGGCGCGGTGGGTCTTTAAGCCGCCCTCGGGCTACGCCAGCCGGGGCGTGTTGCTGGGCGACAGCATCACCCGCACCCGCTTCAACGCCCTTCCCCCCGACACCCTGGCGCAACGCTTCCACGCCCCCTCCCAAGTCGACGCCGAAGGCGGACCGATGAAGACCGACTGGCGGATTTTCGCCTGCCGCCAAAGGATTCTAGGGGTGGGGGCGCGGCTCTATCGCGGTCAGGTGACCTCGCTGCGCCAGCCCGGAACCGGCTATGCCAAAATTCGCCTGACCGACGACTGAGGGATGGCGTTTCAACACCCCCTCGCCACCCTTGCCGAATCCAGGGCGCAACGGTTAGGCTGCGGATGAATGCCTCTTGCTTGGAGGAAAATTTCATGGAACAAATCGTCAAGATCCATGGGGAAAAGTTGCCGGAAGGGGTGTATTTGGCGACCTCCGACGAGGTTCCAGGCTTGGCGGCCCAGGGGCGAACTGTCGCAGAAACACTGGAAATCGCCCGGGACGCGGCCCGTAAATTGTCGGAGGCGAGAGCCGAGCGTCACAACGACCATTCAGACACGATGCGCTGGGGCGGATGATGATCAAGCGACTGACCTTGCATAACTGGAAAAGTTTCTCCGATGCGCAATTGGAGATCGATCCTCTCACCGTTTTGATTGGAACCAATGCAAGTGGGAAATCCAATGCACTGGACGCTATTCTTTTCCTTCATCGTATCTCAACTGGCGTTAGTCTGACGGAAGCTCTTTCGGGAAACGCCAGTCTTCCCCCTCTTAGGGGTGGATTGGAGTGGGCTGCTTTAAAGGGTGAAAGAGGATTTTCACTTTCCGTGCTGGTTGAAGGTGAAGAAAAGACGGATTATGAATATAATGTTACTGTAGCGATAAACGATAGTAAGTGCATAATCGCATCCGAATATCTGTTACGCAGGAGATATCGTACGGAGAATCGTGGTGGGCGTCCGTATGAGATATATTTGTTTTGGACCGACGGGTGTCAGGATGACAGTCCTGGCATTACGGCGCGCCTTTATAATGAAAAAAGGGGGGCGCCGCGCCAGTCCTTGCGGAGCCACGCTATATTGAGTCAGTTGGGACAACAAACCCTGCGGAAGGAGATAACGGATGGGGTTGAGCAGGTAACCTCCATGCTGAGAGGGATTTTCATTCTGGATCCTATACCTGCCAACATGCGTGGATTTTCATCTTTTTCGGATACATTCAACCATGACGCCTCAAATATTGCAGGCGTTATTGCAGCACTGTCAATAAAAAAGAAAAGAGAGTTGGAAGCCGCCATAAAAAAATATATGCGAAGACTTCCTGAGAGAGACATTTTGAGGATCTGGGCGGAACCCGTGGGGCGTTTCCGATCAGATGCCATTTTGTATTGCGAGGAAGGCTGGCGTCAGGAGGGAGCGAGCGAGGAACTCGTTGACTCTAGAGGCATGTCAGATGGCACACTGAGATTTTTGGCGATACTGACGGCGTTGATTACGATGCCCGTCGGCAATCTGCTGGTCATCGAGGAGGTGGATAACGGGCTCCATCCTTCCCGGGCCGGTTTATTAGTGAGTATGCTAAAGGAGATAGGGGCGGAGCGCAAAGTAGACGTACTTGCCACGACTCATAACCCAGCCTTGCTGGACGCTTTGGGACCAGAAATGATTCCATACGTCACGGTTTCACACCGTGACCCGGAAACCGGCCATAGTCAATTGACGCTGTTGGAGGATGTTCCTCATTTGCCAAGGTTGTTGGCGATGGGCTCTGTGGGGCGTCTCTCATCGTCGGGTAAATTGGAGCAGGCCATTTCCGGGCGCGAGGGAGAATGATCATGGCCCAAAAAGTCGTTGTGATCGATTCCAGCCTTCTGGTCGTATGGTTGAAAGTTCCGGGAAGGCAAGACGCTGGTCCCAAACACGATTTGTGGGACTTTGACCGAATTGATGCGATGTTTCGGAAAAACCAGGAAGAAGGGGCGACGTTCGTTCTCCCCGTGGCGACGATTATCGAAACGGGGAATATGATTTGCGGCGTCCCGAAAAAAGAGGATCGTTTGCCCCCTGCCCAGGCTTTGGTTGAACTCATCACGAGTAGTGGGCGGGGAGTCTCGCCTTGGGCGATTTTTTCGGATCAGTCCGTGCTTTGGGAGTCGGATCAATTGATCCGGATTGTGGAAAAATGGCCAGAATTGACCGGGCGCTCCCGGTGCGTCTCCATGGGTGACGCCACGATCAAGGTGGTTGCGGAACACTATGCCAAAATGGGATTTCATGTGGAGATCGCCACCGGAGACTTCGGACTGAAATCCTTCCAGCCACCCGCTCCCGTCGTGGTGCCGACGCCCCGCCGCAGACCGTGATTCCCCCACAAGAATCGGGTTCCAAATTCATGAGGCGGGGGGTAAACTTCGAGGGAAAGGAGAAATCGGGATGACCGTCATGGTGGAACTGTCCGAGGAGTGGGTGGAGGAGGCCAAGCGATCCGGTCGCGCCGCCAGCCGCACCTTGTCGAAACAAATTGAACATTGGATGCGCATGGGAAAAATCGCCGAGGAAAATCCGGATCTCCCCCTGGCCATGATCCAGGATATTTTGCAGTCCCGTTCCGAGGACAAGGCGGGGTTGGAAGAGTACTGTTTCGGTTGATGCGCATTCTCATGACTCGCACGTTCCAAAGTGCGCTCAAACGGCTTCATCCCAACCAAAAATCCGGAATGGATGATGCGGTGCGCGGGCTGGCGTCCGCGCCGCGGCTCGGAGAGGCGAAAATCGGGGATTTAGCCGGTGTGCGGGTTTACAAATTTAAGATGGTCAACCAACTGATGTTGATCGCCTATGAATGGGATGAACAGAACCATCTGATGACGCTCCTATCTTTTGGGAGTCATGAAAATTTTTATCGTGATATCAAGCGAGAGCAGGGATGAAAATTTTTCAGGGTTCATAATATATTCATTCTTTCTGGTCTCTCTCCAGCAGCGCCAGCAGCCCCTGGCAGAGCGCCTCCGGGGTGGGGGGGCAGCCGGGGATGGCCACGTCCACTGGGAGGACCGCATGGATCCCTCCCTGGCAGGCGGGGCTCTCCTTGAACGGCCCGCCGTGGAGGGCGCAATCTCCGGCGGCGACGACCCATTTGGGGTTGGGGGCGGCGTCGTGGGCGCGTTGCAGGGCTTCCGTCATGTTCACCGTCGCCGGACCGGTGACCAGCAGCACGTCGGCGTGGCGGGGGGAGGCGGTGAAACGGAATCCCCACCGCTCCACGTCGTAGACCGGATTGAGCAGGGCCTGGATCTCCAGTTCGCAGCCGTTGCACGAGCCGGCGTCCACGGTGCGGAGGCCCATCGACCGCCCCCAGGGCGGGGGACGATGGGTGAGGCGGCGGATCCCCGAGGCTTCCGTCTCTTCCGCCAGGGGTTCGGTGAAGGGGCCCCGTTGCAACGTCCGCTTGAGCAGTTTGAACATGCCGGTCTCGTGTTCTTTCGGGGGTTGGATTACAAATCGCAGCCCGCGTGGGAAGGGTTGAAGCTCTTGAGGAGCAAGGGGAAGTCGGCGACGATGGTCTCCTTGACCGCTTGTTCCAACAGCGGCAGGTGAAACCACGAGGGATCCCGCGCCCGGCAGGCGATCACCTGGCCTCCGTCCACCCGCAGCCAGAGCCACACCTCGCCGCGAAAGCCCTCCACCAGCGCCGCCCCCTCGCCCGCCAGGGGAGGCAGTTCGACCCGCGTCGCCCCCCCGGGCAGGTTGTCCAGCAACAACACCAGACCGTTGAGACTGGCGCGGATTTCCAACGCGCGTATTTTCAGGCGGGTGTGAACGTCGCCCTCGTCGCGGGGGGGGACGGTCATGGGAACGTGATCGTAGGGAGGATATCCCGGGGTGACGCGGGCGTCGAAGGCCCGCCCGGAGGAGCGTCCGACCACCCCCCCCGCCCCCAGCAGCGAGGCCAGGGCGGGCGTCACCACGCCGGTGGAGAGGGTGCGGTCGAGGAGCGAGGCGGAGCGTCCATAGGCCGACACGATCTCCTCGAAATGGGGGCGAACCTCCCGGATCATCCCCTGGAGCAGGGACATTTCATCGGGATGGAGATCGGCGGCGACCCCCCCGGGAACCACCCGATCCATCATCAGGCGATGGGAAAAACAGCGGTGGGCGACGCGGGCGATGCGCTCCCGCAGGACGGCGGCGTGGCTCTGGAGGAGGGCGGATCCCGCTTCGCCGAGCATGGCCCCGAGATCGCCCAAATGGTTGGCGATGCGCTCCATCTCGGCCATCACCGCCCGCAGCCAGACGCCCCGGGGCGGGGCCTCGACCCCCACCGCCCGCTCCGCCGCCTGGGCGAAGGCGAGGGCGTAGGCGACGGCGCTGTCGCCGGAGATCCGCCCCGCCAACGTCGCCGCCTCCCGCAACGTCCGCCCCCGCATCAACCCCTCGATCCCCCGATGGAGATATCCCCCCCGATGCTCCAGCCGCACCACGGTCTCGCCGTTGGCGTGAAATAAAAATTGGCTCGACGCCTCGACCCCCCCAAAAACCGGTCCCAGGGACAGTTGATGCACCCCTTCCCCTTCCGCCGCAAAAAATCGGTAGGGCGCTTCGGGGGCGTCGGGATCGGAATCGGCGTCGGGGGGCTTCGAGGCCAGGGGGAAGCGTCCGTGGTTCAGCCAGGGGCGACGGTCTTCCGCTCCGTCCGCCTCCAGCCCGGAGAGATCCCGAATCGCCCGCTCCAGACGAATCGCCCCCACCCGCGCCCGGGCCAGGGAGGGATAGCGTCCCTCGGGGCATTCCAGGGAGAGAATGGCCGTGGTCGGACTCCCCGCCTCCGGGGCGGGATCGTCCAGCAGGGCGACGTGGACCGTCTTCTCCTCGGCCCAGAGATCCACCAGGGTCCAGGTGGAGAGAAACAAATGATGACGCAGATCGAGCCAACGCGCCTCGCCCAGGACGTGGCGCGGCCAGGGCGTCCCGGGGACGAGGGGCGTCGCGGCCCCCAGCCAGTCGGACAGGCGCGGCGGCGGCTCGGGGGAGGGAGGGGCTTGGTCGTCGGTCAGGGGCTCCATGCCATTTTCTCCTCCCCTCATACGAAGTTGCAATCCAGTGGATATTAAAGCATTTCACGTGCAAAAAAAGGTGAAGGGGGCTTTGGGGGACAGTTCCCTGTCCCCCAAGGTTTTGTTTTGGCTTTTGCGGCCCGATGCGCTCCAGGAGGAATTCCCAACCCATTCACCCCACATGACCGTATCCGAGTCGCATCGGGCCGCGGGGGTCCGGGGGGCCTTTTCCCCCGAATCCCTCTGAGGCCTGTTTTTCCTCCGAAGGTGCCATCCACGCCGGGGGTCCGGGAGGCTTTTCCTCGGATGCCAAGAGCATTTATAGCTTCAACCCAGCGACAGGGCGATGCGTTGTAACCACTCCCCGAAAAATTCGGGCAGATGGATCCCCAACAGCAGGGCCAATCCCAGCAAAAGCTGGATGGGGGCGGTTCCCCGGCAGCGGGGGACGGGCTCATCCGTCGGCGGGGTTCCGAAGGCCATGCGCTGAACGTGGCCCAACAGCCCCCCGAAGCCGATCAGCAGCGACAGGGCCAGGGCCAGGGTGAGGGCGGGGGCGCGGGCGAAGCCGTCGGTGAGCAGGATGAATTGGCTGGTGAAGAGGCCGAAGGGGGGGAGTCCGACCAGGGCCGCCGCCCCGGCGACCAGCAGCCATCCCAGGGTGGGGTGGGAGACGGTGAGCCCCGCCAGTCGCTCCATCTCCGGAGCGCCGCGCAGTTGAATGGCAAACCCCGCGACAAAAAAGAGGGCGGGGGTGATCAGGCTGAGCAGGGTCAGGTGCAGCAGCCCGGCGAAGTGGATCAACGGCCCCCCCAGCCCGAAGGCGAAGGCGACGACGCCCACCTGTTGCAGCGAGGCGTAGGCGAGAAGCCGCCGCACCCGCCGTCGGGGGTGGAGCATGAAGGCGGCGAAAAGGGCGGTGATGACGCCGAACCCCATCAACACCGGACCCGGCGGCAGGGCCTCGGGATGGGCGGCCATCAGGCTTTTGAGCCGCAGCAGCATGTACAACGACACGGTGATCAGCAGCCCGGAAAAGACGGCGGAGATGGGGGTGGGGCCTTCGTTTTGTACGTCGGGCAGCCAGGCGTGGAGGGGAAACAGCCCCGCCATGGTTCCAAACCCCACCAGCATGAAGACGAAGGCCAGATTGAGCAGATCCGGCGACATCCCCTCGGCGGCCCCCATGAGCCGACTCCAGGCCAGGGCCTCCAGCCCTTCCCCCAGCGCCGGCTGGGCCGCCAGATAGAGCAGGATGATTCCGAACAGCGCCAGGGCGAGGCCGACACTGGCCAGCAGGAAGAATTTCCACGCCGCCGCCAACGCCTCCGGGGTGGAATAGAGGGCGGTCATGAGCATCACCCCCACGGCGGCGATCTCCAATCCCACCCAAAACAGGGCCAGATTGTCGGCGGTCAGGGCCAACAGCAGGGCGAAGGTCAGCAGCGGATGGACGCCGTTGAACAGCCGGATGCGCCGCCGGGTGAAGCGTCCCGCCGCCCACTCGTTTTCCAGGTAGGGGATGCTGTAAACCGCCGAGGCGGCGCTCACCAGGGCGGTCAAGACGATCAACCACAGGTTGAGATCGTCGAGATAAAAGAGCAGCCCGCTCTCGGGGGGATCCAGGGCCAGGGGCAAGGCCAGGGCCAAGACCCCCACCCCGACCAGGGCGTTGAGCCGGATGGCCGGACGATGCCGGGGAACCCACGGCAGCAGCAGCGCCGCCAGCAGCGGAAGAAGGAGCATTCCGGCCAGGAGGATCATGGGGGATTCTCCCCGCGGCGGGGGGCGAGATGTCCGGTGTCCAGCCGGTCGAACCGTTGATGCAGGCGCAACACGAGGAGCCCCACCACCATCACCGTCACCAGCACCGCCAGGGCTACCCCCATCTCCATCACCAGGGGCATGCCCCAAACGCTCACCCCCGCCAGGGAGAGGCCGTTTTCCAGGGAGAGAAAGCCCATCACCTGAAACATGGCGTGATCCCGGGAGACCATCATCAACAAGCCGAGAAAAAGGATCGACAAGGAGAGGGCGAGATGGATCCGGGTGAAGGTTGCGGAGGCCGCCGTCACCGGATGGGTGAGGAGGATGGCCAACACCACCAGCCCCACCCCCAGGGCCAGGGTTGCGCCCACCCCCAGGGGGGCGTCGGAGGACTCCCGCCGCCAGTTCATGCGGGCGACGGCCCAGTGCAGCAGATAGGGAATGGCCATCCCCTTGAACAGCAGGATCAACGCGGCGGTGAGGGCCAGGTGGGTGGAGCCCTGAACGAAGCCCTGCCACGCGGCGGTGAGGGCGACCCCCATGGCCTGGAGCATGAAAATGCGAATCGCCCCGGTGATGCGCTTTTGGTAGAGCAGGGCGAAGCTCATCAACAACACCCAGGCCCCCGTCAGGTGGGTGATTTCGTTGGCCGTGGAGGGATCGGGAGTCACCATGTTTCCGCCAGGAAGAAGAAGAGGGCGCCCATCAGTCCCAGGAGCAGGGCGGCAGCCATCAGTTCGCTGACGCGGTAAAAGCGCATCTTGGCGAGGGCGGTCTCAAAGAGCGCCAGCAACGCCCCGCCCGCCAGCAGTTTCCCCACGTGGAGGGCGGTTCCCCGAAGCAGCGCCGCCGCCTCCGGCTGGGGGGCGACCGCCGCTCCCCAAGGGATGAACAGGCAGCCGATGAGGGAGAGGAAAAAAAGCAGTTTGAGCATGGCGGCCGCCTCCACCAGGGCGAGATGGCGGCCCGAATATTCCAGGGTCATGGCCTCGTGGATCATGGAGAGTTCGGAGGAGGCGCCGGGGTGGTCCACCGGCAGGCGTCCGGTTTCGGCGAGGGCGACCAGGATCAACGCCGTCAGGGCGAGGAAGAGGGAGACCATCAGGCCGACCCGCCCCGCCAGGACGGTTTCGGCGATGACCGGCAGGGAGGTGGCCCCGGCGGCCAGGGAGAGGTTGAAGATGACCATCAGGGCGGCGGGTTCGGCCAGGGAGGCGATCATCATCTCCCGGGAGGCCCCCATGCCGCCCAGGGGGGTTCCCACGTCCATGGCCGCCAGGGCCAGGGCGAAGCGACCGCAGGCCAGCACCCCAATCACGGCGATGAGATCGGCGGTGGGGCGCAGCAGGGTGTGGGTGGCGACAGTGGGCAGCAGGGCGCAGACCAGCAGCGTCGCCCCGAAGACGGCGTAGGGGGCGGAGCGGTGGATCCAGGAGGCGTTGTGGGCCAGCACGGTCTCCTTGCGCAGCAGCCGGGTCAGGTCGGCGTAGGGCTGGAGCAGGGGCGGACCCTGGCGACCCGCCAGGCGGGCCTTGACCTTGCGCACCCAGCCGGTGAGCAGCGGGGCCAGCAGCAGCGCCAAAACCAGGTGGAGCAGTTGGAGGAGGAAGAGGTCGTTCATCGGCTCATCCAGGTCAGGATCAGCAACAGGATGAGGGTGAGGAAGAGCAGCAGCAGAGGGATCCGCACCGAGAAAGAGGAGAGGCGATCCATCCAGCGGGCCGCTCCCGCCACCCCCCGATCCGCGAGGCGAAACCAACTCCGGGCCGGATCCCGCCATTGTACGTGGAAGGCGGCGGGGGAGGCGTCCCCCGGTCCGGGCAACTCCACCGTTTCCCGGGCCTGGAACAAAATCTCGCCAAAAAACCGGCGGGCCGGTTGGGCGAAGGAAGAGGCGGAATATTGGCTCGTGGGGGAGTCGGAGGGGGGGCGTCCCCCTTCCCAGGGGTCGGCGCGGCGCACCGGGGCGGTGGAAAAAATCAGCTTGACCGCCGCCGTGGCGAGCAGGGTGAAGCCTACCGCCGCCGCCGTCAACAGCAACCCGCTGTAGCTCACCTCGGCCTCGGGCAGGGGGGCGATGAGCAGCCAGTCGGCCTCGGCCCAGGGGATGGGGGCGCAGGAGAAGCCCACGATCACCCGGTTGAGCAGGGTCAGCGCCGGCAGGGGAAAGACCCCCAGGGCGAGGCAGAGAAAGGCGAGAAAGCCCATGGAACCGCGCATGAAGGGATTTTCCCCGCCCTTGGACTCCGCCGCCGCGACGGTGCGGGGGCGGCCGAGAAAGGCGACGCCGTAGACCCGGACAAAGGAGTAGACGGTCAACGCCCCGGCGAGAATCAACACAATGCCGACGAAGGGGCCGATCACCCGTCCGCCCCAGTGGTTGGCGAGGGGGGTCTGGAGCAGCGCCTGGAAGGTGAGCCACTGGGAGACGAAGCCGTTGAACGGGGGCAGGGAGGCGATGGCGGCCACCCCCCCCAGAAAGTAGACGGCGGTGGCGGGCAGGGTATGGATCAAGCCGCCCATCCGCTCCAGATTGCGTTGGCCGGAGGCGGTGTGGATGGCCCCCGCGCCCAGGAGCAGCAGGCTGTTGAAGAGGGCGTGGTTGAGGGTGTGAAACAGGGCGGCGGCCAGGGCGAGGCCGGAGAGTTCCATCAGGCCGTCGGCGCGGAAGAGCAGGGCCAGCCCCAGCCCCACGACGATCACGCCGATGTGGCTCACGGCGTGGTCGCCCAGCAGTGGATTCAGGTCCGATTGCCGCAGGGCGTACAGCGCCCCCATCACGGCGGAGACGCCCCCCGCGGCGGCCAGCGCCGCCCCCCACCCCCAGGGGATCTCCCCCGCCAGATCGAACAGCAGGCGGATCAGGACATAGATCGCCGCCTTGGGCAGCAGTCCGCTCATCAGGGCGGCGACGTGGGCGGGGGCGGCGGCGAGGGTCCGGGGGAGCCAGGGGTGGAGGGGGTAGAGTCCCGCCAGGGTTCCGGTTCCCAGCACGGTCAGGAGGAGGGCGGCGTGGAAGTTCCCCTCTCCCCCCTCCCGCCCGGCGCTGGCGGCGTCCCGCAATTCGGCGAAGGCGAATCCCCCCTGATGTCCGGCCAGCAGTCCGAAGGCTAGGATCAGGGCCAATCCCCCTCCCAGGGCAGTGAGCAGAAACAGATGGGCGGCGCGGCGGTGTTCCGTCTCGTGGTGGCGCTCCGTCACTAGGAACCAGGACGCAAGGGCCGTGAACTCCCAGCCCAGGATCAGCAAGAAGGCGTCATCGGCCAACACGACGACGTTCATTCCCAGCAAAAACAGGGGGTAAAAGAAGAGGCGGCGGCGGGGTTCGGGAGGGCGCTCCCCATACCCCAGGGCGTAGACCTCGACGGCGATGACCACCGTGCTGAAGACGGTGAGAAAAAAGGCGGAGAGGGCGTCCACCTGAAACCGCCCCCGGCCCCAGAACCATTCGGGGGGGAGGAGGTAGCCGTCGGGGGCTCCTCCGGGGGTCAGGACCGGCAGGACGGCGGAGAGGGTGAGGGCGGCGCAGACGATGATGAGCCCATGGACCGGGAGATGGGGGCGTCGACCCCACGGGAGCCCCCCCAGGATCCCCGCCGCCAGCAGCCCAACTTGGGCCAGCAGGAGGGTTTGCACGGATCACCTCGCGGCGCGGCGGTCGGCGACGGGGCCGAGGCCTCCGTCACGCGGATCCAACGAAAAAGGGATTCCCTCCCCGAGGCCCCTCCCGGCGAAACCGGGGAGCGGACCTCGAGGTCCGAATGATTCCCGCCATTCTATTCAATCGCTTCCGTCGATGCAACCGCCTCGTCCGGCAAAAAAAAGGGCGGCCCGGGGGCCGCCATGAGTCAAGGAGGAGAGAGACTGTGTGATTTCATGAATCGCCTTCACCCTTGAGCCCCTGCAGGTAGTCGCAGGCGTAGCGATAATCCCGAAAGAACGCCACCATCTGACCGGTCACGGCGTCCCGCACCGTGAACCCCCCTTCGCCGAAGACCAAGAGATAGCGCTTCATGACCATGACTCCTTTCCACTTGGCGTGACCGGTCCCCGTTGCCCCCGGTCGAGAGTAGATTGCCATTCATCTCAAGCACGGGGCGTGCCATTCGTATAACGATATGATTTTTATGTTGATTATCCGGATGCCGTCAAAAGATCGGCAGGGCAGGGCGTCAATACGCTTGGGCGAAGCGGAGGCAATCCGACGGGGCGGGGGGCGTGAAAAGCTTGATCAACTCCAACAAGGCGGCGAGGCAGGGATCGTGAGCGGCGGCGGCGCGGAGTTGGGCCAGGGGGTCGCCGCCCGTTTTGGCAAAATGTTGGGCGAAATGTTTCTCGAGGTCATCGACCTTGGGCGGTTTGGCGTATTGCGGCCAGCACTGCTTGAGTTGAGACTCCGCCTTGTCAACGGTGGGGCGATGTTTCTCCTTGCCGTGATGCAGGCGATAGAGCAAGCCCTCCACTTTGGGGCAAAGGAATATGAGCTTTACTCCACGCGCTTGGGCCATCCTGACCGCTTGGTCCGAACGGGAGGCATCCTGAAGCAGCCTGTCGGAGTCGAGGAGGATCATGGAGGGCAAGTCGGTGAGGAAGTTGTCCTTATACCGCGCCAGGGCATACAGGCTTCTTGAAATAACCTGGAGCGTGTCTCCGCCTTCTGCGACATAGGTTTCAAGATGAATTGGAATGTTTTGTTGGCGGCAAAGTTGTTCCAGCCATTTCACCAAAGCGAGTTCGCTTTGGCCTTCAGCGCCAACGAAAATTCGTTGAAGGACGAACGAACGATGGGGCAAGGATCGCTTGACCGGAGGCGTCATGAAATCACCCGATCCGTGGCAACGCCCCCAGGGCGCCGCTCAAGTAATGACGAAATAAATTGTCCTCCCGGCTCAATCCTTCAATATCCTTGGCGCCAAAGGCGGTGGTGTTGCCGGTTTGGTCCTTTTCGACGAAAAATACCTTTTCAAGCTCCAGTTCGTTCAAATGAACCGGATTGTTGGAGGTGAAAAGCAATTGCGCCCCGTGGGGATTGCGCTCATCGGATTGGAACCAGCGGATGATTTCTTGGGTCAACTCCGGATGGAGATCCGAGTCGAGTTCGTCGATCACGGCGACGCTGCCGCACGACAGAACATAATCGAGTTGAGGGAAAAGATGGGTGAACTGCCTCGTTCCGCTCGATTCATCCTCGAAGAGCAACGGGCGGTTCAGTCCCTTGTGCGTGAAAACGGGGAAGATTTTCTGGGGTGATTGAATAAACTCAAGATGAGAAATTCCAACATCAATGGTTTGCAGTTCGTGATTCAGCCGTTCCAATTGCTCCGGATTGTCGACGTAATAACGGATCCATTCCTCGGCCATGCTCGCTGGAACGCCGTTCCTGTGGTGGCCCACTTGGTTGGTTTGCAATCCTCCGATCCATTGGAGGAGTTGTTTCGCAAAGGTGTTATTCCAGTGCGCCAGGGTGGAAATAACGCTGCATTCCGGCCTGGCCGCGGCAAGAATTTCGCTATCCTGACGCAGGGAGAATTCGGAGGATGTGAAGGTGGGCGAACCGACCCTGCGGTCGATGATCGTCTTCCTCTCTCCCTCGGTTATGTGAAACAAGGACTCTGACAGCACTTGCGTGGGAAAGGTTTTTCCCTGATTGTCGAACTCAAGGGAGTATTCCATGAGAGATGATTTCCCATCCGTTCCGAATGGGGCGTCGAATTGGGCCGAAATAAGCGTCGGATGATTCAATCCTTCGGGGCTGAAAAAAGGGTTGAAGAACCGTATTTCGTTATTATTGTGAGAGGTTACGGAATATTTGATAAAGTTCAAGGCATCCGTAAGCGCCCGTAATATGTTGGTCTTGCCGGAAGCATTGGCCCCGAAAAAGCCGATGACCGAGGGGAGTTTGACGTTGGGGTCGGCGGGGGAGGGGCGGAAACGGAGCAGCTCGGGGGCGTCGGCGGGAACGCGGAAATCCAGGTGGAGTTCATCGCGGATGGAGCGATAGTTGGCGATGCGGATTTCGTGGATCATGGCGCGGCGTCCTTCCTTCCCGGGCGACGCGGGGAGGGGATCGCCGTTGAGGCACCCCCTCCCCGGGGCGTCATTGCAGGTCGAGGATCTCCCGGAACAGGATCTCCTCGGGGCGGCGAATGATTTGATCCTCGGAGTCGGCCAGGGCCACCTCCACGTGACCCGGGCCCACCGCCTGGGCGTAGACCCGTTTGCCCTCGTTGCCCGGTCCAAAGGAGAGATTATGCTCCTGCAACTCCGAGGCCCCCCGTTTCAGTCCGCCCACCCCCGCCTGGGGCGAGGTGGAGTAGGCCAGTACGAAGACTCCCCGGGTGGGAATGCCCAACTCGCGCCACTGGTGATAGACGCCGTTTTGCATCAACGTCGGCTGAAAATGGCCCTGGCGGAAGCCGCCGACGAAAAAGCGAAAGGGGGCTTCGCCCTCGTCGCTGTTTTGCGCCGGGCCGAGGGCGAGGAGGGTTTCGCCGGGAATCAGCCGCAACAGCCCGATGGCCACGCCGGTCTTGGCGGTGGGGCGGTAGGGATTTTCCGGATCCCCGGCGGGGGGCCGGTGGACCACGAAACGGGCGTAGGGGGTGAGGGAGCGGATTTCGTCCATCACCGGATTGGGCTCCAGCCCTTCCACCGGGGGCTCCCAGCCGATCATGCGATCTTGCAGCACGGCGGCGAACATCCCTTGCACCACCAGGGAGCGGCAGGCGTTGCCCGCCTGCAGGATGTGGATGGCGTCGGGGCGCAAATTGCGGGCGTCGAAGGCCTGCTTCATGGCCATGAAAAAGCGCATCACCCCCTTGCCCACCCGTTGGGCCAAAAAGCGGTTGAGGGCGTTGCGGTCGATGCGCAATACCACCGGAACCCGCTCCCAATCCCGATTGAGCAGCTCGACGTGGGCCTCCAGATGGCGCTCCTCGTCGGAGGCGGTGACGGCGGCGGGGTCGAGGTCGAAATCGGTGGAGATGATCAGGCGCGACAGGGCGTCGCCCAGCCGGTCGGAGAGGCGGCGACGCTTGCCCCCCTCTTGAGGCGCGCTTTCGGGCAGCAGCCACATCAACTCCTCCCAGATGGGACGCACCACCTCCATCATCAGGGCGTGGTTGGTCTGGGCGACGTGGGAGTTGTCGATAAACAGCTCATGACCGGGGAACCGCTCCGCTTCCGGCGGGCAGACGAAGGGGACGCGGTGGCGGCGGCAGGTTTCCAGGTTGTCGACGAAGGTGTGATAGACCAGATGGGCGACGAGATTTTCCCCCCCCAGGTACATGTCGCCGCTGGCCCCGAAATGTTCGATCACCCGCTCGAACCCTTGGCGGGACTCCCGATCTCCCGGCAGGCGGTAGACGCCGTAGTCGAAGTCGGTGCTGCCGCCGCCGAAGTCGAAGACGCCGTAGGCGGTTCCCGTCCGGGTGGCCTCGATCTCCAGATCCCCCAGGGCGCAGGCGGCGTAGGCGGCGGGCTCCGAGGCCTCCTCCCGCACCGAGAAGCGCTCCATGGCGGGTAGACCCTCCACGGCGGCGGGCAGGCTGCGTTGCAACCCCCGGGCGAAGGAGGCCAGAATCCGCTGCTTCACCTGCTTGGGATAGGTGACGGGGAAGGTCATGTAATAATCGAGATAGATCCCCACCGCCCGATGGTTGATGAACAGCCCCAGATAGTAGGCGTAGAGTTCGATGGGATCGAAGGGGTCGTCCTCGCTCACCGTCAGGGGCTGACCGGGGACCGGCATGGGGGTGTTGGGAGGGGCCAACTCCAGCTCGAAGGTGGTGGATTGATCGGTGATGCGGGGCCGGGGGCCGGATTGGCTGCGCAACGGCCACTGCTTGATGCCGGTGAGAATGCTGGAGACGATGCGCTGCTCGGCGTGATTTTCCCGATGCATGGCCAGGGCTTCGTGGGAGAAGCGGAAATCCTCCCAGCGGGTGGGGGGGCGATGGGCCTCGCTGTTCCAGTCCCGCAGCAGGTTGGGCAGGTTGACGAAGGCCAGCACGGTGGGATTTTGATAATCCTCTGGGGCGGGGCGCTTGAAAAAGTCGCCGATGCCCACCCGCAGCAGGGTGGTCTTGCCCTGTTCGCGGCAGGCCACCACGGTGGAACTGGTGCCGAAGTCGATGGCCACCACGCCCTTGCGCAGGTCCAGTTCCGGGGTGCGGGCCTCCCATGGTTCGTCCAGTTGCACCTCCACCCAGCCGCCGCCGCCGGGTTTTTCCGGATGGAACAACTCCCACAGCCCTTTTTCGATGTCGGTGAGATAGACCGGCTCCAGCACCGGCAGATGGGCCCGCACGTAGTCCCCTTCCAGCAGATGCTGCTGAATCGCTTTGAGGGAGGGGGGCGTCTCTTCACGGTTTTTTTGCTGGGCGGTTTTCATCAGGGCGTAGAGTTCTTGCAGCTTCTCCTCCACCTCCGGCGCATCCTTGGGCAGCAGGGCGTGGGCGGCGACGAAGCTCAAAATGTCCCGCTGCGCCACCCGGTGGATGGGCAGGATGGTGTGGGTCTGCTCCGAGGGGGCGGAGTTTCCTTCGCCTACCTCCACCGTCCAATACCCCTTGCCCTCCTTGGCGGCGGCCCCGGAATAGATCGTCGCCCCCTGAAATTTGCGATGGTTGGTGAGCAGGGGTTCCAGGGCGATGCTGCGCAGTTCGTCCACCGAGGGCAGTTCCCAGCGGCGGAAGACGTGAATTTGCAGCTTGGCCACGTTGCGGAACATCTCCGACGGTTGGGACTGAAACCCGTAGAGCAGCCACAGGCAGTTGAGCTTGTTGTCGAAATAAAGATTGGGCTGCTTGGCGAAACTGACGAACCGTTTGGCGGTGAGCAGCTCCAGCAGTTCCTTCCGCAATTTGGACGCCTTGTGGCGGGTCTCCTTGTCGTCGCCCAAGCGGAGTTGGGGGACCAACACGTTTTCCCGGATCCAAATTTTGTCGACCTTCATGGCGTCCTCGCACGGGGGTCATGCGGTGGGTGGCGACCCGTCGGAGCAACGGGGGAGCGGCTTGGCGGGGCAGTCCGGAACAAAAAGACGGATTTCCGGCGCCTGGAGCGGGTTAGAGCGCGCTTGGGGGGAAATACTAGCAACATTTACGCCTGTTGACGATGCCAGGCGCTCGTTTTCCGACAAGAAATCGAGTCCCACCAATCCCCCCGGCCCGGGCGGGGGGGGATAACCTCCCCTCGCCCCGGGGGTCAACCGTGGGACTCCTCGCCGATGAAGATCACCTCCACGTCGGGCCACACCGAGTGGACCGCATGGATGATCTCCCGCGTCGCCTGGGCGATTTCGCCGTGGATTTCGTAGGCGTCCAGGGCGGTCTCCGCCTCCATGCCGAAGAGGGGCCACTCCCCCACGTCGTCGAGATAGCTTTTGGCCAGGGCGAAGGCCCAGTAGGGGATCTCCTCCGCTTCGTCGAGACGGGCGGCCCGCCGTTGCCGGTCGTTTTCCGGCCCGTCCTCCGTCACCACCACCCAGGGGGCGCGGGGGGATTGGGTGAAGGAGGCGATCCACTCCGGCGGCTGGCCCTGGGTCATGGCCAGCCAGCGGTGGAGCCGGGCCTCGGGGGAGGTGGAGGGGTCCTCGGGGTCGGTCATGGGGGATCCTTTCGGGGCGGCGGGACCGGCGATGGGCGCGACGGGTTGACGAAGGCGCTCCCTTGCCCGTCACAATGGGGCTTTGCGGGATCATTGTGAAATCATCCGGGGGTTTCGATCCAGCCCCTTTTTTCCCAACGGTGATTTCTTTCCTCGCCTCGGTCGGTTCGGGAATTGTCCATGTCTTCCATCGTCGCCTTTTTGAAAGCCCGGGGGGTTCAGCCCAACCGCCGGTTGGGGCAAAATTTTCTGGTCGACGAGGGGACCTCCCGGCGCATCGCCCAGGCCTCCGGGGCCTCTCCCGAGGCGCGGGTGGTGGAGATCGGCCCCGGCGCGGGCAGCCTTACCCTGCCGCTGTTGGAGCTGGCGGGGCGGGTGACGGTGATCGAAAAGGATCGGACTCTGACGCCGCTGCTCCGGGAGCGGGTCGCCGGGGTCGGCGAGCTGACCCTCCTGGAGGCCGACGCCCTGACCGTGGATTATCTGCAACTGGCCGAAACCTTGGGTGGACCGCTCACCCTGGCGGCCAATCTGCCCTACAACATCAGCACCCCCATTTTGCTCCACCTGTTGGAGCAGCGCCGCGCCTTCCAGAGCATGACCCTGATGTTTCAAAAGGAGGTGGCCACGCGCTTGACCGCCCCTCCCGGGGGCAAGGAGTATGGCATTTTGTCGGTCTACTGCGCCTGTTGGACCCTCCCCCGCCGGGTGATGACCCTGCCGCCGGGGGCCTTCTACCCCGCGCCCCAGGTGGATTCGGCGGTGGTGCGTTTCGACATCCTCGCCGAGCCCCCCTTTCCCATGACCGATGAAAGCCTGTTCCGCCAAGTGGTGCGGGCGGCCTTCGCGCAGCGGCGTAAAACCTTGGGCAACGCCCTCTCGGCCCTGGCCGACGACGCCCGGGCGCGGCTGCTGGCCGCTGGCATCGACCCCATGCGCCGCGCCGAAACCCTCTCCGCCGCCGAATTCGCCCACCTCGCCCGCTCGTGGCAAGAGGCCGCTCTGGGGGAAAATCCGGATGGATTTTTCGGCGGGGGAAGGGTAGTCTAAGTTCCAGGTAACTATTCACCCCCCCCCCCCCCCCTTTGCGCCCGGGGGGCCCGGGGGGTTATCCCCCCCGCGGGGGCCGG
>JADGAP010000249.1 GCA_015231965.1 Magnetococcales bacterium | reverse complement strand
GCGGGGGAACCGTGGTGGTCTGCCTCTGGATGGAGATCCGGTAAGGTCTATCCCCACGAGTGCGGGGGAACCTTAGGATGCGCAGGCCTAGGATCTGGTGGGCAAGGTCTATCCCCACGAGTGCGGGGGAACCTACGGGGAGTTATTTCACCCGCGAGACATACCGGGTCTATCCCCACGAGTGCGGGGGAACCAGAGACGCACCCTTAGGATGCGCAGGCCTAGGAGGTCTATCCCCACGAGTGCGGGGGAACCCCAGCAACACCCCATCCGGGCCACGCCCCTTGGGGTGTATCCCCACGAGTGCGGGGGAACCGAAGTGGAAAAGCTCTATGCCGACATCGCGCCGGGTCTATCCCCACGAGTGCGGGGGAACCGTGGTGGTCTGCCTCTGGATGGAGATCCGGTAAGGTCTATCCCCGCGAGTGCGGGGGAACCGGACCGACCTTGTACCTTGCATAGTGCAAGGTGGGTCTATCCCCGCGAGTGCGGGGGAACCTGGATGTGGAAGTGCCGGAATGGGGCGGAGTAGGGTCTATCCCCGCGAGTGCGGGGGAACCATTATGCGCTGCCAGTTTCTTGCTGCTCCTGAGGGTCTATCCCCGCGAGTGCGGGGGAACCCAATGGCTGAATTGTGTGGTATGAAGGATATGAGGTCTATCCCCGCGAGTGCGGGGGAACCGTTGCCTTGGCGTTGCTGGTGGTTGCCTTGGCGGGTCTATCCCCGCGAGTGCGGGGGAACCTTGACATACCCGGAAAACGATGCGGTCTTGCCGGGTCTATCCCCGCGAGTGCGGGGGAACCCCCCAACCATCCCCCCAGACCTGAGCAAAATAAGGTCTATCCCCGCGAGTGCGGGGGAACCCAGGGTGATGATTTTGTTGCCCGCCTCGATATAGGTCTATCCCCGCGAGTGCGGGGGAACCTCAGTGTCGGTGACGATGGGATCATTCATGGCGGGTCTATCCCCGCGAGTGCGGGGGAACCATGTGGATCTTGGCGATCAGGGTAGTGCGGGGAGGTCTATCCCCGCGAGTGCGGGGGAACCCGATGGGCCAGCGTCGGGCCAGTCGCTGCATGAGGTCTATCCCCGCGAGTGCGGGGGAACCCCATGCCCGTATGGCCGTGGTTTTGTCGATGGAGGTCTATCCCCGCGAGTGCGGGGGAACCCCTCTGTTGCGCGACGCCATGAAGGACAACACGGGTCTATCCCCGCGAGTGCGGGGGAACCACAGAGGGAAGATCCCAGGATCCCCAGCACTAAGGTCTATCCCCGCGAGTGCGGGGGAACCGGGTGAGATTTTACCCGCAACCGGGACCAACAAGGTCTATCCCCGCGAGTGCGGGGGAACCGCTCCTCCCTCTCTTGCCGGGACCAGTGGGGCAGGTCTATCCCCGCGAGTGCGGGGGAACCGAGCCTCAACGACGTCCCGGAGGTGCGAGAAATGGTCTATCCCCGCGAGTGCGGGGGAACCATCCGCCGCAAGGCGGCCTCCCGCTCGCTCAGCGGTCTATCCCCGCGAGTGCGGGGGAACCAAACCTTGTGTATGGTGACATCACTATCAGCAGGGTCTATCCCCGCGAGTGCGGGGGAACCGGAGGCTGTAGGTATAAGCGGGGTGGAGGGGAGGGTCTATCCCCGCGAGTGCGGGGGAACCATCATGGCAACCCCGATTTCTGGAACGACCCCAGGTCTATCCCCGCGAGTGCGGGGGAACCTGACGGATCTGCGTGCCGCCCTGGATCGGGCCAGGTCTATCCCCGCGAGTGCGGGGGAACCCATGCGTGCGCTGATCGAGTGTGCAGCGATGGGGGTCTATCCCCGCGAGTGCGGGGGAACCCTCAGTGTCCACCATACTTTGTGCATGGCGACGGGTCTATCCCCGCGAGTGCGGGGGAACCTCGGAAGGACTGTCAAAGGATGCCATCTATGTGGGTCTATCCCCGCGAGTGCGGGGGAACCGAGTGTGTGGTACGGCGGTGCCAGGTGACGCTGGGTCTATCCCCGCGAGTGCGGGGGAACCTGTGCAAGACCGGCACCACGGTCACGCCTGGCAGGTCTATCCCCGCGAGTGCGGGGGAACCGCGTAAACGCCGCCCCAGGGGTGGTTGAGTTAAGGTCTATCCCCGCGAGTGCGGGGGAACCCCCCTGCCCGCAACCAAGCGTCCTCGCCAAAAGGTCTATCCCCGCGAGTGCGGGGGAACCGCAACACGCGCAATCCTGAGCGCCGCATCATCGGGTCTATCCCCGCGAGTGCGGGGGAACCGGTGTTGGTGGCGTTGGTTGCGTTCATGTTCTGGGTCTATCCCCGCGAGTGCGGGGGAACCTCAAGCGCCGTCCACGACGGTGGCAAATATGGAGGTCTATCCCCGCGAGTGCGGGGGAACCCTCTGACTTGCAGAGCCGACGCTAGCATGAGGAGGTCTATCCCCGCGAGTGCGGGGGAACCGCGCGCGCCATCGAATCCACCAAGAACAAAGAGGGTCTATCCCCGCGAGTGCGGGGGAACCTGGCAAAGATATCCAGGGCCAAGCGGACATTCGGGTCTATCCCCGCGAGTGCGGGGGAACCTCTGCACCCCCTGTCCCATGTAGAGCTTGAAAGGGTCTATCCCCGCGAGTGCGGGGGAACCATTGTGGCAACAACCGTATTCGTCCCTCCAACAGGTCTATCCCCGCGAGTGCGGGGGAACCATGGGCATCACGGCGCGAACGAGGCGGAACGGGGGTCTATCCCCGCGAGTGCGGGGGAACCTTGGGTGTGGTATCACAGTCCGCAAGAACCGTGGGTCTATCCCCGCGAGTGCGGGGGAACCCACGTTCAAATCATCCAAGCTTGCCTTGGGCAGGGTCTATCCCCGCGAGTGCGGGGGAACCATAGCTATAGACGATCCGCCGCTAGCTACGGCAGGTCTATCCCCGCGAGTGCGGGGGAACCCGAAACCCAAGCCCGCTATCTTGATCCCCGGCAGGTCTATCCCCGCGAGTGCGGGGGAACCACCGAGATCTTAGAGACAGACCCATTTAACATAGGTCTATCCCCGCGAGTGCGGGGGAACCGGCGAGTTATTACTCACCCGTATCCTCAAGGAGGGTCTATCCCCGCGAGTGCGGGGGAACCCCAGGCGCGGGGCCAGTCCTCGACGGGTGCGGAGGTCTATCCCCGCGAGTGCGGGGGAACCATGCTTTGTCGGTGGTGCCATCATCCGGCATGAGGTCTATCCCCGCGAGTGCGGGGGAACCGCCGCCACCATGCTGGAGGCGATCAAGGCGGAGGGTCTATCCCCGCGAGTGCGGGGGAACCGCCCCTGGCCACATGGACGCCCGGATGATCAGGGGTCTATCCCCGCGAGTGCGGGGGAACCAGCGGGGGTTGGCCATGACAAGGCGTGACCCGGGGTCTATCCCCGCGAGTGCGGGGGAACCCCGTTCCAGCCATTCTACCTCCGTCTCTTGGCGGGTCTATCCCCGCGAGTGCGGGGGAACCGGTTGAATATTACCGTAGATCGAGATTGCAAGAGGTCTATCCCCGCGAGTGCGGGGGAACCGTATCTGTTGACAATGATCGAGTCCCTAAGCCAGGTCTATCCCCGCGAGTGCGGGGGAACCCAGGACAGATAGTTTTCTGGTCTGGTTAATCGAGGTCTATCCCCGCGAGTGCGGGGGAACCTCTACCGTATAATAGCATGACAATG
>JADGAP010000248.1 GCA_015231965.1 Magnetococcales bacterium | reverse complement strand
CCCCCCCTCCCCCCGCCCCACCCCCCCGGGAGCGTCGGGCGGCCCGGGCGGTCTTGTTCAACGACAACGGATTTCGTTTCGGGGCTGGCATCGCCCACGAACGCATCGCCCGGGCGCTGGCCCTGGCGGGTCACGAAACCACGGCCCTCTTTCCCGCCGATCCCCGCGCCGCCCCCCCTTCCGTCGAGGGGGTGATCCAGGCCATCGCCGCTCTGGATCCAGATGGGGTGGTGGTGGGCAATCTCCACGCCCTGGGGGCCGACACGCCGCTGCTTTCGGCCATCGCCGCCCGCTGGCCGACCCTGTTCGTGCTTCACGATCAATGGTTGATGACCGGGCGCTGCGCCTACGTCGGCCCTTGCCGCGACTATCTCGAACAATGCGGTCCCTCATGCCCCACCGCCGGGGAGTATCCCTCCCTGGCCCCGGGGCGGATCGGGGACCATCTGCGGCGTCATCGGGAGCTGCTGGCCGGGGAGCCCCTCCTGAGTCTCGCCGCCAACAGCCGCTGGATGGGCGATTTCGTCGATGAGGCCCTGGCCCATCCGCCGTCCCCCCGCCGGACCGGGCGCGGTCCCACGCCGGTGATCCGTTTTGGTCTCGATTTCAACGTCTTCCGTCCTCGCGACCGCCAAACCGTCCGGGCGGCCCTGGGACTGCCCCCGGATCGCTTCCTCCTCATCACCTCGGCCGCCGATCTGCGGGATCCCCGCAAGGGGCTGGGGGATCTGCTCGAAGCGCTACGCCTGGCCGATCTCGATGACCTCCTGCTGGTCTGCCTGGGGTGGAGCGACGCCCCCCCGACGGGGAGCCGCATCGTCCACACCGGCTATCTGGAGAGCCCCGAGGAGGTGGCCTGTTATTACGCCGCCGGGGATCTCTTCGTCGGTCCCAGCCGTCAGGAGGCCTTTGGTCAGGTGTTTGTCGAGGCGGCGGCCTGCGGTCTGCCTTCCGTAGGCTATCCCCTGGGCGGGGTGAGGGAAGCGATTCAGCACGGCGTGACCGGACTCCTCGCCCCGGGGGACCAACCCGCCGATCTGGCGGAGGTGCTGCGGCGGCTTTACCACGACCCGGAGCTGCGGCGTCGGCTGGCTGGTTGGGCTCCCCTCGCCGCGCGCAACGACTACTCGCTGGAGATCGCCCACCGCACCCTGGTTCTCGCCCTGATCGATCAAGGATGGGGCGAGGCGTCGGAATGGACTTTGCCCCGCCCCCTGACCGGACTCGCCGCCCAACCCCGAGGCCTCTCCCTGGGCGGGGATGGGGAGGGGAGGCCCGATTCCCTCCCCAAGGACGCTCTTCCCGCGTTGGTGGAGCCGCCGCGCTTCTCTCCCGGTTCCGGTTTCTCCCCCCGGTTGGGTGGGGCGTCCGGCGCGACCCCGGCGGGTTGGGGCGTCGCCCCGGGGGGGGCGGAGTTCGTTCTGGAGTCCGCCGCGCCGCTGTCGGGGGTGCTGTCGTTGGGGTTTCGCCCTCCGGGGGGCGGCGGGGGGGTTCTCGAACTGTGGCAAGGTCCGGCCATCGCGGCCGTCGCCGAATCTTCCGCCGCCGCCTCGGGGGGGGAGGGCATGATGGTGGCGGCGGTGCGTCTGGTTCCCGGCGTCAACCGGTTCACCCTCCGGATCCATTCCGTCTCCTCCGCTCCGCTGGGGGGGGGCGCGGAATGGCTGGTGGAAACGATTGAATTCGGTCTATTGTCCTCCCATCCCGCCCTCTCCCGCTGACGCGACTCCCCGGGGAGCCCGGCCGGGGGCGTTCCGGGAAGGAGAACCTCGTTGGAAAAACGCAAGCCGGAAATTTATGTGGACGCCGACGCCTGCCCGGTGAAGGGGGAGACCCTCCGGGTGGCGGAACGCCATCGCTTGATCGTCCACATGGTGAGCAATCGCTGGATTCACTTGCCGGAGAATCCGTTGATTCGCCGTCAGGTGACGCCGGGGGGGCTGGATCGGGTGGATGACTGGATCGCCGAACACATTGCCGAGGGGGATGTGGCCATCACGGCGGACATTCCCCTGGCGTCGCGCTGTCTGGAAAAAAAAGCCCGGGTGTTGGGTCCGACCGGGCGGACCCTGGACGCCGAAAGCATCGGCATGGCCCTGGCCCTGCGCGACTTGAACGCCTATCTGCGGGAGACGGGCGAACTCAAGGGCAGCGGCGTCGCTTTTGCCAAAAAGGATCGTTCCCGCTTTTTGAGCGCCCTGGAAGAGGCCGTGCAGGCCATCCTGCGCCAAGGGTGAATCGCGCCGCCCGCTCCGGCGGCGAACCCTTTTTCCAAAGGGCGTTGGAGGGGCTTCGGTTTCCACTTCAGGCCAAATCCCCGCCTCTTCCCGGCGCAGGGGGCGGGACGAAACCTACTGGAAAACCGCCTGTAGCGATTCGGCGTCCAAAATATTTCCGGTCCAGCGTTCCAGCGTCTCTCCATCGGCGGCGTCCATCTTGGCCCGAACCCACGGGGGAACATCGCCAAAACGGCGCTGAATCAGGCGGAGCAAGGAACGTTTTTCCCCTTCCAATAGGCCTTCCTGTCGTCCTTCCTGTCGTCCTTCCTGTCGTCCTTCCTGTCGTCCTTCCTCCAGCCCCTCCAGGCGTCCCTTATCGATCATCTCCCGGGCGAAGAGGGAGGCGTACTGTTCGGCTTCGCCAGGAAAAGCCTCTTCGGAAAAGGCGCGGATCCCGGTCATGTCCAACTCCTTGCAAGTCTGGATGAGATAGAACAGGGCGCGTTGGGCCAATTCCCGATCCTGTTGCAGCGCCCGCCCGACGGCGGCGATTCTCTCCGGCGAAATCTCGCGACGGAAGACGCATTTCAGGGCCAGGAAGCCGCCCCGCAAGCGATCATCCCGGGAGAGGTCCCCATCCTCGATGCGCCCCAGATCCACCACGGAGAACGGGAAGTCCATGAGGTGGGGGCACCAGGACTCCTCCGTGTCGAAAAGGGCCGAAAACCGGGGGACGACTCCCCACTCCTCCCGTCCATGATACACCACCAGCGGCACGATGGGAGGCAAAAGTTCCCCCTCTCCCAACTCCCGCTTCATCTGCTCCATCAGGCGCACCATGTAGCGCGCCAACTGAAAGGCCACCCATGGGTCGGGATGGCTTTTGTGTTCCACCAGGGCGTACACGTAAGCCGGTTTGCCGGAACGGGTGGTGACTTGAAACAGCCGGTCGGTGAGATGCTGGCGAAACTCCCCGTCGAGAAAGGAGCCTTCGACCAGGCGGGGCGGTTCCTCCGAGAGGGATGCGGCGATCTCCCGGGGCAGCCGTTCCCGCAACAGGGCACCCGCCGTCTCCGGGGCGGAGAGCAGGAGCTTGAGAAAACGGTCGTGGGGCTGGGCGATATCGCGCATGAAACCATGGGATCACGACCCAAGGCAAAATGCAAGGAGAGGGGGCGGCGGGGGGACGGGTCGGATGAACAGGCTTCGGGCGGCGGGATGTCGCGCCCTCGCCAAGGCGGGTCGGTCAGGGCGCGACCTGGGGTTTGACCGCCGTCAGCAGCCAGGCCCCCTCTTCCGGGATGGGCTCGGAGAGTTGGCAGCCGTCCTCGCGCAGCGCCCGGGGGACGTTCTCCAGGGGTTCGTCTCCGCTCAGACGGATCCGCAGCATCCCCCCGGGGGGGAGTTCCGCCAGTTTGAGCCGGGCCAGAATGTAGGTCATGGGGCAGGAGGCACCGGTAATGTCGAGAAAGAGGGCGGCGGCGGGGG
>JADGAP010000247.1 GCA_015231965.1 Magnetococcales bacterium | reverse complement strand
ATCCGCCGCCCCCGCCGCCGCTCCCCCGATTGTAGGCGCTGGTGGGAGAAGAGGAGGTCGCCGAACGCCCCGGAGAGGGGGTCCAGCGGGGGGGCTGAACCGCGAAATCCGGCAATTTTACCGGCGCGTCCATCCCCGAATCCAGCGCCGCCGCCCCTTCGCCCCCCCGCTCTTCTCCTCCGGCGAGGGGCTCTTGTTGGGTCGCCAGGGTTCCACCGGGGCGGTAGGCCCGGCTGCCCAACTGAAGCAGCGCCTCCTGCACCGTCTGACGCACCACCGAGAAGATCAACCCCTGGCGGCGAAACCGCACCTCGTGCTTGGCGGGGTGGACGTTGACATCCACCTCGTCGGGAGGAACATCGAGAAAGAGGGCGGCGGCGGGGAAACGCTCCCGGGGCAGCAGGTCGCCGTAAGCATCCCGCACCGCCCGTTGAACCCCCCGATCCCGCACCCAGCGGTTGTTGACAAAAAGATGGAGCAGCGCCCCATCCGCCCGATTGACGGCGGGCAACCCCAACCAGCCGGAGAGTCGAAAAACCTCCCGCTCCATGTCCAGGCGCATGCAGTTGTCGATGAACTCCTTGCCAAACACCACCGCCAGCCGGTTTTGCGTCTGCTTTTCGCCGGAACCCGCCTCGACGGAAAAATATTCCTTGCCATTGCGCCACACGCGAAATCCGGCGGAAGGAAAAGCCAGGATGAAACGCTGCATCAAATCAATAATATGGGTCTCCTCGGTGGAGTCGGCCCGCATGAACTTGAGCCGGGCGGGGGTGTTGAAAAACAGATTTCGCACCGTCACCCGGGTGCCCACCGGCATGACCACCCGATCCGGCGGCAGGGTTTCGCCCCCCCGCACCATAATCCGCACCCCGTCCGGCTCCTCGAAAATCCGACTCTCCAACTCCAGATGGGAGACCGAACCCACCGAGGGCAGCGCCTCGCCGCGAAACCCCAGCGTGGTGATGCGAAACAGATCCGCCGTGGTGGCGATTTTCGAGGTGGCGTGCCGCTGCAAGGCCAGGGCGGCCTGCTCCCCGCTCATGCCGCAGCCGTTGTCGATCACCTGAATCAGCCGCTTGCCCCCCGCCTCGATTTTCACCTCGATGCGGGTCGCCCCGGCGTCCAGGCTGTTTTCCACCAACTCCTTGACCACCGAGGCGGGACGCTCCACCACCTCCCCGGCGGCGATCTGGTTGGCCAGATAATCGGGCAGTTGACGAATCACGGGACGGCGCGGACCGCCCTCGGCAACGGCAAAAAGCGCCTCGAGGGGCGGGATCGGGGATTCGTTCATGGTCGATGCATCGGGCAGAACGTGACTGGGCAGCCAATGCAAAGCGGCCGCGCCCGGCAGTGGCGCTTGGCGTGACGCACGATCAAGGCGTGGAACTCGGCGAACTCCTCGGCGGCGGCGGGGCCGGCGTCCGGCGGCATGGCGTGATGCACCATCGATTGCAGCGTTTCGTAGGAGGCCTGGGGGCTGCTCCATCCCAGGCGATGGAAAAGACGCCGGGTGTAGGCGTCCACCACGAAAATGGGCTGAGCCGCGCCGTAACAAAGGATGGAGTCGGCGGTCTCCTGACCAATGCCATGCACCCCCAACAAGGCCCGCCGCAATGCCCCCAACTCCTGTTGAAACAGCCGCTCCGGATCGTCGCCATGCCCCTGGAGAAATTCCGCCAGGGCCCGCAACCGTTTGGCCTTGACCCGGAAATAGCCCGCCGGACGGATCAACTCCCAGAGCCACGTCTCCTCCAGGGCGCGCAACGCCGCCGGGTGGAGCGCCCCCGCCTCCTCCAGCCGACGCACCGCCAGCGCGGCCCCGGTCCAGGCGGTGTTTTGCACCAGCACCGCCCCGGCCATCATGGCGAAGGCGGAGCGGGCCGGCCACCAGCGTTGCGCACCGTAGGCCGCCAGCAGCAGCGTGAACAGGCGATGCACCGGCGGGGCGCTCATCATCCCCCCTTCTTCCCGGGACTCCCCATCCCCGCCGCCTTGCGCAGCCGCATCAACTCCCGGGGCTGCAACATCCGCCACTCCCCCGGGGGAACGTCGCCCAACTCCACTCCGCCGTAGGAGACCCGAATCAACCGGGAAACCTCCAGGCCGAAGGCGGCGCAAATCCGCCGCACCATGCGGTTGCGCCCCTCCCGCAAGGTGATGGTGAGCCAGCTGTTGCTCCCCTGCTGGCTGTCCCACGCCACCTGCAAGGGGCCGGTGGGGCCATCCTCCAGCGTCACCCCCTGGGCCATGCCGTCCAACACCCGGGGGGTGACCGGACCATGGGCCCGCACCCGATAGACCCGCTCCACCTCATGGCTGGGATGGGCCAGGCGATGGGCCAACTGGCCGTCGTTGGTCAACAGCAACAACCCCTCGGAGGTGAAATCCAGCCGCCCCACCGAAACCAGCCGGGGCAGATCCGGCGACAACCGATCATACAGGGTGGGCCGCCCTTCCGGATCCTTGCGGGTGCAGACCACGCCCCGGGGTTTGTGGTAGACCAACACCACCGATCCCACCGACAGATCCCGCTGGATCATCCGCCCATCCACCATCACCTGATCTTGCGGACGAACCAGCGTCCCCATGCGGCGGATCACCTCGCCGTTGACCAGCACTCGCCCCGCCAAAATCCAGCGCTCCCCCTCCCGTCGGGAGCAAAGTCCGGCGTCGGCCATCCACTTTTGCAGGCGAATCCCTTCCCGGGCTTCGTCCTTCTCCCCAGTCGCCGCCGGAGCCGGGCGGCCCGGCTTGTCAGCGGCGGCCAAAACGGGCTCCATCCAGGGGCAGCCCCACGGCGTCGTACACGCGATGAATCATCCGCTCCGCCCGATCCCGGGCCCGTTCCGCCCCGTGATGCAAAAGTTTTTCCAAGGCACCCCGATCCTCCTGCAATTGGCGATACCGCTCCTGCACCGGGGCCAGCACCGCCGCCACCGCCTCGCCGGTCTCGACCTTCAACTTGCCGTACATGTTGTGGCTGAAATGGTGCAGCGCCTTCTCCATGGAGTGACCGGTGGCGACGCACCACAGGGTGAGCAGATTGGCCACCCCCGGTTGCAACGCCTCGTTGTAACGAACCACCCCCTCGCTGTCGGTCACCGCCTTCTTGAATTTTTTCAGGATCTCCTTGGGATCGTCCAGGATCATCACCCGGGCCAGCTCCGACTCGGCGGTCTTGGACATCTTCTTGGTCGGCTCCTGGAGATCCTTCACCCGGGCCGCCTCCTTGGGAATCATCGGGTCGGGAACCTGGAACACCGGTCCGTACAGGCCGTTGAAGCGGATGGCCACGTCCCGGGTCAGCTCCAGATGCTGCTTTTGATCCTCCCCCACCGGCACCCGATGGGTTCCGTAGAGCAAAATGTCCGCCGCCATCAACACCGGATAGGTGAAAAGCCCGGCATTGATGTTCTGCTGATGGCGCTGCGCCTTCTCCTTGAACTGGGTCATCCGCTCCAGCTCCCCCATCTGGGTGAAGGTGGAGAGGATCCAGGCCAACTCGGCGTGTTGCGGAACGTGGCTTTGGATGAAGACCACGCTCTTTTCCGGATCGATGCCGCAGGCGATGTAGAGCGCCGCCAGATTCACCGAACGCTGGCGCAACTCCCGGGGATCCTGGCGCACGGTGAGGGCGTGAAGATCGACGATGCAAAAAATGGCGTCATGCTCCTCCTGCATGGCCACCCCCTGGCGCAGGGCGCCAAAATAG
>JADGAP010000246.1 GCA_015231965.1 Magnetococcales bacterium | reverse complement strand
TGCTCATGAAAGCACTTTTCATCTCTCAAGGACAATCCGGGATAAAACGAGATCAAGACCACCGATCGTCGTCCAACCGACCCCGCGTTGCCCACATCCGCCCGTACAACGCCTCCAAATCCCGGACGAACCGCTCCGTGTCAAACAACGGACTCTCCAACCGGTTGACCGCCAACCGCTCCCGCAACGCCGCCAGACGATCCCGCCCCGAGGTGGCCAAATCCACCGCCGCCGCCTCGTATTGCGCCAAATCGCCCATCACCAGTTCGGGCAGACCGACGGCGCGAACGATGCTCGACCCCACCCGGGAGGCGAAGGTTGCGCCGGGCAGGGTCAACACCGGAACCCCGGCCCACAGGGCGTCGCTGGCGGTGGTGTGGGCGTTGTAATGGAGCGTGTCGAGAAAAAGATCAGCGTGGCGCAAACGGGAAAGATGCCGCTCCTTGGGCAATGTCGGGGCGAAGAGCAGCCGGGCGGGATCCACCCCCCGCAACGCCGCCTGCCGTTGCAAATTTTCCCCGGCCCACGGCTCGATGGGGGACAGCAACCACAACACCGAACCAGGAACCTGTTGCAAAATCCGCATCCAGACGGAAAAAACCGTGGGATCGATCTTGTAGTGGGTGCAAAAACAGCAGAAGACAAACCCCTCCTCGGGCAGTCCGCACGCGCCGCGATCAGGAAGGGGCTCGGCGATGGGCTGCTCGTTGTCGTTGATCTGGTAGCAGTGGGGCATGGCGGCCAGACATTCGGTGTAGACCCCTTGTTGCGCGGGGGGCGTCACCACGTCGTCGACGATGGCGAAATCCATACAGGCATCGCCGAAGGAGCCGGGATAGCCGAGGTAGGTCGCCTGCACCGGGGCGGGGTGGAGCAGGAAAATTTCCGGGCGGGAGTGTCCGGTGTGGCCCTTCAGGTCCACCAGAATGTCGATGCCGTCCTCGCGAATGCGGCGGGCGATGGCGTACGAGGAGGCCCCCTCCAGATCGGCGAAATGGTCGCACTCCTGGCGAATGCGCTGACGATAGCGGCTGGCGTCGTCCGGCCCCCAGGAGTAGGCGAAAATTTCAAACCGCTTGCGGTCGTGGCGACGGAACAGCCCGAGCATCAAATGGGCGGTGGCGTGGTTGTGAAAATCGCTGGAGGCGTAGCCGATGCGTAGCGGGGCGTTTTCGTCCCGGGGGCTGCGAGGAGGCAGGGGATCCCCCGTCGGGGGGCGCAAGGAGCGGCAATAGTTGGCGGCGATGCGGGTTTGTTGCGCCTCCGTCATCGCCACGGGAAAGGAGAGAAAGGGGAAGGGGCTGAGTTGATCCTCGCCCCGCTCCGCCGTCATCGCCCGCTGAACCAAATCCCCCAGATCGTCCAATCCCTCCCAGTCGCAGAGGTAGAGCTTCATGTGGGCCCGATGGATCCGCGCCTCCAGCCGATCCGGAGCTTGGGCGAGAATCCGCTGATAGTGTTCCAGGGCCTTTTTGAACTGACCGCCGCCGCGATAGAGGGCCGCCAGATTGTTGCGGGCGTGGAGCAGCCCCGGTTCCAGGGTCAGCGCCTTTTCGTAACACGCTTCCGCCTCGGCGATTTGGCCGAGGCGATGGCGGGCCAGCCCCAGGGTCAGCCAGACCGAGGCCCGCTGGGGAAACTCCCCGGACAGTCCGGTGAACAGTTCGGCCAGTTCGTCGAACCGCTCGGCGTGTTGCAGCACGATGCCCAGATTGGAGCGGGCCTCGAACCCCTCCGGCTGGAGGGCCATGGCCTGACGCAAGGGGGCTTCCGCCTCCAGGGTCCGACCCTGCTGAATCAGCGCCGCCCCCATCAGGTTGAAGGCGGCGGGGGATGGGGGGCGAAAGGCCAGGATGGCCTGGGCGGCGGCCTGGGATCCCGCCCCGTCCCCCGCTTCCCGCCGGGCGTTGGCCAGGGCGATGAGATAATTTTCGTGGTTCGGGCTCAGGTCGCAGGCCCGTTGCAGGGCCTCCGCCGCCGCCGCGAACGCCCCTTGCAGCTCCAGGGTGCGGCCCAGGTGGTGGTGGGCGTCGGCGTAGTTGGGCAGCAGGGCGACGGCGAGACGCAGCGCCGCCTCCGACGCCGCCAGGGCCCCCCGTCGCCGGTCGATCACCCCCAGCAGATTCCAACCGTCCGGTGCCGCCGGATGGAGGCGCAACCCCTGGCGACAGGCCGCGTCCGCCGCCTCCGGCTGGTTTTCCGCCAGGAGCGCCGCCGCCCGGGCGAAGTGGGAGGCGGCCAACTCCGCCGCTCCGGGGGGCGACGCCGCCCCCGTCCCCACCGCCGCCCGTTGCGCCGTGAGCTGCAGCAACTCCCGATCCACCGCCGCCATCACCCGATCCCAGCGCTCCGCCTCGGGCTGGCGGAAGAGTTTCAGGGTGGGATTCCAGACGCTGCGGTCGGGCTCCAGGGTCCAGCGCCAGTCGGGCAGGTGGTGCAACGTCACCAACCCCGGAAGCCCCATCGCCCCCGCCAGATGGGCCACCGAGGTGTCGGTGGTGAGCAGCAGATCCAGATTGGCCAGAATCCCCGCCGTGTCGGCGAAATCGCCGATTTGACCCGCCAGATCCAAAAAGTTGGGGGGCAGGGTCCGCCCCTCCAGATCGCGACGGCCATCCCCCATCTGCAACGAAAAAAAGCGCACCCCGACCCGGGGCAGGATGGGCAGGAAGGGCTCCAGCCGAGGAGAGCGCATGGCGTCGTTCTTGACGTTGGGATTCCCCGCCCAGACCAGGCCCACCTTCAACTCCCGGGTCGAATCCAGGGGGGCCAGCCGCTGCCGCCATTTTTCCCGGGCCGCCGTCGGGGGTTCGAGAAAGGGTTGGCGGGGCAGGGTCTCCAAGGTGGTTCCGAAAATCATCGGCAGGGAGAGCAGCGGGGCCTGCACGTCGAAGGCGGGCTTGGGCTCGTCGTCCCGCCCGATGATCTGGCTCATGTCGGGCAGGTGGTCGAGGAGGGGCAGCAGCTCCGGCTGCACCTCCAGCACGATCCGCCCCTGGGCTCGCTGCGCCGCCTCCGGCAAAAAACGCAGGAACATGAGGGCGTCGCCGAACCCCTGCTCGGCGTAGAGGTAGAGGGTTTTGCCGCGCAACGGCCCGCCGTCCCACAAGGGTTGAACGTAGCCCCGGGGTTCGGGCTTCCGCCGTTTCCAGCGCCATTCGTACTCCCGGAAGCCGTGGGGCAGGTCGCCATGGAGCAGCAGCGAGAGGGCCAGATCCCAGTGGGCGTCGGCGTTGTCTGGACCCGTCGCCACCGCCTGACGCAGACACGCCAGGGCCAGCGCGTGGGCTCCATGCTCCTGATGACACAGCGCCAGATTGTGCCACGCTCCGGAACTTTTGGGATCCAGACGCAACGCCTCCTCGTAATTGCGCCGGGCCGGTTCGTACTCCTTCCGCCCGCGATAGAGGTTGCCGATGTTGTTGAAGGCGTCGGCGTAGTCCGGCTTGTGCAGCACCGCCCGACGATAGGCCTCCAGGGCCAGATCGTCCCGCTCCAGCTTGCGCCAGATCATCCCCCGCAGGGTCCAGGCGTCGGCCCGGGCGGGGTCGAGGGCCAGGGCGGCGTCGCACAACCGCCCCGCCTCCTCCCACCGCTCGTCGCGATGGGCCGCCAGCACCCGTTCCAGCAGGGTTTGCAGGTTCTCCCCCGCCACCACTTCCGGCGAAGTCGTCGAAGCCGCCGGAGTCGCCGGGTCGGTGGTCGGAGGGGTGGGCGGGGTG
>JADGAP010000245.1 GCA_015231965.1 Magnetococcales bacterium | reverse complement strand
CCTGGATTCCCGCCTTCGCGGGAATGACGTTTTCGTGGTTGGGGAGTTGGTTGCACCACCAGGTGCCGTTTGACCTAATTTACAATTCGTCGCCGAAGGGAGCAGATTTTCACCCAAACAGGAAAATGAAAACTCTCCAAAACGGGGAAAATCAGGGGGTGCCGATATCGACACACGCCCTTGGACTCGGGTCACGGCGGGGTCAAGTGCAAAGGCTTCAACATTAACGTACCGCATGAACCGCCGTATGACGGAACCGGATGTACGGCAGTGGGGAGGACGGCGGGGGGGTGACCCCCGCCTCCTACCCGATCCTGCCGCCACCGCTCAGCGGGGAGGACCGCCGGGACCGCTGCCCGGCTGCTGGGGCGGCTTGGGGGGCTGAATCTGCTTGAAGTCGGCGGGGACTTCAAACAGCTTGGGATCCTGCGCCCCCTCCTGCACGTTGGTGACGTCCATGTTGTAGTCGCCGCCCACCGCCTTGATGGTCAGCTTGAGCTTGGGGTCGACCCACAAGGTGGAGCTCATGCTCTGGTTCTGGAAGCTTTGGGTGACGCCCCACTTTTCCACCTGACGGCCATTCATCTCCCCAGCCCCACCAAACTTGCGGACCATGCTGGGGCCGCCCTGGGTCTCCTGCTTGAGGATCGCCCGCTTGGCCGGATCCACCCACATGGTGATCAGCCGGGGGGGCTGGGGGGGTTGACCCTGTTGCGCCGGCGGGGTCATCTGGATCAGCCATTTCTCCACGTTGACCCCGTCCAGGGTCTCGGCACCCTGCTTGGTGCAGGCGACGTGGGCCTTTTGCGTGTTGCAGAGGCTGTCGGCGTCGGCGGGCAGCACGTCCACTTCCGGCATGGGCGGGGGAGGGGCGTCGCCCAACCCTTCGTAGTACTCCTTCTTGCCCGGAAGCAGGGTGAAGAACTTCTGTTTGGCGTTGTCCCGGATCACCACCTTGGTCTCGTTATTGTGGTTTCCCTCGGCCCGGGCTTTGTCCGCCCCGATGAACAGCTTGCCTTGGGCCTTGTTGGCCGGATCCTTGGTTCCGGACATGGTGATCTCGGCGGAAAATTGACCGCCGTACCAGGCGGCGGCCTGGGCCGTCGGAACCGCGGCGGCGGTCAACACCAAACTGGCGAACAACGCGCGATAATTCATCTGAGCTCTCTCCCGTCTCTTCCAGAAAAAAAAGATCCCTCCCCCCCCCCCCCAAAAAAAAACGGAGGGGCGGGGATCCGTCGATTGGCGGCGGCCCGGGGAACGATCCTCGCCTTGTCTGGGGGCGACGTCTTCCCGCCCCTCTTCCGTCCCGGGGTTCATTATAGGGGGCCGTCCCCGCCCTGACCAGTAGGGAATAAGCCCTCATCGGAAAATATCAACAACCGGGCTAGCACACCTTGAACCGGGAGCGCAACCCCTTTTTTTTGCCTGACAGGGGGGGGGAAGAATTCGGAAAATTTTATTCAACGGATTGATTTTACTCGCCCCTGATGGCGCGCCCAAAGATTGGGCGGGATGCTTTGGCCCCTTGTCGCCGTGGGCTTGTCGGCTCCGCGCCCCACCCTTGTCCACAGGGTTATCCACAGGCGTTGGGGACAAGGCGCGCAACGTTATGATCCATCGCGAAAATTAACCCAACCTTGACGAAGTGCATCAAGATGCGCCCGGCGAACTCAAAATTGGTGCCAAAAACAAAGTCTCGGGGCGCAAGATTATGCTTGGCCTGCCGCTCCGTCCTTGCTACCCTCGCGCTGCGGCGAAGCGGACTTCTTGCCCCGCCGCGCGGCCTCTCTCTCTCAGCAACAACGCCCTGATTTTTCATCTTGTTCGGAGGTTTCCATGGCGGTTGAACGGACCTTTTCCATCATCAAGCCCGACGCGGTGGCCAAGAACGCCATCGGCCAGATCGCCGCCCGTTTCGAGGCGGCGGGGCTGCGCATCGTGGCCATGAAGATGATTCACCTCTCCCGGGAGCAGGCGGGGGGCTTTTACGCCGTCCACAAGGGGCGTCCCTTCTACGACGATCTCACCGTCTACATGAGCTCCGGCCCCATCGTCGCCCAGGTGTTGGAGGGCGAGAACGCCATCCTGCGCAATCGCGAGGTGATGGGGGCCACCGATCCCAAGAAGGCCGCCCCGGGCACCATCCGTGCCGATTTCGCCGAGAGCATCGAGGCCAACGCCGTCCATGGTTCCGACGCCCCGGAGACCGCCGCCAAGGAGATCGCCTTTTTCTTCCCCGAAATGGCGATCTGCCCCCGCACCCGCTAAAGCTTGAAGGCAAGACCTTGGGGGACAGGGAACTGTCCCCCAAACCCCCTTCACCTTTTTTTGCTTGTTGGAATCTTTTAGAATTCTTCGTTCGATCGCGATTTTTCCGCCCCGCCCTTCCAGGATCCCCCCCCCACCGATGGAATCTTCCCTGCCCTTTCCCCCGCCCCCCGCCGCCGCCGCCCCCTCGCTGGTGGGCCTGACCCGGGACGAACTGACCGCCCTCATGGTCTCCTGGGGCGAAAAACCCTTCCGCGCCCGCCAACTGTGGGGCTGGGTCTACGCCAAACTGGTCACCGATCCGCAAGAGATGACCGACCTGGCCAAACCCTTCCGCGCCCGCCTGATGGCGGAACTGCCCATCCGCCCGGCGGTGGAAACCATCTCCCGCCAACAGTCGGAGGATGGCACGGTGAAATGGCTCTTCCGCATGGAGGACGATCAACGCATCGAGACGGTCTACATTCCGGACATGGAACGGGGCACGCTCTGCGTCTCCTCCCAGGCGGGATGCACCCTGGGATGCCCCTTCTGCCACACCGGCATGCAGGGCTTCAGCCGCAACCTGACGGCGGCGGAGATCGTCGAACAGGCGTTGCGGGCCCGCATCGACATGGCCGAACAGGGGCGCCGACTGACCAACATCGTCTTCATGGGCATGGGGGAGCCCCTCTATAATTATGACGCGGTGGCCCAGGCGGCGCGGATCCTCATGGATGGCTGCGGATTGGCCATCGGAACCCGCAAGGTGACCCTCTCCACCGCCGGAGTCGCGCCGCTGCTGGGACGGGTGGGGCGGGAGTTGGGGGTCAATCTGGCCATCTCCCTCCATTCGGTGCGGGACGCCACCCGGGACGTGTTGGTCCCCCTCAATCGCAAATATCCCCTGGCCGAACTCCGCGAGGCGGCCCGGGAGTACCCCCGGGGCACCGGTCGCCGCATCCTCTGGGAGTGGGTGCTGCTGGATGGGGTCAACGATTCGGTGGAGGAGGCCCGGGAGCTGGTCCGCTTCGTCCAGGGCATCCCCTCCAAGATCAACCTCATTCCCTTCAATCCCTGGCCCGGCGGGACCTATCGCCCCTCCTCTCCCGAGGCCTCCGCCCGCTTTCAGGAGGTGCTGTGGAAGGCCCAACTGGTGGCGGTGATGCGGGAAAGCCGGGGGGGCGACATCGCCGCCGCCTGCGGACAACTCAAGGGCGAACTCTCCGGAACCAAATGCCGCCGCGAGCGGAGCTGATTCCCCCTTCCTCGCGCCCATCCCCCACGCGCGCGCCCTTCTCCCCGCCGTTCCAGCGGGGGGGCCATCCGGCAAGGATCGTTCCCAACCCGCCTTATTCATGGATTGACCGGTTTGGATGTGGGCGCGCTGCGCGAAGGGCGTTTTTTGCTATAGCTATTTCATTTTATAGTAGTTCCATTTTAAAATTGCCCATGTCGTCAAACGGCGCCTGGGTTATGCGACCAACTCCTCCACC
>JADGAP010000244.1 GCA_015231965.1 Magnetococcales bacterium | reverse complement strand
CGCGTGCGCCGCGCGCGGGGGGTGGCCGCCCTGGTGGGGCGGGTGGGGGGGGGGGCCGGAGGAGGAGGCGTTGCGTCGCCTGGTGGAGCGTCATCCCTTGAAGGAGCGCATTTTGCTGGCCGGTCGGCTGCCCCAGCCGCAAGCCTTGGGGTGCTATCCCTTGTTGTCCCTGGCGGTGTTTCCCCGCCGTCGGGAGCGGGTGACGGAGATGGTGACGCCCCTCAAACCCCTGGAGGCGATGGCCGCCGGAATCCCGGTGCTGGCCTCGGCGGTGGGGGGGCATCGGGAGTTGCTGCCCGACCCGGAGACCGCCCGTCTCTTCGCCCCGGACGACCCCCAGGCCCTGGCCGATCAAGCCGCCGCCCTGCTGGCCGATGAGGCGTGGCGTCGCCGCATGGCGCAAGAGGCCCGCCGGTGGGTCGAAACCCGGCGCTCCTGGGAGCAGCTGGTTCCCCTCTGCCGTTCAGCCTACGAAGCCGCCCTGGGGCGTCCGGTTCCATGACATGAGAGACTTGGCCCTCATGCTGTTTGTGTTTGGCATGTTGCCCTCCTGCTACTTCAATCCCCGTATCGGATTGTTGTTGTGGACCTGGATCAGCTACATGCTGCCCCACCGTCTGACCTGGAGTTACGCCTTCGATTTTCGCTTCAACCTGGTCATCGCCGCCGCCACCCTGCCGGGGCTTTTTCTTTCGGATAAAATCCGCCTGCACATCCCCTGGACCCTGGTGACCAAGCTGTGGGTGCTGCTGATGATCTGGATGACCATCAGCATGTTGGACGCCCTCAATCCCGCCCTGGCCTACCAGGAATGGACCCGCACCATGAAAATCCAGATCATGGTGGCGATCACGATCGTTTTGTTGAACGACCGGATTTGGTTCAACGGGCTGGTGTGGGTCATCGCTCTGTCGGTGGGATTTTATGGCGTCAAGGGGGGGATTTTTACCGCGCTGACCGGCGGGGCGTTCCGGGTTTACGGCCCCATCGGGGGATTTTATTATGATAACAATACCCTGGCCCTGGCCCTGGTCACCACGTTTCCCTTGTATTGGTATCTTTTTCTGCATTCTTCCGGTCGGCTGCTTAAGTTGGTTTTAGCGTTCATCATGGTTACCACCACCCTTGCCGTCGTGTCCACCTATTCTCGCGGCGGCATGGTGGGCAGCGCCGCACTGGCCTTGGGGTTCTGGATGCGCAGCCCCAAACGGTTCCGGGTGATTCTGATCATGGCCCTGGTCATCCCCCTGGTGCTCAGTTTCATGCCGCAACACTGGCACGATCGCATGAGCACCATGCGCAATGCCTACGAGCATCAGATGGAAGAGGCGGAACGTGAGCGGTTGGCGTCGGCATTTTACCTGGATGGGGAGGAGGTTTTCTCCCCGGTCAAAAAACGGAAATCCGTGTTGACCTTCGGGATTGACAATCGGGTTCCCACGGCCATCAAAGAGGATTATCAGATTGAAGTCCTGGGGATCAAGGCCCTCAAAAGCGACAGTTCGATGTACGGGCGGATCAATTCCTGGGGATTCGCCATCAACGTGGCCCGGGAGCGGCCGTTTTTCGGCGGGGGATTTTCCGCCTTCACTCGCCGCAATTTTCACGTCTACGGCCCCGACCCCGGAGAGACCCACGACGCCCACAGCATCTATTTCGAGGTGCTGGCCGAACAGGGAGTTGGCGGATTGATCCTCTGGTTGTTATTTTTCATGACGGCGCTTTACAACGGGCAGCGGATTCGGCGCATGGTCCGACAGTCTCCCCACCTGGGGCTGCCCTGGGCCGGGGATCTGGCCAGCATGTTGCAAATGGGGTTGGTGGGGTACGCGGCCTGTGGCATTTTTCTCGGCATGGCCTATTTTGACCTGCCGTACCATTACGTCGCCATCCTGGTGGCGTTGCGCTATTACGTGGAGCAGGCGCAGGAGCGGGGCGTCGTCGTGCAAACGCCCACCCTGGCCCCGCCCCCCGTCAATGAGTTCCACTCCATCTTCGATCCCACCCCGCGGAGCCATTCGTCCGCGCCCCCCTGAATCCCTTTGCCGAGACCGCCATGCAACCGCAACAATCGGAGTGGAAGGATCAATGGACCCTGCTGGAAGATCAGGAGCAGTTTTTGTTCCTGGATTGGATCCACCCCTTCACCCTGGAGGATTTTCGCGGCTTGGAGGTGCTGGAGGCGGGATGCGGAGGGGGACAGCATACCCGGTTTCTCGCCCCCCATGCCCGCTCGGTGACTGCGGTGGACCTCAATACCGCCGAGTTGGCCCGGCAACGCTGCCAAGGGTTGGACAACGTTCAATGGGTCGAGGCGGACATTGCCGCCATGGATTTGGGGCGTCGGTTCGATGTGGTTCTCTCCATTGGCGTGGTGCATCACACCGACGATCCGGAGGCGACGGCGGCCAATTTGCGGCGGCATCTGAAGCCGGGGGGGCTGTTGGTGTTGTGGGTCTATGCGCAAGAGGGCAACGGTTGGATGCGCTGGCTGGTGGAGCCGTTGCGCCGCGTGTTTCTGGCCCCCCTGCCCCGGCGGGTGGTGCTGGTGATCTCCCGTCTGGTCACGGCGCTGCTCTATGCCCCGGTACATACCCTCTATCGTCTGCCGTTGCGATTTTTGCCCTATTACGACTATTTCGGCAATTTTCGCCGCTTGAGCTTCCAGCGCAATCTGCTCAATGTGTTCGACAAACTCAACGCCCCCCAGACCCAGTTTCTCTCCCGTCAGCGGGCGGAGGGGTTGACCGAGGGGCTCACGGATCGGCGCATTTCGCCGTACATGGGGGTGAGTTGGCGGGTGAGCGGTCGTGCGCCCCTGGAAGCGGCTTCTCCGGTTTGACCATGCCCGGCGAATCGGCGTCCATGGACTATTCCCTTTTGACCGTGGTGATGCCCACCCTCAACGAGGCGGGTTGCGTGGGGTTGATGATCGACGCCCTGCGGGAACGTTACCCGGGCATCCGGCTGCGCATCGTGGACGACGGCAGTGTGGACGGAACGCCCCAGGTGGTGGCCCAGCGGTTGACTCCGGCGGGGGATCTGGTGTTTCACGACCGCGCCGGGGCGGCGGTGAAGGGGTTGACCGCCAGCGTTCTGGAGGGGTTGGAGCAGGTGGAAACCCCCTATTTCCTGGTCATGGACGCCGATTTCCAGCATCCTCCCGAGGTCGTGGGGGCGATGGCGGAGCAAATGGCGTTGGGGTATCCCCTGGTGCTGGGGGTACGGGACAACGTGGCGTTTCGCTGGACCTTTTCCCGCTTGGCGCTGCAACGGTTGGCGGCCTTTTTCAGTGGCTTGCGCCTGTTGTTCCATGGGGTTCAGGCGCGGGATCCCATGTCGGGATTTTTTGGCGGCGACACGACCTTCGTGCGGGGGGTGATCGGGCGTCATCGCCGCCGCTTCGTCTTGCGGGGTTACAAGGTGTTGTTCGATTTGCTCAAGTCCTTGCCGCCGGAAGCCGAAATCACCGGGGTGTGCTATGCCTTTCACCGTCGGGGGGGGGGGCGTCCAAAATGAACGTCGGGATTGCGTTGCGCATCGTGCAATCCTGGTTGACCTGATTTGACTCCGATTCAAGGGGACCGCAGGTCCAGGACGGAGCCCTGGGGTTTTGATCATTACAGTTGTTTCGATGTTGCCTTTTATATTCTTTCCAATTCAAACTTACGCAAGCTGGACGGAGCGCGGACCCTTGAATCGGGCTGCGGGTCCAGGGCAACCATTGCCCTGGCGGGTTGTAGAGCCTGCCCCCGC
>JADGAP010000243.1 GCA_015231965.1 Magnetococcales bacterium | reverse complement strand
CAGGCGGAGGGGGAGGAGGGCGGGGGCGGCGAACTGCGGAATCGGCGGCGAGGGATCGGCCAACACCACGAAATGAACCGGCGCCCCGGCAGCGGCTTCCAACAGTTCGGCCAACTGGGCGGCGTATTGCTTGTTGATCCAGTCGGCGGCGAACCCGTTGGGGGCCAGCAGGGTGAAGGGGGCGTGATCGGGGGATCCGGTGGGGCGCAGGGGCTTGATCCAGGTGTCGTAGACCCCCGGGGAAAACTGGGCTTTGGCGGCTTCCAAAAAACGAGTCCACAGGGGCGTCATGGGGAGCGCATTTCCTTTTGATTCCAGGTTCATCCAACGTCAAACCGCCCCGCAACAAGACGGCGAGGGGGGGGCGGTATGTGGATACTTTTTAATAAAAACAAAAAAAACAATCATTTATAACGAAGCCACGATTCTAGCACAGGGGCCTGACGGGGGCAACGTCCTTCACGGGAGATTCTGAAGCCGGACTGGAAGGTGAAGCCGCCTCTTGACCCGATGGCGCATCTGGATCATATTGTCCAGTTTCATGAAGGGCGCGGCCTCGTGAGGCTGCGAACCACGCTCCCCCCTCGGCCCCACGGGTTCGCCCCTTTGCCGCCGGGGGTGCCCGATGGACCAGAATCAGCATTAACCCGGACAGGATCCTCTCGATCCCCGCGACCCAGGAGTCGAACCATGTCGAAGCAGACCTTTCAGCCCAGCAACATCCGCCGCGCTCGGACCCACGGTTTCCGCGCTCGCATGGCCACCGCCGGGGGCCGGGACGTCCTCTCCCGTCGCCGTCGCAAGGGTCGGGCTCGCTTGGCCGTGTGACCTTGTCCTCGCCCCCCGCGTCCTCCGCCCACGTCTTGATCGGGGGCGAGACCCTCGCCGGGGCACCGACCGACGACGCCTCGCCTGACCGTTCCTCCCCTCCCGCCCCGCTGGCGGCGATGGGGGGTGCGCCGTTGCGCCTGACCTTTCCCAAGGAGGCGCGGCTGCTGCGCAAGTCCGAGTTCGAGCGGGTGCTGGGGCAAGGCAAGCGCCGCCATGGAAGCTGCTTCACCCTGGCGGCGGCACCGGGTTCGGGCCCAGGATCGCGGCTGGGCGTCACCATCAGCCGCAAGGTGGGCAAGGCAGTGGTGCGCAACGCCATCCGCCGGGTGATCCGCGAGGCGTTTCGCCTGCGACGTCACCAACTGGCCCCTCCGGAAGCCCCCATGGATTGCGTCCTCATCGCCCGCCGCGACGCGGGCACCGCCACCCGGGAGCAGTGGCGGGGAGATCTGAAACAGTTGTTCGACGCCCTGACCCAGGGGCGGGTGACTCGGCCTCCCATGCCGCGAGCGGTGGGGCGCGGCGGGGCGAAAGCCAAACCGGCGGCCAACGGCCCCGTTTCGGCGGCCCCCCGGGGAGAGGAGAGCAGGGGGTGAAATGGCTCTTCATCGCCCTGATTCGCGTCTATCAGTGGATCCTCCGACCGCTGCTCCCCCCTTCCTGCCGCTTTTACCCCACCTGCTCCGAATACGCCTTCACCGCCTTTCATCGGCATGGGGTGTGGCGGGGGTTGATCTTGACCGTGAAACGGCTCGCCCGGTGTCATCCCTACCATCCGGGGGGGATCGATCCGGTCCCCTGAACCGGAACGCGGCGCATCGCAGGACGGACGTTCCCATCGGGGATCCCGCGCGGATCCCGCTCCAGGCCCTGATCGGGCCGATTTGACGGAAGGAAACCCCATGGACCGGCGCACCACCCTGGCCATCGGCTTGTCATTTTTGCTGGTCGTGGTCTATCAAATGTACATGGCCACCTTCTTCCCGCCCGCCCCGCCGGAGACCCCGGTGGCGCAGGAGCAGCAGGCGGTCACGCCCGCCGCCCCGGGGGACGTCCCATCCGCCGCGTCCGTAAGCCCCGCCGCCGCGCCGCCGATCGCCCCCCCCGCCGCCGTCAAGGATGCCGCCTCCAAGACCCCCTCCGTCCCAGTGGTCGACAGCGAGCCCAGCCCCGGCTGGGCCTTCGCCAATGGAGTGCTGTCGGGTCAGGTGGAGTTGAAGGGGGCGCGTCTGAATCAGTTGCAGTTGCTCCGCTTCAAGGAGAAGTTGACCCCCGACTCCCCCCCCATCACCCTGTTCCATCGCTCCGGGCCGGAGATGTTCCTGGCCGAAAGCGGATTCCTCGGCGGGGCCGGGGCGCCCGCCACCCCCGGGCCCGACGCGGTGTGGAAGGTGGATCCCTCCTCCAGCCCCACCCTGATTCGTCTGACCTGGAACAACGGCACCGGGCTGACCTTCGAGAAGGAGTTCTCCTTCGCCCCCAACTCTTACCTGGTCACCCTCACCGACCGGGTGCGCAACACCGGGGCCCAGCCGGTGAACCTCTTCCATTACGGCCATTTCGTCCGGGTGGAGCCGAAGGAGGAGAGTTCCGCCACCGCCACCCAGGATTTCCACGGCCCCATGGGCTATCTGGACAACGCCCGGGTGCAACACGACTATGCCTCCCTCAAAGAGAAGGAGGCCCGTCTGGACGCCAGCGCCGGTTGGGCGGGGTTCAGCGACAAATACTATCTGGCCGCCCTGTCGCCGGAGGATCAGGAGAACTCCAAACGCTTCTACTTTGATTTCGACGCCCCGGCGCATCGGGTGGGCGCGGTCTCCCGCAAGCTGACGGCGGCCCCCGGCGGCATGGAGGAGATCAAGACCCGGATGTTCATCGGCCCCAAGGAAGTGGAGTTGCTGGAGGCCCAGGGGTTGGCCCTGGATCGTTCCATCGACTATGGGTGGTTCCACTTCCTGGCGGCGCCGCTGGTCAAGTTTTTGTTGTTCTTCTACCACTTCACCGGCAATTTCGGCGTGGCCATCGTCGTCCTGACCTTCATCATCAAGGCGTTGTTCTTCCCCCTGGCCAACAAGAGCTACCACTCCATGGCGGCGATGCGGCGCTTGCAGCCCAAGGTGGAGGAGCTGAAAAAAATCTACGGCGACGACAAGCAGCGGATGCAACAGGAGATGATGCGGCTCTATCAGGAGCACAAGGTCAACCCCCTGGGGGGATGCCTGCCCATCATGCTGCAAATTCCCGTCTTTTTCGCCCTCTACAAGGTGCTGTTGCTTTCCATCGAGATGCGCCACGCCCCCCTGGGGTTGTGGATCCATGATCTGTCGGAGATGGACCCCTACTACGTCCTGCCCCTTCTGATGGGCGTCTCCATGTTTATCCAGACCAAGCTGTCGCCCCCTCCGCCGGATCCGGTGCAGGCCAAGGTGATTTTGCTGCTGCCGATCGTCTTCACCTTCATGTTTCTCAACTTCCCCTCGGGGTTGATCCTCTACTGGTTCGTCAACAACGTGCTGTCCATCACCCAGCAGTGGTACATCATGAAGAAGGACGCCGAGAAAAAAACCGCTTGACCCCCTGCGACCTCGCGGCGGATGTTGGGAAGGAAAAAGAGAGCGTAACGCCGGGGGGGAAGTCATCCTCCCGGCGTTTTTCGTGGTGCGCCCGGCGGGGGGCGTCCTACTTGGAGGGGAAAGTCCTCTACAGACCCGGCAAGGGGCCGCCTTGCACCGTGTGAAATGCAACCGGGGATCGGCGGGAGTGGACACCATGACCCCCCCAGAACTGGGAGAATTTCTCATGGAGCCGTGGCAGAGTAGCGTCGTTCCAATTTAATTATGCCCATCACGAGATGGTCGCAAAAGGTAACTATTCAGCCCCCCCCGCTTTTGCGACTGCGGGTCCAGGGGGATCATCCCCCTGGCGGGTCCA
>JADGAP010000242.1 GCA_015231965.1 Magnetococcales bacterium | reverse complement strand
AGACCGTCCAGGCCGCCCAGATCGACGAAGGCACCGTAGTCGGTGATGTTCTTGACCACGCCGTCGAGGATCATCCCCTCGTGCAGGGTCTCCAGCAGGGCGGAGCGGGCGTCCTCGCGCTGACGCTCGATGACCGTGCGGCGGGAGACCACGATGTTGCCCCGGCGGCGATCCATCTTGAGAATTTCAAAGGGCTGCTCTTCTTCCTGCAGACGGGAGATGTCCCGCACCGGACGGACGTCCACCTGCGAGCCGGGGAGGAAGGCCGACAGGGTGCCCAACTCCACGGTGTAGCCGCCCTTGACCTTGCCCAGGATGCGACCGCGCACCGTCTCCTTGTTGTTGAAGGCCTTTTCCAGCTTGAGCCAAGCCTCCTCGCGGCGGGCCTTTTCCCGGGAGAGCATGGCCTGTCCGTTCTGATCCTCGCAACGCTCCACGAACACGTCCACCGCGTCGCCGACGACGTACTTCATCTCGCCGTTTTCGATGAACTCCCGCACGGTCAGACGGCCTTCGGACTTCAGCCCCACGTCAATGACGAACTCATCGCCTTCCCGGGCGATGATGGTGCCCCGAACCACTTGGCCTTCCTTGCCAACTCCCTTGCTGAACGACTCTTCCAACAGGGAGGCGAAATCTTCGTCGGCGATCTCAAGATCGAGGTGAACAGCGGTCACGGAAAAGTACTCCTTACGGGTGGATGGGATGGGCTAGGGATGAAGCACGGAGGCGACCAGGAGGGTCACTCGGGCGATGCTCTCATCCAGGGTTAATGGGGTGGTGTCCAGCGTCACCGCGTCGGTGGCGGGCAGCAGGGGGGCGTGGGTGCGGGAGCTGTCCCGGGCGTCTCGCTCGGCCATGCGCTGGCGAATCTCCTCAAGACTAGCAGTTTCCCCCTTTTCCCGCAACTCCAGCGCCCTTCGTTTGGCGCGTTCTTCCAGGGAGGCGGTCAGAAATATTTTCAGGTCGGCCTCCGGCCAGACCACCGTGCCCACGTCCCGCCCGTCCAGGATCACCCCCGGGGGGCCGCCGTAGCCCCGTTGGAAGTGCAACAGCGCCCGCCGCACCTCCGGCAGGGCCGCCGCCTTCGAGGCCGCTTCGCCCACCGCCTCCTCCCGCAGTTGGGCCGTGACCTCCTCCTCGCCAAGATACGCCCCGAAGCGGCCCGGGCCGACGCTACGGAAGGAGAAGGGCATGGTCCGGGCCAGTTCCGCCAGGCCCGCCTCGTCGCTCACCCCCTGGCGCAGGGCCAGCAGCCCCACCGCCCGGTAGATCGCCCCGGTCTCCAGATAGGCCAGGCCGAACCGTTCCGCCACCGCCCGGCAGACCGCCCCCTTGCCCGCTCCGGCGGGGCCGTCCACCGCGATGATCACCCGGTCGCCCTTGGCGGGCAGGGTCTCTTCCATGTCCATGCGGACTCCCGTTGAAATAAGTAGGCGATCGCCTCAAAAGGGTTCAAGGGGGCGTAAGCCGGGTGTGAATCGCCTCAATGCGCGCCAGGAGTCGTTCGCACTGCTCAAACGTCTGGGCGGCCTGTTCGGGCGGAAACGATTGGGTAATTTGGTAGTCGGCCAGTTCACGAAACTGGTAGGCGGACCGGAGGATTGGCCCCAGCCGCTGAATGGCCTTGCGTGTTTCATCCTGGTCGGGCTTCGCCGCGTCGGGTCGGATGCCGCTCATCCACCCCATCAAGCGGGCGTGCTTGATGCGGGCGGAGGGGTCGAGTTCCGAAGGAATTTCCATCGAAACAACGCATTGGGCCATGAGTTGCCGGGAGGCGTGAAACGCCGCGTAATAGGCTCGGCTGGCGACATTGCGCTGGTCCATCTCTTCCGAATGCGACAGGAGACGCCGAGCCGACTCCAGAAAATCCCCGGCGCTAACGCTCATTCGAGACAGGCTCCTTGATATGGGGAGAAAACCCGACCAGCACATGATCCGTCACGCAAGAGGGCAAGTCGGCGTCCACGATGCGATCCGCCAAATCAAACTCCAGCTGCACAATCTCCGCAATGGGACGATCCAACTCCATGCGGAAACAGATCCATTCGATCTCCTCCTCCGGGTCGATCAACAGATCGATGCGAATGCCGCTCAGTTGGACCGCCTTGTTCATCAACAGATTGCAGGCGATGCGCAGCGTCGAGGCGATATCCTCGTCGCTCAAGCCCCAACGGACCTGGTGGGATAAACAGTCCTGAAGCTTATTGAACTCTTTCAAGTCCATGACGGACTCGACCCGCGTGCGTCTTTCCGGATTTTGGAAGAGCCGGGAAATCTCGGAATATTTCCCGGTCCAGAGCAACGCGTTGAAGTAGTTGATCAACCCCTGATCCGATTCGGGATGGGTTTGATGGTACTTCCGCCCGATCTCCACGCCTTCGTCCATGCGACCAAAAGTAAAAAGCCACATCATATAATTATGGATGATGACGATTTGCTCCGGTTCGAACCGCAGGGCGTTGGCAAAGCACTCCCGCATGGCCGTTTCATCGCCCTCGAAACCGGCGACAAGGGCCAACAAATGGTAGGCATCCGCAGGAAACTTCCCGGTGAGCTTCCTGGCCTCGTTCCGCCAACGATTCAGAATAAAGGGGGAGACGCGACTGCCAAACGGATGTTTGACCGCCTCCTCCATCAGGGATTTCAGCACTTCTTGCGGCTGGGGGGCGGAAGGCATGGGCCTGCTCGGACAGTAAGGGGGATCAAGCCCCCATGGTGCGACGCGGAGGGCGGAAAGTCAATTTCTCCGCGAGGCCGTCCGGCTACGCCGGGGCGTCGGCGATCTCCGCCCCCAGGCTGGACATCAGGCGGTCGAAGCCGGGGAAGGCGGTGCGGAGGTTGTCGCACCGCTGCACGGTCATGGGGGCTTGCGCCGCCACTCCTCCCACCCGCAGGTTCACGGCGACGCGATGATCGGTGAAGGAGTTCACCGTCGCCCCGCCGGGAACCTCGCCGCCGCGTCCCATGATGGGGGACGGGCGGGAAAAATCCGAAGATCACCCTTTCTTCTTGCCCATGTCGCGGGCCAAGCGGGCCAACAGACGGACGCCGAAGCCCACCGCGCCCTTGGGGGCGTAGGGTTTGCGTCCGGAGGGATCCCAGGCGGTTCCGGCGATGTCGAGGTGGGCCCATTTGCGTTTGTCGCCGACAAACTTGGAGAGGAAACAGGCTCCGGTGATGGTTCCGGCCTCGGGGCGGTCGCCGATGTTGCGCAGGTCTGCCACCGGGGATTTGAGCATCTCGTGATAGCCGGGCCAGAGGGGGAGCTTCCAGGCCCGTTCGCCGACGCGCTCCCCGGCTTGACGCACCTGTTCCACCCATTTGTCATGGTTGCCCAACAGACCGCAGGCCTCGCTGCCCAACGCCACGACGCAGGCCCCGGTGAGGGTGGCCAGATCGATGATGGCCGTCGGCTCGAACCGCTCGGCGTAATGCAGGGCGTCGGCCAGGATCAGACGACCCTCGGCGTCGGTGTTGATCACCTCGACGGTGAGTCCCTTGGCGGTCTTGATCACATCCCCCGGACGTTGCGCTGTCCCCGAGGGCATGTTTTCCGCCGCTGGAATGATGCCGACAATGGAGGTGGAGAGCTTCAATCCCGCCGCCGCCTTCATCAATCCCAACACGGCGGCCCCGCCGCTCATGTCGAACTTCATCTCTTCCATCTTGGCGGAAGGCTTGAGGGAGATGCCCCCGGTGTCGAAGGTGACGGCCTTGCCCACCACCGCCAACGGCGCCCCCGCCCCCTTGCCCCCGTAGTACTCCAGCACGATCAAGC
>JADGAP010000241.1 GCA_015231965.1 Magnetococcales bacterium | reverse complement strand
CCACCCTCCCCGCCGACGCGCCGTTGCTGCTGCTCACCCCGTCGGGCCTGGAACTGCGCCACTCCCCCCCGGGGGAAAAATGGAACCCCATCCGGGTGGATTTCGCCTCCGGAGCGTGGAACCGCCGCCTGGGCCAAGGAGGGGAACGGCTGACCCGGGCGGTGGGCGTCAAGGGAAACCATCGCCCCCGGGTGGTGGACGGCTCCGCCGGACAGGGGGGCGACGCCTTTCTGCTGGCCGCGGCGGGATGCCCCGTCCGCCTGATCGAACGCTCCCCGGCGGCGGCGGCGCTGCTGTGGGACGGACTGCAACGAGCCGCCCGGGATCCCCGCCTCGCTCCCATCGTCCAACGCATGACCCTCCAGTTCGGCGACGCCCATCGACTGTTGAGGCCGCCGCCAAGGGAAAACGAGGATGAGGATGAGGACGAAGAACGACCGCCGGAGGTGATCTATCTCGACCCCATGTTTCCCGACGCCGCCCGAGGCGCCCCGCCGCGCAAGGAGATGCGCCTGCTCCGCGCCCTGGCCGGAGACGACGACGACGCCCCCCAACTGTTGCGCCTCGCCCTGTCCCTCGCCCGGGAGCGGGTGGTGGTCAAACGTCCGCGACGCGCCCCGCCCCTCCCCGGACCCGCCCCCAGTCACGCCATGGTTGGCAGTTCCGTCCGGTTCGATGTATATGTAATACGATCCCGTGAAACCCGCGCGGCCCGCGAAGATTTTTCTGGAACGGATTGAGTTCCCACAAACGAATGGGACGCTTTATTTTTGAGCAAGAAAACGCGCTTTTTGCACAATTCTTGCTTGGAGTTTTGAGCGCCCCACGACAAGCTCTCCGAGGGAACGCTTTTCCGCCCGGAAGAGACAGGAAACGTCCCTGTCCCGCGCCCCCCTCCGCCGCGCCGTCGGTTTCCCGACGTCGCCGGAGATCGCCGAGCCGCCACTTTTTGACGTGAACCGACATCACGGACATCCCCCCCATGCCCACTGTTTCCTCTTCCGGTCCCCTGTCCGACATCCCCGCCGGACTGGACTTCAAACATCTGGCGGAATCCCTGCCCAACGCCCTGTGGGTGGTGCAAGGCAATGTGATTCTCTACGCCAACCCCGCCGCCGCCCTGTTGAACGGGCTGAACGGGCCGGAGGAGATGACCGACGCCCCGTGGTCCACCTTCGTCCACCCCGAGTTTCAACAACCCCTGCGGCTGGCCCTGCAATCGGTCCTCAAGCACGAACGCAACTCCCCCCCCACCGAATTGCGGCTGCTGCGTCCCGACGAAATGGTGGTCCACGGCGAGGCGCTGTTCAGTCTGGCGATGTACCAGGATCAACCCGTGGTGATCGTGGTGATCCGGGACATCTCCCACCAAAAACGGGTGGAGGAGCGAATCCGCCATCAGGCCAACTACGACTCCCTCACTGGCCTGCCCAACCGCGCCCTCTTCCTGGACCGGCTCTCCCACGAACTGGTGCGAACGCGGCGGCAAAAAAGCCACCTGGCGTTGATGTTCATCGACCTGGACCGCTTCAAATGGGTCAACGACACCCTGGGCCACGCCGCCGGCGACGCCCTGCTCCGCGAGGCCTCCAACCGGCTTCAGGATTGCGTCCGCAAATCCGACACCGTGGCCCGCCTGGGCGGCGACGAGTTCACCATCATCCTGCCGGACATGTCCAAGGGACCGCAAGCCGAACGGGTCACCCGCAAAATTCTCGACAGCCTGGCCGAACCCTTTCTGTTGGAAGGACAGGAGGCGTTCATCTCCGGCTCCATCGGCATCACCATCTATCCCGACGACGCCGACGAGCAGCAGGATCTGCTGAAAAACGCCGACAGCGCCATGTATCGCGCCAAGGGGGACGGTCGCAACACCTACCGCTTCTACACCCCCGACATGCACGCCGAGGCCATGGAACGCATGGCCATCGAAAAAGACCTCCACCGCGCCCTGGAACGCAAGGAGATGATTCTCCACTTCCAGCCCATTCTCGACGTTCACAGCCTCGAACTGGTGGGGGCGGAAAGTTTCCTCCGTTGGAACCACCCCGAACGGGGCAACGTTCCTCCGGATGTCTTCATCGCCATCGCCGAGGAGATCGGCCTCACCCCCGCCATCAACGAATGGGTGCTGAATCAGGCCTGCCTGCACGCCAAGCGCTGGCGGGAAAAAGGGATGGGGGAGAATTTTTTCATCACCGTCAACCTCTCCTGCACCCGCTGCCGGGATCTGCTGACCAAGGAGAACCTGCAACGCATCCTGACCGGCCAGGGGTTGCCCGCCTCCGGTCTGGGGCTGGAGATCACCGAAAACATCGTGCTGGAAGAAGAGACCCGCTCGATTCAACGTCTCAATCAGATCAAGGAGTTGGGCGTCCGACTCTGGCTGGACGACTTCGGCACCGGCTACTCCTCCCTCAGCCTGCTCAAGCGCCTGCCCATCGACGGCGTCAAGGTGGATCGCACCTTCATCCCCTACGTCACCCGGGACATGGAAACCGCCGTGCTGGTGGAGGCCATCATGTCCCTGGCCCGCAGCCTCAACCGGGAGGTCATCGCCGAAGGGGTGGAGTCGGAGGAGCAACTGGAGTTTCTCATCGAACACGGCTGCCAGATGGCCCAGGGCTACCACTTCGCCAAGCCCATGCCCGAGAAGGAGTTCGAGGCCTGGTGGGCCAATCAGCGGACTTGACCCCTTCAATCGGCCAGGGAAAGAACTCTCGTCGGAGGTCGCCGGAAGAACGTTCCATTGATTTTCAAACGTGGATTGTGACCGCGGAAACTGCTTGAGGACCGATTGCGGCATCCGCTCGAAAGCGGCTGTGCGGAGGATTACGGAAGCGGGTCGAGTTTTTACAGGGCGGCGTCCGCCAACCGGGCGAGTTCCTGGTCGCCGATCACCATCAGGTTGAGCAGGATCGCCTGCATGAACAGAGGCCACTGGGCGAAGTCGTCGTTGGCGTAACTCGTGGTGGTCATGATGGAGACCACGTTGAAGAAGGCGTGGCGCATGGCCACTTCCAGTTCTTTGTGCTGGACGGACATCAAGACGGTGCCGCTGAATACACCCACCACCAGGATGATCACCAAATAGGTGATCAACTCCGGGTCTTTGACAATCCCCCAATCTTTCCGATAGAGCAGGCGGTAGTGCAGCAGAAAATTGGCCCCCGCGATGATCATGAAAATCGTGCACCACCACTGGGCCGCAGGAGAAAACGCCGCCAGGCTGGCGTTGCGGGTGGAATACCCTCCGGTGGCCATGGTGGTGAAAGCATGATCAGTCGCTTCCAGGAAGTCCATTCCGGAAAACAGGAAGGCCAGGATGTTGGCCACGGTGATGCCGACATAGATCACCCACAGGATGCGGGCGGTGTTGGCGACGCGAGGCACCAGGCGATCCTTGGTGGTGCCGGGCACCTCGGCCTTCATGATCTCCATGCCCCCCACCCCCAGAAAGGGCAGGATGGCGATGGCCAGGAGCAGAATTCCCATGCCCCCCAGCCACTGGATCTCCGAACGCCAGAAGAGTTGGCTCTTGGGCAGCACCTCCACATTGGTCAGGATCGAAGCGCCGGTGGTGGTGAAGCCGGAGGCGGTCTCGAACCAGGAGTCGATCCACCCCATCCAGCCGCCGAAGACACAGGGCAATCCCGCCAGCACCATGGCCATGCCCCACCCCAGACCGACGATCAGGATGCCGTCGCGGGGGCGCAGCTCCGGTTTGGCCCCCGGGCTGTTTCAAGATGGGCAGTCCTCCCCGGGTGGAGGGGCGGGACGCCGA
>JADGAP010000240.1 GCA_015231965.1 Magnetococcales bacterium | reverse complement strand
CGATATCCCGCTCCAGGTCCATCTCGATGGCCACGTCTTCGTCATCGCCGGGTTCGCCGGGCTTCGGCTTGTTATTTTCGTGGTAGCCCCGCACCCGGCCCTCGGGATAGAGGAAATCGAAGGTGCGGATCCCCCGTTCGTCCCGCTGAAACAACCCGCGATGATCCAATCCAGATCAACAATCTCTGGGATTGCATCACGATAAATTTTCAATCCAGATCATTCGTCTCTGTAACGCTTATGGGAGTTAAAGGAAATCCCTCAGGCTGAATTATGGGTGTTTTTTGTGGAAAGGGGGCGTCTGGATGTAATACATAAAGATAACCGTCCGATTCGAATTGGAGCTTGACATATTCCTTCATCGTTGCTAGAAGAAAAAAATCTTTTGGAGGAAACCGGATTACATATTCATGTGTAGCGTCTCCTGTTCTGATCATAAACAACTTATGAAGAAGCCCATACGGCAATTCTATCTGCCCTCCCGGAAGTGTTGTATATTTTACAACCTCCCCATCTTCAGGTCTGTCATATATAGACACAACAAGCAATGACTCGCTATTATTAAATAGGGTGGCGTATGCAGTTCTTGAGCACCCACTTACGACAACCATTAACAAGGTCAATAACAATACAATAGCGGTCCTTGTAGTTCTGTCAATGATTAGTTCATCATCGTGCTGTTTCATGGCGGAATCTCCACGATTGTTAGATATATTCCTCGTCCGATCATATTATTCTAGCAACATTATGGTCGGACGAGGAAGCAATTAGAGCCAACCGTCAAGGCTTAGGCCATGGCTTGGCAGGGTTCTGTTGCGGCCCAACCTCATTCCAGTTATGAGGTCCGTGATGATTACCATCAACAAGTTGCCCAATCAACAGTCCAAGGATGTTGGAGGGCAGGTACAAAGGACCAAGGGCCTCACCTTGATGGGTGTGTGCACGTTCATGATCCGCATAAGTTGTATTACTCGATGTGAGAGCTGTAGGGCCAGTCTTCTTGGAGTAACTAATCGTATTCCCCAAGGTGATGTCGGTTTGCATCCCCGGATGATCGGTGACCTGGATGGCGTTGTTGCCAAACGAGACCTTCCCGCCCAGCATCGCGCCGATCGCGCCCCACACCAGCCCCACGGCGGTATTGGGAAGATTCCACACCTTGCCCGGAATCGATCCCTCTTGCGGATTGGGGTCGGGATTCTGACCCGAACCGGCTGCCGGAGGAACCCCTTGGGCATTCGTGGGAGCCGGGCCGGACGCGCCAGCCTGGTTTCCCTGCGAGACAAAGCCGCCCGCCGCTTGGATCCACTCCTCCAGCTGCTTCATCGAAACCTGCCGAGCATGCGCGGCGGGAGGGGGATTCGCGCTTCCGCCAGCCCCTTGGGCATTCGCGGAAGGAGCCGGGCTGGCCGCGCCGGATGGGCTGGAAGCGCCCGCCTGATTGCCCTGCGACACGCCGCCGCCCGCCGCCTTGATCCACTCCTCCATCTGCTTTCGCGCATCGTGCTGGGTATTGGGAGGAGGGGCGTTATTCAAGCTGACGCCCGTCCCCTGGGCATTCCACGCCCCCCACGATCCATCACTGGATTCCCATCGCCCCGACTCATCCTTCCGCCCCGACTCCTCCTGGCGCTCCGGGCCGGAATCGCTCTTCGGGGGCTCCTTATCCTCATGGTTCGCTTGATTCAACCAGTAGTCCCGCTCATCGTGGGGCTTCTGGTATTGCTTTTCCATGTCGCTCTCGTAGCGATACATCCGACGATCCACGTCCGAGTCGGGATGGACTTCCCCTTCACGAACCACCAACTGACGGTCATACTCCTCACGCCCGTCCTCCGTCGCCGCTCCACGACGCGGCTTCTCCTTCAGATGGGGATCTTCCTTTGAATCATCTCCCAAGTCATCCTCCTCGTCAACCTTGCCGACCTTGGGCGTTGGCATTTCCTGGTCGGGGGCGTCCTCCTCCGGAGCATCGGGATCGATGCCGAGAAAATCATCGATATCCCGCTCCAGGTCCATCTCGATGGCCACGTCTTCGTCATCGCCGGGTTCGCCGGGCTTCGGCTTGTTATTTTCGTGGTAGCCCCGCACCCGGCCCTCGGGATAGAGGAAATCGAAGTAGCGGATGCCCCGTTCTTCCCGCTGAAACAACCCGCGATGATCGTAGATGCGTTCCAGGCGCATGGGCTCCACCGGTTCCAGATCGTAGGCGTGCTTGCCCTCGGCCTACAGGATTGCCTCTGGCGTGTCCGTCATTATTCAGTCACCCCACCCCTCTCGGCTGGATCATAAGGCCCGTTTTCAAAAAATGCGAACACAACGTACCAATTCTTTTCCAGTGGAACTTTCAGATAGGTCAGCCAACTGCTTTGACTCCTGTCTATTAAAGGATGTCGGGCATGGAACAACATCTCATCAACGTCAATTTCTTTCTCCGAGTAGACGATATAGGAATCAATAACCCAATACCTCCAGCTTGGTTTCGACGGTCCCCCTGGGAAATCAGGTTCACTCCATTTTCGACCAGAATGTGCAGGAACAAATATAATATATCCAGTTTCGTGATAATAAATTTGTCTTATACTATCTTCCGTCAATTTTTCCGCAGCATGCCATCCGTCAACAGCTTTTTGCGCATAGGCGTAAAACGACTTACATTGAATGGGAACCCAATACTTTGTCCATATCCGCCATGCGGCATCTTCCACCCTATACTGAAATATACAATCATCGGTTTCAATGGAGACCTGTTTATGCGAAAATATGATCTCTCCGTAATATCTTTTATTAACCGCAAGCCTGATGAAATCGTCCTTGTTGCGATCAAACAACAGTCGATATCCTTGGTATGAAGGAATCAATTTTAACGAGAGCAACGCCCCATCATAGATCATCAAGCCAAATTTAAAAATATAAATTGGAATGATGATATAATAGAACATGCGCAGCAAAATTCTCCCAATCATGAAGCGGGAGAGAAACGACCTCAGTTGCTTAAGCTGATTGATGAACGCTGACAAGCACTCTTTCCACCCAGGGGAACGATCCATCACAGGCTCCTCATTGCTGGAAGGAGGGCGGCTTGTGTCGCCCTCCTTCCAGAATTGACGAATATTGTTTACTTCTTCTTCTCTTCCGCCAGGATCTCCAGGCCCTTCATGTAACCCTGGACAATCTTGCGCGCATCCCATCCCCGCTCTCCAAAGCGCGTGGGCTTCGCTCCACCCGCAACATAATCCAGGGGGGAACCATCCTCCGGACTCTTCTGCTTGTTTTTGAACTCCTTATCCTCGGTTTTACCACCCACATCCGTCATCAGGTCATACGTGGTTTGCGCCAACCCCGCCCCAGCTAAACAGGCCTTATGGCTCATCTTCTGGGCTGCGCAGCCTGCCCCGTAAATCATGTTCGCGCTGTCCTCCTTCACCGAAGTGGCGATATCCGCCTTGAGAGCGGCTTTCTGAACATTATCGAACTCTTCCATCATCTTCGGCGTCAGGAAGTTGTTCAGGTCCAGTTTCTCCAGATTTTGGGGATAGTGTTGACGCTTCAGGTCAAAGGGGCTGCCGTCGCGGCAGGCGTAAATCCAGTCCGCACGTACCAGTTTCTTCGCCACATCGACATAGTCCTTCAAGGTCATGCCATCCGGAGCGCCCCACACCTGCCCCCCGCGAAGCGTGGGATTGGCATCCTCAACACGTTTATCAATCACTGAAACGTGTTGCCGGTTGCCCCAGTAGTCCGTCACCTCAACCGTGCCAAAGCTTCCCTTGGCTTTCTCGGCAATCTTGCGATAGTCGAAGGCGGTTTTGAACTTTTGACGGCCCGTGTCTGGATCCAGCATTTTCCAGTATGGATCCCCATCTCCCAGCCGACGGATCTCCTGAATCGTCTCATTCACCAACATGGTTGAAGTGGTCTCCTTGCCAGGAA
>JADGAP010000023.1 GCA_015231965.1 Magnetococcales bacterium | reverse complement strand
CCAATCTTCCCAGTACATTACACCTTCTCGCCCCATGTCAACTGCCGGATCTAGGGTAAAATGTTTGTATCGCCATGATTTGGCATTCGATTGATGCGTCATTGCGCGCTTCGTCCAACTTGCGCAAGTTTGAATTGGAACGGCTCTACAAGTCCAGAGGAATAAGACGGGCTTGAACGCCAGGGATTCGGTTGTTCGGTTCGGGAAATTGGATTACCCTTCGGGCTGGGTCGCCGGGAGGTCGTGAGAGCCGGGATCCCGATCGCTCTTCCTCCATTCGCGTTGGCTCCGTTGGTTCCGGAAACCGTCATGCGCCATGCCATCACCGCCCCGCGCCGCCCCACCCGGCGGATTGCCGTGGGTTCCGTCGGGGTGGGGGGGGATTCCCCCATCAGCGTTCAATCCATGACCAACACCGACACCCGGGACGCGGTCGCCACCCTGGCCCAGGTGCGGGCGTTGGCCGAGGCGGGGGCGGACCTCGTCCGCATCTCCTGCCCGGACTGGGAGGCGACCCAGGCGTTGGGGCGGATTCGCCGGGAGTCGCCGGTTCCCCTCATCGCCGACATCCACTTCGACTATCGCCTGGCCCTGGCGGCGCTGGAGCAGGGGGTGGACGGCTTGCGCCTCAATCCCGGAAACATCGGCGGACGGGAGCGGGTGGCGGAAGTGGTGCGGGCGGCGCGGGAGCGTCGGGTTCCCATTCGCATCGGGGTCAACGCCGGCTCCCTGGAAAAGGAGCTGCTGGAGCGATTCGGCGAGCCCACCCCCGAGGCGATGGTGGAGTCGGCCTTGAACCACATCCGTATTCTGGAGGATCTGGACTACCGGGAGATCAAGGTCAGTCTCAAGGCCAGCGGCGTGGGGATGACGGTGGCGGCCTATCGGCTGCTGGCGCGGCAGGTGGATTACCCCCTGCATTTGGGGATCACCGAGGCGGGGGGGCTGATTCCCGGCTCGGTCAAGTCGGCGGTGGGGTTGGGGCTGCTGCTGGCGGAAGGGATCGGCGACACGCTGCGGGTCTCCCTCTCCGCCGATCCGGTGGAGGAGGTGCGGGTGGGGTTTGAAATTCTCAAATCCCTGGAGTTGCGTTTTCGCGGCGTGAACATCATTTCGTGCCCCACCTGCGCCCGGCAGCGTTTTCCGGTGATCGAGGTGGTGGCGGCGTTGGAGAAGCGGCTGGCCCACATTCGCACGCCCATCAGCCTGTCGGTCATCGGCTGTGTGGTCAACGGACCCGGCGAGGCCCGGGAGAGCGCCATCGGGGTGGTGGGCGGCGACGGCGGACACCTGCTCTATCTGGAGGGCGAAACGGCGGGCAAGTTGAATCCGGAGGAGCTGGTGGAGCGTCTGGCCCAACTGGTGGAGCAACGGGCGGGGGAGGGGCGCGGGGGCGGCGACGGAACCTTGTGAAAGGCCGCCCGCGCAAGGTCGTCCAACCAGGGGGATCGAACCGATCCCCCCTTTTTTCGGGGGATTTACAAGGCGTGGCAGGTGAGGCAGAGGGCGCTGCTGGCGTTGCTCTTGCGCAGGAACGAAGGGTTGAAGGGCGCCCCGTCGGAGGGGGCGACGCCGTGGGGATCGTGGCAGGAGGCGCACTCCACCCGGTAGGAGTCGCCGGTTTTGTAATAACGCACTTCGTTGGAGTCGGCCTTGGAGTCGCCATCGGCGTCGTAGAAGGAGACCCGATCCAGGGTGGCGGTGGGGGCGGCGAAATCCTTGCCGATGCGACCGGAGGGGATGTCGATGCCCACCGGATGGTCGTTGCGCAGATCCGTGCCGATGGCGAACACGGTGAAGTCGGTGGCCACTTCCGGGCCGTCGGGACCGCTATGGCAGGCCAGGCAGCCCGCCCCGCCGTTGGGCGAGGTCGTGGCCAGGGCGTGGTGATTGTTGGACTTGGTGGCGTTGCCCGAGTTGATCCAGGAGTCGAGGAAGGCCTCCTGATGGCTGGTCTTGGCGGAGGCGTTGTAGCGCCCCGATCCGGGCATGTTGATGATGGAGTCCACCGCCACCGTGCCGTCGTGGCACGACAGGCAGGTGAGGGAGTTGACCCCCGGGACGTTGATATTGGCGGTGATGGTGGACGTGCCCAACTGGTCGTAAGTTTGATAGGTGTTGGACTTGAAGGTGCGGTTCCACAAGGGGGCGGCGATGTTTTCGTTGGCCCCGTGGGGGGTGTGGCAGTAGACGCAAATTTCGCCGTAGTTGTTGCGCACCGTGATCATCGCCCCGCTCACCCCGGCGGTGGACTGGGTGAGATTGTGCCGGGTGTTGGCGATGCCCCCCGTGTTGTTGAAATTGGTGGGGTAGTCCGCCGCCGGGGCATCTCCCGACAACGCCAGCAGCCCCCCGACCAGGGCGAAACCCGCCGCGGGACGTCCCATCCATCTTCTCAACTTCGAGAGAGCCGAGTCGGGGCGAGGGTGAGCGTGCATGGGGGGCGCTCCATGAAGGGTGTAAAATCAGGGGATTATATTGTCCTCCCGGATCCAGATGAGGGAGGGGCGACAATCTATCCTGCAATTCCGGCGCCGCATCATGGTTTCTGTTCGGGGGGAGGGGCCGCCTTGTCCGGGCGTTTCCCGGCCTGCATCGCTTGGCCCTCTTCCTCCGAAAGCTTGCGCAACACCTCCACCTTGCCCAACCATTGATCCACGATGTAAATCCGACCGGTTTCGTCGGCGGCGATGCCGAAGGGGGAGGAGAACTGGCCCGGACCATCCACCTGGCCCCGTTCCCCCATGGGCATGAGCAACTGCCCGGCGTCGTTGAACACCTGGACGTTGACGAAGGATCCATCCACCACGTAGACGTGACTATCCCGGTCCACGGTCAGGGCGCGAGGACGAGCGAACTGTCCCAACCCCCGCCCGACCTTGCCCCACTTTGCAAGAAATTTTCCCTCACGATCAAATATTTGAACGCGAAAATTGCCGGCGTCCAGGACAAAGACCCGACCATCGGGCCCCAGGGCGACGTCGGTGGGATAGTTGAATTCTCCATCCCCGGTTCCGCGATGGCCAATTTTTCGCACGACCCGGCCTTCCTTGTCGAAAATCCACAGGGCGTGTTGTTCGGTGTCGATGCGACCGTTTTCGGTGACGTAGATGCGGTCGCCATGGGGGGTGACGGCGATTCCTCCCGGGCGCTCCAGGCCGCTTTTGTCGCCGATGAAGCGGATCCACAATCCCAATGGATCGTACACCACGACCCGCTTGCGCCCGGCGTCCACCACGTAGACCTGCCCCTGGTGATCCACCGCGATGCCCAGGGGTTGCTCCAGCGTCCCTTCTCGCCTGGTTCCGAAACGGTAATAGCGACGGCGTTGTGCATCAAAGACATGCACCGCCTTGGACATGGAGTCGGTGACGAAGGTCCGCCCGTTGATCGAGGCCACCCGCACCGGTTTCTTGAAAATTTTCTTGGCCTCGGAGTTGTTTTCCAAGGCTTTTTCCAGGGCGCTTTTTTCCTTGTCCTCCTTGGGGATCTCCACATCCTTGGCGGTTTGGAACACCGCCTCCCAAACATAGCGGGGTTGATCGGGGGGCGGGGGCCAGATCAGGGTTTCCCGTCCGCCGCCTTCGTCCAGGGTAGCGCACCCCACCAGCGCGGCCAGGAGGAGCAGCGCCGCCCCCCATCTCCGACCCGTTCGGGCCATTCCGTGAACTCCGGACACTCCGATCATGCCACCCCTCCCCGCCAACGACGCCCCGCGCCACCTTTGCCCAATGCATCCGCCTGCATAATGTTCGCCATGTCGCGGCCCGCCGAAAGTGGGGGAAAACGACCGTTGGGGCGTTCGTTTTTTCTCAGAGTCAAGAATCGACCCAAGAACATTCCCGCATTCGGGAATGTTCGGCCCGGTTTCAGGGGGGGGTTAAAAATTCATAAAGTCATGACTCGCCGAGGGGTGCCGTTTTGCGCCACAGCCATTTTCGGAGGGGTTCCGGCAAGAGAGGACGGGGGGCGGGTCACGGGGCGGGGGGCGGCAAGGCCACGCGAAACCCCCGCACCGGATCCCGGGCGCCCAGCGGACCATCGATGGGAAAGGAGAAGCGGGTGGTGGGCTCGGCGTCGCTTTTGTGCCAGTCGCCCCCCCGCACGATTTTTCGCGTCCCCCGTTCCGGCCCCCGGGGATCGTGGACCGGAGAATGACGATAATAATATGGATCGCGCCAGTCCGCCACCCACTCGGAGGCGTTGCCCAGCATGTCGTTCAGGCCAAACCGATTGGGGAGGAAGGAGCCCACCGGAGCGACGGAGGGGTAGCCGTCGGCGCAGGGGACGGGATAAATTCGCGCCTTGTAGCGCCGGAGGTAGGATTCATCCTGGAGGTTTTCGTGGCGGCAGGCCTCCTCCCAATCGTCGTTGGGGGGCCATTGGGGAGAGAGTCCGCCCCGGGCGGCGTATTCCCACTGGGCCTCGGTGGGCAGGGCGGCGTTGACGCCGACGCTCTCCCGCATCCAGCGGGCGAACCCCTCCGCCTCTTGCCAGGTGATGTTGACCACGGGAAGCTCCGGCCCATTGAGGTCCAATCCCAGGAATCGACCGCTGTCGTGGTCGGGGTGCCACAGGGCGAACTGGCGGTTGGTCACCTCGAAGCGTCCCAGCCAAAAGGGGCTCAAACAGACGGGGTGGGCCGGGGTCTCCTCCCATTGCCGGTTGTTGTCCCAATCCTCGGCCCCCATCATGAAACAACCGGCGGGAATGCGGACGAAGACCAGGCCGGTTCGGGGTTCCACCCATTCGCTTCCCGGGGGGGCGGTCTCGGGGGGATGCCACAGGCGGGGGGTGGGCGGTTGACAGGCGGCGAGGCTCCACGCCAAGGCCAACCCAGCCAGTGGGGAGATTCGCCGCGGGATCACGTCTTTGCCCCCCCGAGAGGGAGACAAACGCCCTTTTTTTGCGCCGAAAGGGTGTCGTTCCGGCGGGGCGTCGGTCCCCATTTCCGAAAGGTTGGGAAATCCCGATGGAGAAACGTGGCATTCCATGGTATGAATATCCGCTTGAAGAGGATGCGCCGCAAGGACGCGGCCCTCTTTTCGAGGGCGGCGACAGTCGCTCGACAGTCGCTCCCGGATCGTCCATGCAAGCATAACACACGCCATTGGGGGAAGAGGGGAAAGCCGTGCCCATCCGATCAATTTTAGCGGTGGATGACAGCCGTTTGGCCCGCATGATGTTGCGGGAGGCCGTTCTGAAGTCCCGGCCCGAGTGCGTCTTTCGGGAGGCGGGAACGGCCGAGGAGGCCCTGAACGCGACCCGTCAGCAAATTCCGGATCTGTTTCTCATCGACTTGAACATGCCGGGGATGAACGGCATCGATTTGGCCATGGAGATCTCCCGCATCGCCCCGGGAGTTCCCATGGCGCTGCTCACCGCCAACATTCAAGATAAGGTGAAACTGCGCGCCGAATCCATTGGGCTGATCTTTTTGGAAAAGCCCATCTCCTCCGATCGCCTGGGTGCCCTGCTGGCTCAATTGGACGTGTGAATGGGCGCCCTGTCGGAGTTTGAGCAGGATATGCTGCGGGAGTTGCTCAACGTCGGCATCGGCCGGGCCGCCTATTCCCTGAGCCGCATGTTGGACGAGGAGATCGTGCTGTCGGCACCTTTTCTCAAGGTGTTGAGCCGCCAGGAGGCCACGGAGCTGATTCAGAACGATTCCGATGAGCCGGTGGCGGCGGTGCGGCAATCCTTCGACGGGCCGTTTCAGGGGTCCGCCTTGTTGATCTACCACGAAAACACCAGCCTGGAACTGGTTCGCCGCATGCTCAAGGAGGAGGTTCCCCTGGCGACCCTCACCGAGTTGGAGCAGGAGAGTTTGATGGAAGTGGGCAATGTCATCCTCAACGCCTGCCTGGGGTCCATCGCCAACATGCTGGGGGGGGAGTTGCGTTGCGATCTGCCGGAATACCTCAAGGGGCGCTGCGAAACCCTGTTGCAGCAGCCCGCCGGTCGGGTTTCCCCCGCCCTGGACGGCTGCGGCGGAAGCGAATGCATCTTGTTGATGTACGTCGATTTTTCCACGGGTGGCGATTCGCTCAAGGGGTATCTGGCGCTGTTGCTGGACATGGTGGGCATGACCCGGCTGCGGGGGGAAATGTCGCACCTCATGGAGCGTTACGCCGGATAAGGCCCCCCACGGAGGAGAGGACCATGGATCAACCTCCGGTTCCCCCGGCACCGACGGAACAGGGTGAACCCGTCGCGTTGAGCCCGCCGCTGCTGCACGCCATGCTGGAGGCGAGCCACTGCGGCTTGGTGTTGCTGGACGACATGGCCCGGGTGATCTATTGGAACCCGTGGGTCGTCCGGACCTCCGGCGTGGCGCTGGAAGAGGCGCGGGGGCGGAGGCTGGGGGAGATTTTTCCCGAGTCGGCGGGGGGGCGGCTTCATCAGGCGGTGGAGGAGTCCCTGATCACGGGGCTGCCCGCCATTCTTTCGCCGCGTCTCAATCCCCATCCCCTGCCCTTGCGGGCCTATGCGCCCGATGGCCGGGGGGAGCGTCTGTTCACCCTGATGATGATCAAGGCCCTGCCCGTGGAAGGGGGGGCGCGCCGGACGATGATTCAAATTTTGGATATCTCCAACTCGGTGGCGCGGGAGCGGCAACTGCGGGAGCAGGCGCGGGAGCTTCGGGCCCAGGCGGAGGCGATTGGGCGGCTGGCGGACCACGATAATTTGACCGGACTGGCCAATCGCCGCTTGTTGTCGGAGCTTTTTTTCAAGGCGCGCTCCCGGGCCAAGCGTTCCGGGCGACCGCTGGCGGCGCTTTACTTGGATCTGGACCATTTCAAGCCGATCAACGACCTGTTCGGCCATCGCATCGGCGACCTGATGCTGGTGGAAATGGCGGAACGGATGAAGGCCTGCTTGCGGGGAAGCGATTGCGTCGCCCGCATTGGGGGGGATGAGTTCGTGGTGTTGTTGGAGTCCCTGCATCACGAGGAGGACGCTGTGATCGGGGCGCAAAAGCTGCGGGAGGCGGTGGGCGCCGTCTGTCGGATCGAAGGCAAAACCTTGCAAGTGGGGGTGAGCATCGGCGTGGCGCTCTATCCCCGGGATGGCGAGGAGTTGGAGATGTTGTTGCGTCAAGCCGATGCGGCGATGTACCGGGTGAAACAATCCGGCAAGAACGGCGTCGCCCTGACGACCCGGGAGGAGGGGGGATGGCCGCCATTCGGCTGATCCGGTGGTTGGCGGTGGGGTGGCTGGCGGTCGCGGCGTGGGCCGCAGCGGGGGAGGAGGCCGCTTCCCGTCCCGTCCCGCCGCCCAAGCCTGCGGCGCGGCAGTGGATGGTGGGCGCGGGGTCGTATTACAGCGTTTCTCATGCGGCGGCGTCGGCCCTTTGCCAGGCGCTGAACCGACATGGGTTGGCGTTGGGGGTGCGTTGCGCCGTGGAGGAGACCGGCGGGTCGGTGCACAATCTCAACGCCCTGGCCTCCGGCGAGGTGGACTGGGGATTGGTCCGGGCGGACGACGCTCTGACCGCTTTTTGGCGCGATGACCCGCGTTTTCCCGAGAAACAGAAAAATTTGCGCACCCTCCTGATGTTGCACACCGAGTGGGCGACCCTCATGGTGCGGGAGGAGGCGGACATTCAGGATCTGACCCAGGCCCTCGGCCAGCGGGTGGACTGGGGGGGCCGGGGTTCGGCGGGGGAACGGGTGGCGCAGGCGTTGTTTCGGGCGTGTCAAACCCCGTGGAAACCGTTGACGGGCTCCCTCGCTCCCTCGGAGTGGCTTCGGGAGATGAAAAAGGAGCGCCTGGACGGGGTATTTACCGTGGTGGGCCATCCCTCCGAGGCGCTGGACGCCCTCGCTTCCGCCCTGCCCATGCGGCTGTTGCCCCTGACCGGGCCGAACACCGACCGATTGCTGGATCGTCACCCGGTATTCCTCCGGGGGGCCATTCCCCCCGGCTACTATCCGGGCTCCACGGAGGCCGTTTCCACCTTCGGGGTGCGGGTGGCGCTGCTGACCACCGTGCAAAAAACCTCGGACCAGATCCATCCCCTGATCAAAACCCTTTTCGAGGGGCTGGAGGCGCTGCAAAACGCCCATCCGGCGCTACGGGAATTAAAACCGGAAACCCTGCTCCAGGGGGCGCCGGTTCCGCTGCACAGCGGGGTGCGGCGCTACGCCCTGGAACAGGGGTGGACCCTTCCTCCGGCCCTGCCGGAGCCGGAGAATGGGGAGTGATCGGGTTGGTATGAAATGATTCGTCGGCTGATGGGGATGAACAACTCGACAGACCATTTTGATTCTTATAGAGATGTTCCAATTAAAAACGGCGCATGACATTAAGCGGCGTCAGGGGATGCAACCCATTTTTTTAAACACACCATCGTCATTCCCGCGAAAGCTGGAATCCAGGGGCGGGGGCGGAAAATGCAGACATTGCCACGAGGAACCAAGCTCCTTTTCCGTTTGTTTGAAGTGAGCCATTCGCCTATTGGCTTTCCTGGATTCCCGCTTTCGCGGGAATGACGGTTTATTTATTGGAATGAGTTCCTTGCTCCCTCAAGCTCAGGGTGTGCCAATCTCAAATGGAAATACTAGAGTTATTGCAAATCAGTTTTGCACATTGCCAGCCCAAGAATGGACGATCGTCCTTCCCGCAGAAGCGGGAATCCAGGAAAATTGGAACGACTATACAACTGGTTGCGCGGTGCGCCCACATCCAAACCGGTCGATCCATGAATAAGGCGGGGTTAACGACCATCACGTCAACACGAGTCGATATCCCACCCCTGATTCCGTGACGAGGTGTTTCGGCGCGTTGGGATCGTTTTCCAGTTTGCGCCGCAGATTGGACATGTAGACTCGAAGATAATGGGTGTTGTCGAGTTGGTTTGGCCCCCAGACCTCGCGCAACAGGATGCGATGGGTCAGAACACGTCCGGCATTGGCGATCAGAACCCCCAGCAGACGGTATTCGAGGGCTGTCAGATGCACCACCTCGCCGCCGCGCGTCACCCGACGCTCCGCGAGGCTCACGGTTACGTCACCGAAACGGATGACGGGAACCTCCCCGGCGGAAGAATGCGCCGCACGACGCAGCAAGGCGCGCACCCGAGCCAGAAATTCCGGAATCCCAAAGGGTTTGGTCAGATAATCGTCGGCACCGGCATCCAGGGCTGTAACCTTCTCGGCCTCCTGGGTGCGGGCCGAAAGGATCAAAATGGGCAGGCTGGTCCAGGTGCGCAGGTCGCGGATCACCTCGACGCCATCCCGATCCGGCAGGCCGAGGTCGATGATGAGCAGGTCTGGACGACGGGTTCCGGTTTCCATCAACCCCCGTTCCCCGGTTTCGGCTTCCACCACGGTGTGGCCTTCCGCCTCCAGGGCCGCCCGCACGAAGCGGCGGATTTGCGGTTCGTCCTCGATGATCACGATCCGGCAGGGGGGCGCCTCATCCATCTTCGAGTTCTTCCTGTAGTGTGGGAGGATGGCCCAAAGGCAGGAGCATCGTAAACCGCGCGCCTCCTTCCGAACGGTTTTCGGCGCGAATCGTTCCGCCGTGGGCTTCCAGGATGGAGCGCACGATGGTCAGTCCCAGTCCGAAGCCGGAATCAGATCTTTCCATTTTACCCCGCGTGAATTTGTCGAACAGCTTTTTCTCCATGCCGGGTGGAAAACCGGGACCGTCGTCTTCCACTATGATTTCCGCAAAGGCTCCGGCAACCCTGGCGGTGATGGCAATGGCGCTGCCCGAGGGGGTATGGCGGGCGGCGTTCTCCAGCAGATTGTTGAACACCCGCTCCATGAGTCGGGTGTCGATCTCGATCAAGGGAAGATCGCCGGGCAGATCGATGCGTATGGCGTGACCGCTCAGCAAGGGCGCGCATTGCTCCATGGACAGCCCGACCACCTCTTCCAGGGTCTGCCATTCCCGCTGCAGGGTCACTTGTCCCATCTGCATGCGGGCCATCTCCAGAAGATTGACGACCATGGACGTGGTGCGGGCCACCTGATCGCGTATCGCCTGCGCCAGACCGGCATGGGGTTCGGCCAAGGGAGGCGAGGCCATGAGCATCGCCTCGGCCAGGCCGGAGATCACCGTCAGGGGGGTGCGCAGATCGTGGGAGATGGCGGACAGCAGGGAATTGCGCAAGCGCTCCGATTCCATGTCCACCTGGGCGTCTCGGGTCAGGGTGACGTAATGCACCCGCTCCAGGGCGATGGCGGTGAGGGTGGCGCTGGTGTCCAGCAACTGCTGCTGGTCCGGCGGAAGTTCCCACGAGGCGCCTTCGGGCGCGATGGCCAACACCCCGCAGCGCCGTGAGGGGGCCTTGAGCGGGACGTAGAGGGCCTGGGACGAGGGCAGGGTATCCGTTCCCGTCCCGGCGTTCTGTCCGTGGTCGTGACTCCATTGGGCGATGCCATCGTCCACTTCCGGCAGGGGGGTGGACCCCTCGGCCAGCGCCACTCGCCCCCCCTTCCCCGGAAGAAAGACCGCCACCGGAGCGTTGAACCCTCGCTGGAAGAAATTTCGGCAGATCTCGACGATCTGCTCCACGCTCAGGGCGCTGGAGAGATCCCGCGCCATCTCGTACAACGCCCGCAGGCGCTGCTCGCGTTTTCTGGCGGCAGCGGCCTGGAAGCGCAAATCGGCGGTCAACGGCCCCACCACCAGGGCCACGGTCAGCATGACCGCGAACGTCACCAGGTATTGCGCATCGTGGACCGCGAAGGTGAAGCGGGGCGGCACATAGAAGAAATCGAAACAGGCCACGGACAGGAATGCGCCAATGATCGCCGCCTGCTTTCCCGAACGGATGGCGATGAACACCACCGCCAACAGGAAGATCATGACGATATTGGCCCGATCGAGTACGTCGTGCAGCGGTGCGCTGAGAGCCGTGACCAGGCCGACCGTGAGGGCAGCCTCCCCGATGGGCCGCCAGGAGGGGACGGTAAGCGGTCTGGATGGGGCAGGGGTTGGGCCCTCCGGCCGGTCCTCGTCCTCCCGGGCGATCTGGAGCAGCTCCAGGTCCGGGGCCAGGCGACCGAGTCTTTCGGCGAATCCATGCTGCCAGGGCAGTCGCCGGTAGCGGTCCCGTCCCACCAGCAGGGCCCCCAGATTATGCTCGCGGGCGTAGCCGATGGCGGCCTCCGCCGCATCCGGGGCGGCGATGCTGGCGGTTTGCGCCCCCAACTCCCGGGCCAGTTTCAGCATGTCCAGCACGCGGGCGCGCGCCTTGTCGGGCAGGGACTGCATGAACGGCGTTTCGATGGCCAGGGCGTGCCACGGCGCGCCGGTCTGATTGGAGCGGCGGGCGGCGCGGCGCACCAGCTTTTCGCTGTCCGGTCCCGGCCCCACGCAGACCAGCACCGTCTCGCGGATCGGCCAAACGGTGGAGGTGGAGGTTTCCCGCCGCCAGGCGCGCACGTCGCCGTCCACCCGGTCAGCGGTGCGGCGCAGGGCCAGTTCCCGCAGCGCCAGCAGGTTGCCTTTGCGGAAGAAATGCTCCACCGCCCGTTCCGCCTGCTGGGGGAGGTAAACCTTGCCCTCCCGCAGGCGATGCATCAGCTCTTCCGGCGGCAGGTCCACCAGCACCATCTCGTCCGCCTGGTCGATGACGTGATCGGGCACCCGCTCCCAGACGCGCACGCCGGTGATCTGCCCCACCACGTCGTTGAGGCTTTCCACATGCTGCACATTGACCGTGGTGTTCACGTCGATGCCAGCGGACAGCAATTCCTCGATGTCCTGCCAGCGTTTGGGATGGCGCGATCCCGGGGCGTTGGAATGGGCCAGTTCGTCTATCAGGATCAGGGCGGGACGACGGGCCAGGGCGGCGTCCAGGTCGAACTCCTCCAGCCGGTGGCCCTTGTAGTCGATGCCCCGGCGGGGCAGGATGGTCAACCCCTCCAGCAGGGCGGCGGTTTCCGCCCGTCCATGGGTTTCCGCCACTCCGACCATGACCTCCTGTCCCTGCTGTCGCAACCCCTGCGCGGCGGTGAGCATGGCGAAGGTTTTCCCCACGCCGGGACAGGCCCCGAAAAAGATCTTCAGCTTGCCCCGGCGCGCCTGGGCCGCCTCGTTTTCGAGCCTGGCCAACAGGGTGTCGGGGTCGGGACGGTCGGCATCATGGTTCATGGCGTGAGTTCATGTTGTTCCAAAGCCAGGTTGAGGGCCAGCACGTTGACCCGGGGTTCGCCCAGCACCCCGAAGGTGCGCTCTTCGGTATGCCGCGCCACCAGGTTGGCCACCGCCCGCTCGGACAGACCCCGCGCCCTGGCCACCCGGGGGAGCTGCCACGCCGCCGCCGCCGGGCTGATATGGGGATCGAGTCCGCTGGCCGAGGCGGTGACCAGCTCCACCGGGATGGGCGCCGTCTGTTGCGGATCACTCCCCTTGAACAGGGCGATACGCTGCTTGACCGCCTCTTCCAGGGCCGGATTGAGGGGGCCTTGATTGGAGCCGCTGGACGCGGCGGCATGGTAGGGCATGGGGGAGGTGGCCGAAGGGCGACCCCAGAAATAACGCGGGTCGGAGAAGGGTTGTCCCACCAGGGCCGAACCGACCGTCTTGCCCTGGACCTTCAACAGACTGCCGCCCACCTGGTCGGGAAAGAGAAGCTGCGCCAGCCCCGTGACCAGCGCTGGATACGCTCCGCCGGTCAGCACCGTCATGACGAGCAACATCAACAGCGCGGGTTTGAGTTCCTTGATCATGTCATTTCCTCACGCCAGATGGAAGGCGACCAACAGCAGGTCGATGGCCTTGATGCCGATGAAAGGGACGATCAATCCGCCCACGCCGTAGATCAGCAGATTGCGCCGCAGCAGGGCGGCGGCCCCCACCGCCCGGTAGGGAACCCCCTTCAGGGCTAGGGGGATCAGGGCGATGATGATCAGGGCGTTGAAGATCACCGCCGACAGGATGGCCGAGGCCGGGGTGGCCAGCCCCATGACGTTGAAGACGTCCAAAGCCGGATAGGTGGCGGCGAAGGCCGCCGGGATGATGGCGAAATACTTGGCCACGTCGTTGGCAATGGAAAAAGTGGTCAAGGCCCCCCGGGTCATCAACATCTGCTTGCCGGTCTCCACCACTTCGATGAGCTTGGTGGGGTTGGAGTCCAGGTCCACCATGTTGCCCGCCTCCTTGGCCGCCTGGGTTCCGGAGTTCATGGCCACCGCCACATCGGCCTGGGCCAGGGCCGGGGCGTCGTTGGTGCCGTCGCCGGTCATGGCCACCAGGCGCCCCTCTTCCTGGTAGCGCCGGATCAATTGGAGCTTGGCCTCGGGGGTGGCTTCGGCGAGAAAATCGTCCACCCCGGCCTCGGCGGCGATGGCGGCGGCGGTCAGGCGGTTGTCGCCGGTGATCATCACCGTCTGGATGCCCATGCGCCGCAGTTCGGCAAACCGCTCCTTGATCCCCCCCTTGATGATGTCTTTCAGCTCCACCACCCCCAGCGCCCGGTTGTCTTCGGCCACCACCAGCGGCGTCGAACCCCGGCGGGCGATGTCGTCCACACTCTGTTGCAGGGCCGGGGACCAGGTTCCGCCCAGCGACTCCACGTGGCGCCGAACCGCCTCCGCCGCCCCCTTGCGGATGGATCTTCCCTGCCAGTCGATGCCGCTCATGCGGGTCTGGGCGGTGAAATGGACGAAGGTCGCCCCGTCGGCGTGAATGTCCCGCCCCCGGAGATGCCGGAGATCCTTGGCCAGGGTGACGATGGAGCGTCCTTCCGGGGTTTCGTCGGCCAGCGAGGCCATCAAGGCCGCCTGGGACAACTCCAGGGCGTTGACCCCCGCCGCCGGAACAAAAGCCGCGGCCTGCCGGTTGCCCAGGGTAATCGTGCCGGTCTTGTCCAGCAGCAGCACGTCCACGTCGCCCGCCGCCTCCACCGCCTTGCCGGAGGTGGCCAGCACGTTCTTTTCCATCATCCGGCTCATGCCCGCCACGCCGATGGCCGAAAGCAATCCGCCGATCGTGGTGGGAATCAGGCAGACCAGCAGCGCCGTCAACACCGTCACCGTCACCGGCGCCCCGGCCCCGGAGCTTGCGACGCCGTAGAGCGAAAAGGGCAGCAACGTGACCGTGGCCAGCAGAAAGACCAGGGTCAGCATCACCAGCAGGATGGTCAGGGCGATTTCGTTGGGGGTCTTCTGCCGCTTGGCCCCCTCGACCATGCCGATCATGCGGTCGAGAAAAGTTTCGCCGGGATTGACCGTGATGCGCACCACCAGCCAGTCGGAAAGCACCCGCGTGCCGCCGGTGACGGCGGAAAAGTCGCCGCCCGACTCCCGGATCACCGGGGCGGATTCGCCGGTGATGGCCGATTCGTCCACCGAGGCCACCCCCTCGATCACCTCGCCGTCGCCGGGAAGGATGTCGCCGACGCTGACCAGCACCACATCCCCCCGGCGCAACTCTTCGGAAGGAACGCTCTCCCAGGGGGCGTCGGGGCGGGGATCCCGGAGTTTTTTCGCCTGGACGGTCTTGCGCAACCCTTTGAGCGCTGCGGCCTGGGCCTTGCCCCGACCTTCCGCCACCGCCTCGGCGAAGTTGGCGAACAGCACGGTAAACCACAACCACAGGGTGATGGCCAGGATGAATCCGGCGGGGGCCTCTCCCTGCCCCGCCAGGGCCTGGAGGAACAATCCGCTGGTCAGCACGGAGCCCAGCCAGACCACGAACATCACCGGGTTCTTGATCTGGTAGCGGGGGGAAAGCCGCTTGAAAGAGTCGAGGATGGCCTCTCGCAGGAGAGCGCGATCCAGAAGTGAGGTCTGCTTGTGCATGGGTGCGTCTCCCGTCAATGGCCGGTGATCATCTGAACGTGTTCCACGATGGGGCCCAGGGCCAGCGCTGGGAGAAAGGTCAGGGCGCCGACCACGATCACCGTCCCGATCAGCAAGGCCACGAACAACGGGGTGTGGGTGGGCAGGGTTCCGGCGGAAGGCGGGATGCTCTTCTTGGCCGCCAACGATCCGGCGATGGCCAGCACCGGCAGGATGACCCCATAACGCGCCAACAGCATGGCCATAGCCAACAGGAGGTTGTAGAAGGGGGTGTTGGCCGACAATCCCGCGAAGGCGCTGCCGTTGTTGTTCCCCGCCGAGGAAAAGGCGTAGAGGATCTCCGAAAAGCCGTGGACCCCCGGATTGGCGACCCCGGCCCGGCCCGCCTCGCTCACCACCGCCAGGGCGGTTCCCAACAGCACCGCCAGGCAGGGGATCAGGATGGCCGTGGAGGCCATTTTCATTTCAAAGGCCTCCACCTTTTTCCCGAGATATTCGGGGGTGCGCCCGATCATCAAGCCGGAGACGAAGACCCCCACCAGGGCGAAGACGATCATGCCGTACAGCCCCGATCCCACCCCACCGAAGATCACCTCGCCCAGTTGTATCAGCCACATCGGGGCCAATCCTCCAAGGGGGGTGAAGGAGTCGTGCATGGCGTTGACCGAACCGTTGGAAGCGGCGGTGGTGGCCGTGGCCCAGAGCGCCGAATTGACGATGCCGAAGCGCGTCTCCTTGCCCTCCATGTTGCCGCCGGGGGCCTGATCGGAGGCCGCCGTGTCCAGGCCCAAACGCTGGAACAGGGGATTGCCGGACTGCTCCGCCCCCACGCACAGGGCCAGCAGCGCCACGAAGACGATGGTCATGGCCGCCAGGATCGCCACCCCCTGTCGGTCATCCTTCACGAAACGCCCGAAGGTGAAGCAGAGGGCCGCCGGGATCAGCAGGATGGAGAGCATCTCCAGCCAATTGGAGAGCGGCGTGGGGTTCTCCAGGGGATGGGCGGAATTGACGTTGAAGAATCCGCCGCCGTTGGTCCCCAGTTGCTTGATCGCCACCTGGGAGGCCGCCGGTCCCAGGGCGATGAGCTGCTCGGTTGCGATTTTCTTTTCGCGGACGGGTTGACCGGCGGCGTCCTGGAGGGGTTGACCGTCGGGGTTCAAGACCGGCTGGTCGAACTCCACGGGTTGGACGAGCTGGACGGTGCGATAAGGCTCGAAGCTTTGCACCACCCCCTGACCGACCAGCATCAGGGACAGGATCAAACTCAAGGGCAGCAGGATGTAAAGGGTGGAGCGCGTCATGTCGGTCCAAAAGTTGCCGACGTGTTGGCTCTCCCGACGGGTGAAGCCGCGCATCAAGGCGACCAGCACTGCCATGCCGGAGGCCGCCGAGACGAAGTTTTGCACCGTCAGCCCCAGCATCTGGGTCAGATAGGACATCGTGGTTTCGCCGCCGTAGCCCTGCCAGTTGGTGTTGCTGGCGAAACTGACGGCGGTGTTGAAGGCCGAATCCGGCGACACGTTGGCCAGTCCCTGGGGATTGAGCGGCAGCCAAGCCTGCACCTGCTGCAAAACGTACACCGCCAGCAGCCCCAACAGATTGAACATCAACAGCGCGAAGGCGTAGCGGGTCCAGGACATGCCGTATTCGGGACGAATGCCGCACAGGCGGTAAATCCCCCGTTCGACCGGCGCAAGCCATCGCACCCCGACAGGGAGTTGGTGATCATAAATCCGGGCCATGTACAGCCCCAGGGGCCAGGCCAGCAGCAGCAAGGCCGACACGTAGAGCGCGATCTGAAGATATCCGTTGGCGGTCATGGCATGGTCTTCCAGGAGAGGATGCCCAACACGTTCTTCATGAAAATTTCTCCGGCTGGAACAGGACCACCCCCAGATAAAGGAAGACGATGGCCGCCAAGACCGTTCCGATAAGGTAAAGAAGGGACATCAACGCCTCCGCAACCGGTCGATCGGGGGGACAAGAGCAGCCGACGCGGCGAAAAAGCCGACGGCCAGGACGAGACAGATCAGCTCCATGGCGACTCCTTCCAGATGTGGGATGTTTCATGGTCGGAATTCTAGGAAATTGCAGATCAAAATGGGCCATAATGTGGGCGGGGAAAAATCAAGATAACGTCAAGGACGGGGGCGTCCTGACGATTGATCCTGGATCCGGCGGTTGACAGGGGGCGATAAGGAGTCATCTACTGGGAAGATTGGGAAAACCTTCCAGTCATGGAGTCACCCGATGGGGGAAGCGAAGAGGCGTGAGGAGGCGGGAAGGTTTCATCGGCCAAATCCCTCGGGCGGTGGCGGCGGAGATCGTCCGACGCTGCCACGATTCCCGAAGGATCGGCAATAACTCATGTGTTCACATAGTGCGGCATATCATAAACTAAAGGGGTATAGTTCCGCGAAAATCGGGTCGCCTACGGCGACGATTGGGCGCGCTGCGCGAATGCTGAAAAGCGCATTCGCTTCACTTGAAAGCGCGCCAAGAGATCAAAAACAAATGCAAAAGCAAGAGTCAAAACCCCAGGGCTCTGCCCTGGACCCGCCAGGGGGATGATCCCCCTGGACCCGCAGTCACATTTCTCCATATGCTTCATCATGTTATGGAAAGATACGCGCGATGCGGGCGGGGAGTGGTCTCTCAGGCGGCGAATTTCCTCCAGGTTTCATCCATCCAGCTTTTCGCCGAATCCCAAATAGTTGACGCTGACGTTACGACTCAGGGTCCAATCATCCCGCCCGGGATGGTAGGTCATGCCGGAAACATCCCGAGGAGTGAGGCCCGCGTAGCGCACCCAATCGCACAACTCGCCGGGCTTGATGAACTTGTCGTGGTCGTGGGTGCCCCGGGGCAGCCAGCGCAAGACGTACTCCGCCCCCACGATGGCCATCAACCACGCCTGCCAGGTGCGGTTGAGGGTGGAGAAGAAGAGCCGCCCCCCCGGCTTGAGCAGCCCGGCGCACTCCCGGAGAAAATCCCGGGGATCGGGAACATGCTCCAGCACCTCCATGGCCAGCACCACGTCGAAGGAGGCGGGACGCTCGGCCAGCAGATCGCCGGTGGCGCAGACCCGATAGTCCACGTCGGAGCCGCTCTCCGCCTGATGGGCCTTGGCCGCCCCGATGGTCTTCTCCGAGCGGTCGATGCCCATCACCCGAACCCCGCTCTCGGCCAGCGACTCGGAGAGCAGACCCCCGCCGCAGCCGATGTCCAGCACCTCCAGCCCCGCCGCGCCCGCCCCTTTCTTGAGGGGTTCCATCCGTTCGCGAATGTAGCGGGTGCGCAACGGGTTGAGCCGGTGCAACGGCTTGAACTTGCCATGGGGATCCCACCACTCATGGGCCATGGCCTCGAATTTGGCGATCTCCGCCGGATCGGCGTCGCTCATGACGGCATCCTGTCAACCGGGTTGAAAAAACAGCGAATGAGGATCATTATGTAAAGTCGCCGCGCCGGGGTCTCCCCGGAGCGAACTCCTGTCAGACTCATTGTAGGGAAGAACCATTCGAGATGGAACGCCGCACGCTGCTCAAAGCCATGGCCCTGGCTGCCTCGGGGCTGATTCTTCCCGTTCATCCCCTGCTGGCGGCGGTCAAGGCCCGGGTGCTGGACCTCCGCCCCTGGACCGCCCCCGACCACACCCGGGTGGTCTTCGATCTGGACCATCCGGTCAAGCACACCCTCGTCACCCTGAAAAATCCCCACCGGGTGGTGTTGGAAATCCAGGACATTTTGTTGGATCCCAACGATTCCCGGCTCAAATTTTCCGACAAGGTGGTGGGCAAGGCCACCGCCGGACTGGTCCCCAACAGCTCCGCCGTGCGGGTGGTGTTCGAGCTGAAGGAGGAGGTGCGCCCCCGCTCGTTCATTCTCAAGGCCGATCCCCAACTGAAAAAGGGGCCGCGGCTGGTCATCGATCTTTTTCGCAAGGGGGCCGAGGACGATGAGAGCGACGACGAGGAGAAAACCGTCGCCAAGGAGAACAAGGGCGGCGGCAAGGAGAGCGTGAAGGATAAGGATCTCAAGGAGAAGGAGGCCAAGCCCCGCTCCCCGGCCCGGGAACAACGGCGCAAGGGCGGGCTGGTGGTGGCCATCGATCCCGGCCACGGGGGGTACGATCCCGGCGCGGTGGGGGAGTTGGGCACCCGGGAGAAGGATGTCAACCTGACGGTGGGGCGCAAGCTGCACAAGCTGATCAACGCCCAGCCCGGATTTTCCGCCCACCTGACCCGCAACGACGACTATTACGTCGCCCTGAAAAAACGGGTCTACGTGGCCCGCAAGCATCAGCCGGATCTCTTCATCAGCCTCCACGCCGACGCCTTCCCCGACCGTTCCGCCCGGGGGGCCTCGGTCTATTGCCTGTCGGAGCGGGGCAAGCCCTCCCTCAACAGGGCGATCAACGAGCTGGTCAAGCAGCAGAACGACGAGGCCCATCTGCTGGGCGGCATCGATCTGGGGGATGTGCCGGATCCCGAGGTCAAGGGCATCCTGATGGACCTCTCCCAGCAACACTCCCTCAAGGAGGCGATCAAGCTGGGGGACACCCTCCTCCAATCCCTGGATAACATCACCCGCATCAAATACGACGAGGTGATCCCCGCCGGATTCATGGTCCTCAAGGCCCCCGACATGCCCTCCGTGCTGGTGGAGATGGCCTTCCTCACCAACGCCGAGGAAGAGGCCCTGCTGCGCCAGGACAAACATCAGGACGCCATCGCCGGGGCCATCTTCGAGGGCGTCCGGCGCTACGGGGCCACCAGAAAGGGGTAGGGACCATGAGCGAGGCGATGAAAGAGGCGCGGGAGGGGGTCGCCCTGGTCGGCGATCTGCTCAAGGCGGCGGGAGAGGCTCCCGAGGTCAGGCAGGCGGGGAAAAATTTGGGCCAAGCCGCCGTGACCCTCACCGAGACGATCAACGTCTGCCTGCTCCCCCTGGCCGCCGTCAATTTCGCCTACCAAAAAGCCAAGGTTTATTTCGAGCAGGTCTTCCCGCAAGAAATCGCCGACAAGACCGCCGACATCCCCCCCGAATCCCTCATTCCGCCCAAACCCTCCATCGCCGGTCCGGCGCTGCAAGGGTTGGCCTACGCCCACGAAGAGCCAAACCTCAAGGAGATGTATCTGAATCTTCTAAAGACGGCGATGGATGGGCGGGTCGCGGAGAATGCGCATCCCGCTTTCGTAGAGATTATTCAGCAGTTAACATCGCAGGAAGCCAAGATGCTCAATAAGTTGAACTCATTCCTATTAACCAATGAATTAGCACTGACGAGAGTCGTCCTCAATAAAAACGACCGCGAGATGCACGACAATTTATTACGCCTCGGCTTGATTGAGTATTTAGATTTTACCGGTAATCTCAGATACTCGGCACTAAGTCTTAACGTAAGACAGGTGCGTTACGAACATGAAAATCTTTCCAGAATGATCTTCACAGCCACAGGAGAACCCATTGAAAGATTAGTTTGTTTTACAGCCTTCGGGTTACAATTTCTTTGGGTAGTAGGTTTGCGGACGGAGTTGGAACTCGAACAGGCCCAACAAATTGACCTAGATTACTTAGCTGCGGAATCTTGTTATTATGATGAGGAGATCGGACCTGAACCTGGACCTGAAGTTATTGACATGGGAGATGCAGGAACTGACGGGTTAGAACAATTCCGAATCAAAAAAAAGTAATAGAAATATCTGACACCTCTCACCTAGCAGCAAGGCGGAGGATGACGACTATAGTCGTTCCATTTGAGATTGGCGCACCCTGAGATTGAGGGAGCAAGGAACTCATTCCAAAAAATAAACCGTCATTCCCGCGAAAGCGGGAATCCAGCCGTTGATTCCATGCGCCTTACCCCATCACCACGACAAAATAGTCCCCCATAGTACCTGGCAGTTCTAGGAAGCACAATACAATCAAACGATTAGTTCGATCCATTCCATGGATTGACTTTCGACGCTTGAATGAAAGTCTGTCCATTTCATCTTGGACGCAAGACTGGAGTTCCAAAGACACAAAGGCTGGATTCCCGCTTTCGCGGGAATGACGTTTTCGTGGGGGATAAGTTGGTTGCATCCCCCCAACACCTTGGGGTCATGCGCCATTTTGAATTGGAACTACTATAACACCCCGACCGGCCCCCCCCTTGGCGATGGCCAGCCTCGCCCCCCTCATGGGCTGGGGCGGTCGGCGTGACGTTGTTCCTCCGCCCTTGTGAAGGGGCGCTCCTTCGAGGCGGCGAAATACCCCTCCAGGGCTTCGGCCATGCCTTCCACCAAAACCTCGGCCTGTTGTGGTGGAACGCCTGCCGCCCTCAGTCGTTTGAAATATTTCAGCGTGTCGAACGCCATCACAGCCATCGGGACTCCTCCTGACAGAAAAATAGGGTTTCGCGAAAATCTGGTCGCCTGCGGCGACGATTGTGCAGGAAAGCACAATCGGACTGGCGAAGCCAGCCCGCAGGGAGAGGGCCATGGATGGCCCGAATCACGCTTGGGCGCGCTGCGCCAATGCAAAAAGCGCCTTGGCTTCACTTGAAAGCGCGCCTGAAAAACAAAGTCAAAATCAAGACCTTGGGGGGACAGGGAACTGTCCCCCCAATACCCCCCTTCACCTTTTTCTGCTCCCAAAAGCACTTTTCATTTCTAAGGGACAATCCGGGATTAATGCCCCTGGGCCGATGGGGCGGCGTGGGCGGCGGGCTGGGCGGGCTGGACCGCCCTTTTCTCGCTGGGATTCCAGCCCACCAGGGCCAGCATCACGAAAAAGCCGATGACGTAGGCCGCGACGATGTACCATCCATTCTTGACCCACGCTCCCACCGATTTGGCCTCGGGGAAGATGTTGCTGATCGCCACCCCGGCGGAGGAGCCGAACCAGATCATGGAACCGCCGAAACCGACGGCGTAGGCCAGCATCGCCCAGTCGTAGCCCCCCTGGGAGATGGCCAGGGCGGTCAGCGGGATGTTGTCGAAGACCGAGGAGACGAATCCCAGGGTGAAGGCCGACTGCCAGGAGGCGGCGGGGAGTTTTTCCACCGGCATCAGGGAGGCGCAGGTCACCAGGGCCAGCAGGAAGATGCTGCCCTTGAGGGTTTCCGGCAGCAGCCCCCAGTTGGGGCGGCGCAACGGGGCGGTGACCAGCAGGGCGGTCCAGACGGCGGCACCCAGCACCGGGACATGGTCCGCCAATCCGACGAAGACCACATTGGCCAGAATGTTGGCGACGATGGCCAGCCCCAGGATGAAAAAGACGATGCCCAACCGCGCCACGTCGATGTGCAACGCCTCGGAGGCGGAGGGGACGAGGGGCTGATGCTTGTGTTGCTGAATGGCGGCGGGAATGCCGAAGATGAAAAGGGCGACCACGGAGGCGACGTAGGCGGGAAAAACCTGGATGGGACTGACCCCGGCGATCCACATCATGGTGGTGGTGGTGTCGCCCACCACGCTGCCCGCCCCCCCGGCGTTGGAGGCGGCGACGATGGCCGCCAGATAGCCGATGTGAACCCGCTTGTCGAAGACGATGCTGGCGATGGTCCCGCCGATGATGGCGGCGGCGATGTTGTCCAAAAAGCTGGAGAGGATGAAGATCATCACCAGCAGGGCGAAGGAGCCCTGCCACCCGGCGGAGAGATATTTGGGCAGCAGCTCCGGCACATGGCTCTTTTCAAAATGGTCGGAGAGCAGGGCGAAACCCACCAGCAGCAGCAGCAGGTTGGAGAGGATCACCCACTCGTGACCCAAATGTCCGATCAGCCCTCCCACCCCCGGCCCGAACTTGAAGCCAATGAACAGCACCTTGTAGAGGAGGATGGTCCCCAACCCGCCCAGGGCCACCTGCAAGGTGTTGTGGTGAAAAACCGCCACCCCCAGCAAGGTGACGGCGAACAGGATGAAATCCAGGGGAGCGCCGAAAATCATGGGCGATTCGTTGGGTTGGTAGCTTCCCGTCGGGGCGAGGGAGGGGACGGAGGCGGGCAGCAGGACGATGGCGGCAAGGGTCAGCAGGGCCAGCGCGCCGATAAAAAAGATCATTCGGTTGCGATTGTGGGGCATGGGTTGCTCCTGGCTTCGTTAGGGCGGACTTCCCCGGAGGGGCCCGGGTTCGCGGGCGGTCGTTCCATCAACCGAACGTTCGTCCACGAGACGGCGCAGCATACCCGGCGCCAGAAAGATATTCAACAGTTCGCTCGACCCACTGTTCCGTCCGAATTCAGTAAGGTATTCGTTATGAGTCCCCCGAAAAAAGTCAAAGGTCTACCATGGATCGGCATGGGCGTTCATCGCGAAATCAGTCGGTTGTCAGGTCCGTCGATCGAAGGTCGGCCACTTTTTCCGGGGGACTCAAACCCGTGGAAATCTCGGTCGATCCCCCCGTCGCGATGACAGGAGGAACCCCGTCCGACCAACCGAAAACACTGCCGCCGCAGTCAGCCGCGCCGCCACCTCCGCCGCCTCCGCCGCGCATGGTCGAAGGACGTAGGGAAATTGGCGTTCCCCCGCTTCCCCCACAACCACCGCCCCAGGCGACGTCTTGAACCCGTCCCTTCCGAAAAGGGAAGACGAGCCGCCCTTTCCCGGCGCGTGGTTTTTCCCTAGTCTAGGGGGATAGGGCGTGGGCGACGGCGGCGAGGCGGAAGATTTCCCATGGCGAACGATTTGAACTCTTCGGGAAAAAATTTTACTTTGAAATCGGCGACGCTTTCCTTCCCAGCCCTCTGGACCTGCGCCAATACGACCCCCCCGACGACTGGCTGGCGAAAGACGTGATCCATTGGATCGTGGGGCGACGCCACGCAGCGGGGATCGACGTCGCCGCTCCGGCCTGCGCGGCGCGCATCGACGGGGGGATGAAAGAGCTGAACGCCCTGCTGGAACAACGAGGAAAGACAAGAACATGAGCAGAGTCTGCATCGGAATCGCCGGGGCCGCCGGACGGATGGGTCGCATGTTGGTCCAAGCCGTGATGGAGCGGGAGGAGGTGCAACTGACCGCCGCCTGGGATCGCCCCGGCAGCGAATTCCTGGGCCGGGATGCGGGAGAGTTGGCGGGGGTCGGACCCTCCGGCGTCCTGCTCGGCGAGGGCGGAGAGGCGGCCTTCGGCGGCTGCGACGTGGTCATCGACTTCACCGCCCCCGCCGCCACCCTGGCCCACGTCGCCCTGGCCGAAAGCCGCGGGGCGCGGATGGTCATCGGAACCACCGGCCTGGACGAGACCGGCAAACGTCGCATCGCCGAAGCCTCCGGACGCATCCCCATCGTCATGGCCCCCAACTTCAGCGTCGGGGTCAACGTCATGATCCAACTGGTGGCGCAAGCCGCCAAGGCCTTGGGGGAGGAGGTGGACATCGAAATCATCGAGGCCCACCATCGCCACAAGGTGGACGCCCCCTCCGGAACCGCCCTCCGACTGGGCGAGGCGGCGGCGGAAGCCCTGCAACGCAACCTCAAGGAGGTGGCGATTTACGGTCGCCAAGGGCTCACCGGCCCCCGGGATCGCAAGACCATCGGCTTCGCCACGGTGCGGGGCGGCGACGTGGTGGGCGACCACACCGTCCTCTACGCCGGCGACGGCGAGCGGCTGGAAATCACCCACAAAGCCAGCAGCCGCATGACCTTCGCCCGGGGCGCGGTGCGGGCGGCGCTCTGGCTGGCGGGGCAGGGGCCGGGACTCTTCGACATGCGCGACGTGTTGGACCTCAAGTAACCATCGCTCTGCGGCGGCTCAAGTTTTTTCGCCCCACGCCGATACGATGGCATAAGCCGAACGAGAGTCCGTGCCTCCCTCCGCGCCCCGGAGGCCCTTTCCACGGAAGATGGCGGCGCAACAGGCCCAGGCGGCGGGAGCTGCGGTGATGGCGAACGATTCCAGCGAGATGCCGGTCCGCCCCGGGGAGGAGCCCCCCCCCTCTCCCCGGCGGCGGCGCTTGCTCAAGGCCCTGGCCGCAGCGGCTCCCGTGGTGTTGACCCTGCGCAGCGGCGCCGAGGCGGCCTTGCGCAGCGACGCCACCCGCTGCATCACCACGGCGGGATACCCCACCTTCGTCGGCATGGACGGCCCCCGTTGCGCCCCCGACACCGCCCTGGCCGCCATCAACGCCAACAACTACATGATGGTGCTTGAAACCTCCAGCCACTTCGGCGGGGGAGGGGACGACATCAACGGCAATACCACCACGGATGGCGATGTCTATTGCGCCATCTACGTGGACTCCAGCGGTCTGCGCGCCTCGGCCCCCAACTATGGTGGATCCTCCGGGTCGAATTCGACGCCGGACAACGCAGGGGGCTATTACGCCGTCACCAAATCCTGCTGGGGATCCTTCGAGGGGACGGGGTATGGCGGATGACCCCCTTCTTTCCCTCTCCTGGCGCAACCCCTGGGGCGATACCCTGCCCATGGAACTGCTGGGCGAACGGGTCGCGGTCCACCATCCGGGAACCGGCTTGACCCATCTGCTCAACCCCATCGGTCTGGCGGTGCTGGAAGAACTGGCCCAATCCCCCTCCACCCTGGAAGAACTCCTCTTCCGCCTGGAGCTGGTCGAGGAGGCCCCACGGGTCCGCCCCGTGCTGGAGGCGGTGTTGCGCCATCTCGACGAGGAGGGATTGATCGTCCCCGCCCACTGGCCCGCGCCGTGCGCTGGTCTGATCTGACCCCCGGCGAGGCCGCCCGCCGCCTGCGCCGCGAGGGGCTGCGCTGGGACATCGGTGCCGTCGCCCTTCAGGTGCGCTCCGACGCCCCCGGTTTGGCGGAGGCGTTGCGTCACCTCTACGCCGATTATCCCCTGCAACTCCCCCCCTGGAACGCCCCCCCCCTCTGTCACCTCACCCTGCGCCAGGACGGCGGATGGCGGCGCTGGCTGCGACCCAGAGTCCATTTTGCGTTGGATGGCCCCTCTCCCTTTCATCCCTTTCCCCTGGACCACGCCCTGCCCCTCTTTGAATGGGGATTCAATTTTACCATCGCCTCCCGCGCCCACCATTTTTTGATTTTGCACGCCGCCGTGCTGGAACGGGGGGGCAAGGCGTTGCTGCTCCCCGGCGAGCCCGGCAGCGGCAAAAGCACCCTGGCGGCGGCCCTGGCCCTCTCCTCCGGCGGCTGGCGACTGCTCTCCGACGAGTTCGGCCTGCTTCGCCCGGAAACCGGTCTGCTCCATCCGGCGGTGCGCCCCATCGCCCTGAAAAACGCCTCCATCGGCGTCCTCCGCGCCTTCGCCCCCACCGCGACCCTGGGTCCGGAATACCCCAAAACCCGCAAGGGAGTGGTCGCCCATCTCCGTCCGCCGACCAACGCCGTGGATCGTCGCCACGAAGCCGCCCCCCCGGCCTGGATCGTCCTCCCTCAATTCATTCCCGACGCCCCCCTGACCTGGATCCCCCTCTCCCCCGAGGAGCGCCTGCTCCGCCTGGGCGGCAACGCCTACAACTATGAGCTTCAAGGGGAGCGCGGCTTCCGCGCCGTCGCCGCCCTGGCCCGCGCCCGCCCCGGCTGGATTTTGCGCTATGGCCACCTGGAAGAGGCGGTGGCGGCCCTCGACGCGGTGGAGCAAAGGGAATGGGAGAGATAATCCCTTCCTCCGTTCATGGCCCCATGGCCCGCCCGTTATAGCAATCCCATTTCAAATCTGCACACAAGGAACTTGAGGGAGCGAGGAACTCATTCCAATAATTGATCGTCATTCCCGCGAAAGCGGGAATCCAGCCGTTGATTCCATGCGCCATACCCCATCACCACGACAAAACAGCCCCCCATAGTATCGAACCAACAAAAAAGTGCAATATAACCTTTAGGATAGTAGGAATCATTCCACAACTCGACTTTCGACGCTTGAGTGAAAGTCTGTCCATTTCATCCTGGACGCAGGGCGAGGAGTTCCAAAGAGACAAAGGCTGGATTCCCGCTTTCGCGGGAATGACGTTTTCGTGGGGGAAAGTTGGTTGCATCCCCCCAACACCGCTTGGGGTCATGCGCTATTTTGAATTGGAACGACGACAACCCCCTCCTCCGTCAAATAGGCCCGAGGCGACGCCGTCATCCCCCCGTCTCGAACATCGCTTGAATTTCGGCGGCGTGGAGGGCGTCAAAATGGGGCGGGAGGGTGAACTGACCCTTTCCCAAACCCAGGGTGCGAGGGGAGCGGGAGGAGTCGGCCAAGGGGGTTAGACGGGCCACGGGCCTGCCCGCGCGGGCGATGATGATCTCAGGTAGCGCGCCGCAGGGGGGCACCCCTGCTGGACCTCATCATCGCCGAGGCGAAGGGTACGGAAGCACTCCGTTCGACGCGCTACCTTTAGAGCAGAATACCACGGAGCCCCCATGGTTGAAATCAGAATCGAAGACCGGCAGGTGACGGAAGCTCTCCACGGTCTGCCCGCGCGGGCGATGATGATCTCTTCTCCCGCGGCGGCCTGATCCACAAAGCGGGAGAGGTGGGTTTTGGCTTCATGAAGATTGATGGTCCGCATGACGACCTCCGCAAAGGGATTGGACTGGACCGGACTTGGTCTAGTCCGATCAACACGCCAAATCAAGCGTCGAGTCGCCGCCCAGGCCCGCAGTCGCCCCGGCTGGATTTTGCGCTATGGTCGCCTGAAAGAGGCGGTGGCGGCCCTCGACGCGGTGGAGGAGCGGGCGGCGGCGTTTTGCAAAACGCCCGAGCGCGTCATTCAGGAAAATCCTGGCGCAGCCACGCCACCAGGGGGAGATCGGCGGGGGGCATGGGCAGGTCCGCCATCTCCTCCACCCGGAACCATCCCCAGTCCGCCACCTCCCGGGCCATCGGGCGGCGCTCCCCGACGATGCGGCCGTGGAACACCGTCATCAGCAGATGAAACGCCTCGTAGGGGTGGGAGACGAAACGCCAGGGGGCGAGAATCTCCACATCGACGCCCAACTCTTCGTCCATTTCGCGGACCAGGGCCGCCTCCGGCGATTCGCCGGGATGGAGTTTGCCGCCGGGAAACTCCCAGGTCAGCCCCAGCGGCCCGCCGGGACGCCGTTGCGCCAAGAGAAACCGCCCCTCCCCATCGGCGATGAGGGCCGCGACCACCAGCAGCACGGGGCGCGGGACGGGGGGGGACGAGGGAACGGAGCAGGCGGTCATGGAGGGCGTCCGGTGTGAAATCGGGTTTGATGGAGGTTGGACGTTACACATTACCCCGCAAAATGGGTATAATGAAAGTTTGACTGGGCGTCCCGCCCCTCCCTTCGCCCCCGCGAAAGGCCCAAGAGCCCCATGACCATCCGCGTCGCCCTGCACCATGTCACCCGTTACCGTTACGACCGGCTGGTGACCCTCTCGCCCCACGTCATCCGGTTGCGCCCGGCGGTGCATAGCCGCACCCCCATCCGCGCCTACTCCCTGCGGGTGACGCCGGAAAACCACTTCATCAACTGGCAGCAGGATCCCTTCGGCAACCATCTGGCCCGGCTGGTCTTCAACGAACCGACCCGGGAACTCTCCATCGAGGTGGGCGTGGTCGCCGATCTGACGGTGATCAACCCCTTCGACTTTTTTGTCGAGGAGTCGGCGGAAAAATTCCCCTTCACCTACGAAGCCCGACTGCGCAAGGATTTGGCCCCCTATCTCGAGGTGCGGGAGAGCGGCCCGCTGCTGCGCCAATACCTGGACGAAGTGAGCCGCGCACCGCGGAACATCAACGATTTCCTGGTCGATTTGAATCAGCGGCTGTGGCGGCGAATTCGTTACAGCATCCGCCTGGAACCCGGCGTGCAGAGCTGCGAAACCACTCTGGATAAATCCTCTGGATCCTGCCGCGACAGCGCCTGGCTGCTGACCCAGATCCTGCGCCATCTCGGACTGGCGGCCCGCTTCGTCTCGGGCTATCTGGTGCAATTGACGGCGGACATTCCCTCCCTCGACGGCCCCTCCGGCCCCTCCGCCGATTTCACCGATCTCCACGCCTGGACCGAGGTTTACGTTCCCGGAGCGGGGTGGATCGGACTGGACCCCACCTCCGGACTCTTTGCCGGAGAAGGGCACATCCCCCTGGCCTGCGCCCCCGATCCAGAGAGCGCCGCCCCGGTGGAAGGATGCACCGACCTGTGCGAAGTGGCGTTCGAATACACCAACGAGGTGAACCGAATCCACGAGGATCCCCGGGTCACCAAACCCTACTCCGAAGACCAGTGGGCGACCATCGAGGCCCTGGGCCGCGCCATCGACGTCGACCTGCAAGCCCACGACGTCCGCCTGACCATGGGCGGCGAACCAACCTTCGTCTCCATCGACGACATGGACGGAGCCGAATGGAACATCGCCGCCCTGGGCGAGGACAAACGGCGCAAGGCCGACGATCTGGCCCGGCGGCTGCAAACCGTCTTCGCTCCAGGAGGGATGCTCCACTTCGGTCAGGGCAAATGGTATCCCGGCGAACCCCTGCCCCGCTGGCGGCTGGGCTGCCACTGGCGCACCGACGGCGTTCCGGTGTGGCGCGACCCCTGGCTCATCGCCGACGGCGTCTCCGGCTACGGCCACGGCTTTCGCGAGGCGGAACGCTTTCTCACCGAATTGGCCCCCCGCCTGGGGCTCTCGGACGAGTACATCCTTCCCGCCTACGAGGATCCCTTCCACTATCTCTGGCAAGAGAGCCGCCTGCCGGTGGATGTGGATCCCCTGAAACACGATTTGAAGGATCCCCTGGAGCGCAAACGTCTGGCCAAGCTGCTGGCCGGCGGCGGCGGACTCAACGATCCCGCCGGATTCATCCTGCCGTTGCGCCGCGACGGCGAAGGCTGGCGCAGCGCCCCCTGGCCCTTGCGCCAGGATCATCTTTACCTGCTGCCCGGCGACTCCCCCATGGGGTTGCGCCTGCCCCTGGATTCCCTGCCCGAGATGACCCGGGAGGAGTGCCTGGAAAAGGAACCGCCCCAGACCGACCCCTTCTCCGCAGCGGACCATCCGCCCCTGGGGGATTTCCACGCCCGGGCGACGAAACGGTATGAGACGGCCCATGAACGCGCCACCCCTTCGCCGACCAAGCCGGGCAAACGGAGCCATTATCGGGTGGCGGTGCCCCGCACCGCCCTCTGCGCCCAGTCCCGGGAGGGGACGCTGCACCTCTTCCTCCCCCCCCAATCCACCCTGGAGGCCTACCTCGAACTGGTGGCGGCGGTGGAGGAGACGGCCAAGGCGTTGCGTCTGCCCCTGCTCCTGGAAGGTTACGAACCGCCCCACGACCCCCGCATGAACCGTTTTCTCGTCACCCCCGATCCCGGGGTGATCGAGGTCAACATCCACCCCTCCGCCTCCTGGGCCGAGTTGGTGGAGCGCACCACCCAACTTTACGAACAGGCCCGACTCTCCCGTCTGGGCACGGAAAAGTTTATGCTCGACGGGCGACACACTGGAACCGGCGGAGGCAACCATGTGGTTCTCGGCGGGGCCACGCCGATGGACAGCCCGATGTTGCGCCGCCCCGACTTGCTGCGTAGCCTGATCACCTATTGGCAGCGCCATCCTGGGTTGTCGTATCTCTTTTCCACCCTCTTCATCGGCCCCACCAGTCAGGCCCCCCGGGTGGACGAAGCCCGGGACGATGCCCTCTACGAACTGGAGTTGGCCTTCCGCCACATGCCCACGGGCGAGGTTCCCCAGCCCTGGCTGGTGGATCGGCTGTTGCGCAATCTGCTGGTGGACCTCACCGGCAACACCCACCGGGCGGAATTTTGCATCGACAAGCTCTACTCCCCCGATGGTCCCACCGGACGGCTGGGCCTGGTGGAGCTGCGCGCCTTCGAAATGCCGCCCCACGCCCGCATGAGCCTGGTGCAGGCGCTGCTGGTGCGAGCGCTGCTGGCGTGGTTCTGGAAATCGCCCCTCGAAGGCGGCCTGATACACTGGGGAACCGAGCTCCACGACCGCTTCCTGTTGCCCCACTACGTCCGGTCCGACGTCGCCGAAGTGGCGGCGGACCTGACCCGGGCGGGCTATCCCTTCAGCCTGGAGTGGCTGGAACCCTTCCTGGAGTTCCGCTTTCCCCACTATGGCGAGGTTCAACTGGGCGACCTGCGGATGGAACTGCGAATGGCCCTGGAACCCTGGCCGGTGCTGGGCGAGGAGGTGGCGAGCGGCGGAACCGCCCGCTTCGTCGATTCCTCGTTGGAACGCTTGCAAATCCAGATGGATGGATTCCATCCAGAGCGCTATCTGGTGGCCTGCAATGGGCGTCGAGTCCCGCTGCGCCCCACCGGAATCAACGGTCGATACGTGGCCGGAGTGCGCTACCGGGCGTGGCAACCCCCCTCGGCGTTGCATCCCACCATCGGCGTCCACTCCCCCCTGCTCTTCGACGTCATCGACACCTGGAGCGGACGCTCCATCGGCGGCTGCGCCTACCACGTCTCCCACGCCGGGGGACGCAGCTACGAACAGTTTCCCGTCAACGCCTTCGAGGCGGAAGGGCGGCGGGTCAATCGCTTCCAGGACCACGGCTTCAACCCCGGCCCCATGGAACTGCCCCCCCAGTTCGCCGACCTGGGACGCTTCCTCCCCCGGCTCCACGAAGC
>JADGAP010000239.1 GCA_015231965.1 Magnetococcales bacterium | reverse complement strand
ATATTGATCAAACCCCGCCCCCCATCCCGGCATAACTGCCGAATTTAGGATGATCTGCATAACTCAATGGGAACGACTATAGTATATTGGCCATGAAAATGGCCGCTTGAGGTTCCAGGACAGACGGGAAACCTTGGTCTTGCAGTCTATCCCCGAACGGTCGGAGCCCAGTGCCAGTCATCCAAGAACGTCGGCGAAATATTGCGACAACACCCGAAACAACGGCCACGCCACCAGCCAGACCACCGCCGTCCCCACCACCGACAGGGCCAGCAAGGAGGGACCGGGGCCACGCCGTGGACCAGCACCGCCCGAAAGCCCTCCACGATGCCGGTCATGGGGTTCCACGTAAACCACCCCTCGACGATTGACAGCCCACATTAAGACGACCGTCGCCGCCCGACCTCGCACACCGCATTCACAACCCTACCGGGTTCAAGTCGCCTGACACGGGGGCAAGTTCCCCAACCGCCCACGAGTAGAACCACCTTAGACATCCATTCCACGCAACCCAACGGACCGCCCCCGTTTCCGGAGGCGGTCCGCGCCATGATGCCGTCTTACTTGATGCTGCCGAAGTTGTAGCTGACGGAGACCCCGAAGGTGTCCACATCGAAGTCGTCGATGTTGTAGCGGGTATAGCCGGTGCGCAACGAGAACTGATCGTTCAACTTGTAGGCCAGTCCCAAACCGGCGTAGACATCGGTTCCGCTGTCCGAGTCGGTGATACTGGCCCCGCCCACTTGGGTCGTTCCGCGATACGTCAGGGTTCCGGTGTAGGAAGCACTGTAATCGGCGCTCCAGAAGTAGGCCCCAATCGTTCCTTCCACGTCCAGCTTGTCAAGCACGTTGAAGCTCACCCGAGGCCCCAGATACCACCCATCCACTTCCGCCTTGATATCCACCGCCCCCGTGGCGGAGTAGGGATAGCCGCCGACGTTGCCCGTGGTGGCCCCCGAAGCCGCTGCGGAAGCCTCACCGAGATTGAGATATCCCGCTTCCAGGGCGATGTACTGGTTGAAACGATAGCCGACGCCCAGGGAATAGTTCCAATCCTTGTCGTCCACGGCCAGTCCGGCCGACTCATACTCGTCCAGATTGGCCCACGAATGGCCCAAACCCAACGAGACGTAGGCCCGCCCGAAGTCCAACAACGGCGGTTCGGCTTGCGCCGTTCCCTGCACGCCCAACAACAACCCCAAGCCCACCATGACGCGTCCAACGGTTTTCATATCAACGCTCCTTTTAAATGAAGGTGTACAACGCAAGAATCATGGACCGATAGGAACGGAAAATGGGAAAGCCGCCCCACTTCGTCCCTCGGAGAAACACGGTATTCCATTCCCAGGAAAAACATGGAACCGAACCCCGCATCGTCGGCGTAGCATAGGGAGATCCGGGAGAAGCCTCAAGGATATTTTTCCAGAACACTAAAAATTGTCTACCGACACGTCTTAAAAACCCGTAAATATATTAGATGTCAATACTTCCCCCGAAAATCGTATCTAATCTATTGAAATAATACATAATAACCAATAAATCTGGAACTCCACAATCCACATTGACATAATGGATATTACCGTCCAGCTATCGCGGAGCTTCCCCGGTCACAGGCCGCGAATCATCCTGACGGAATGATTTCCACCATTCAAAACGTCGATGCCGTCAAAGGACATCGGCGAAGTATTGGGACAACAGGCGAAACAGCGGCCACGCCACCAGCCAGACCACCGCCGTCCCCACCACCGACAGGGCCAGCAAGGAGGGATCCGGGGCCGCGCCGTGGACCAGCACCGCCCGAAAGCCCTCCACGATGCCGGTCATGGGGTTCCACGCAAACCACTCCCGCCACGCCGCGGGAACCCGCTCCAGGGGATAGACCACCGGCGTGGCCAGCAGCCAGAATTGCAGCAGGAAGGGCATGGCGAACAACAGATCCCGACGATAGGTTCCCACCGCCGCCACCCCCATGGCGACGCCCAACGCCAGCAGGGCGGTCAGACCCGCCAGGGGGCCCAGCCACAGCCACGCCCATCCGGGCGTCCCGCCCAGCCAAAGCAGCGCCGCCATCAGCAAGAGCAGCGCCACGGCCAAATCCACCAACGAGACCATCACCGCCGCCAGGGGAAAAACCTCCCGCACCACCGCCATTTTTTTCAGCAGGCTGGCATTGCCGCCGATACTGGGACCGCCGCGACTCACCGCGTTGGCGAAAAAGGTCCAGGGAACCAGCCCCGCCAGGGCGAAGACGGCGTAGGGCGTGTCCCCCGTGTCGATGGTGAACACCCCGCGCAGCAGAAAAAAGAAGGCCAGATAGCCCAACGGCTGGACCACCGCCCACACCGGACCCAGCAGCGATTTGCGATATTGCCCCTTGAACTCCCGCTCCGCCAAGGCCAGGGCCAGCTCCCAAAACAGGCGACGGGGCGAGGATGAAGGGGTGTTCATGGGGAAGCGTCGCCTTTCCGGAGGGATCTCAATCGTGCAAAATGCCGCGCCCCAATGCGCAACAAAAGCTCCCGCAGCGCCCCGTCGGAAACTTCCGCCGTCACCTCCGCCGCCCGCCGCCACTCCTCCTCGGTGGGGGGAGGGAGCGGCGGCGCGGGAGGGGGCGGCGCGGGGGGGCGCAAACGGCCCCGGCCCACCCGAAATTGCAACCCCGTCAACACCGCGTCCGGCGGCAGCAGGGGAATCAGCCGCTCCAGCAAGTCGGGCTCCATGAACTGCAACTGGGTCCGCCACACCGGAGAGTTGACCCGCAAGGTCAAGACCCCTTCCAGCAGCCGCACCGGTTCGGCGCGGGCCGCCAGGGACTCCCCCGCCGCCCGACGCCACGCCTCGTCCAACGCCTGAGCCCGCCCGCAGGGGTGATCCCGCCAGGGCGCGCCCCCCCACGCGGCGAGAATCACCCCCACCTCCTGGGGTTGACCGGGGGGACGACGGGCCTCCGGGGAGGCGTCGCCTTTTCGGACGCCCCCCCCCGCCTCGCTGGGCGACGGATCGACGGAAGCGGCGACGCGCCCCCCCTCGGAGAAAGCGGAGGGCGCTTTGAGGCGACGCCCCCCTCTCCCAACCCCCGCCGACCGCTGTCGCGGGGCTACAGCCATTCCACCGAGCCGTTTTCCACGTGGTACAACGCCCCCGCCACGTTGAGTTTGCCCGCGTGAATCAGATGGCTCAACTCCTCGCTGCCCGCCTTAAGATCGTTCATGCCCTGCTTGACGTTCTCCTTGATGGCTTCCAGCAACAGGGCGTCTTTGGTCAGCCCCTTGGCCTTGGCCCGTTGCGCCGCCGGAACGATGTTGTCCACCAGTTTGGGGATGCTCCCCCCCACCTTGTCCTCGTTCACCACCGCCGTCACCGCGCCACACTTGGTATGTCCCAGCACCAGAATCAGCGGCGTTCCCAAATGGCCCGCGCCATATTCCATGGTGCCGATCTCGTCGGTGTCGCAGACGTTGCCCGCCACCCGAATGACGAACAAATCGCCGATGCCCCGGTCGAAGATGTATTCCACCGGAACCCGGGAGTCGGAACAGGAGAGGATGGTGACAAAGGGTTGTTGCCCGCCGGCGGTTTCGGAGATGCGGGCCGGGGTCAGGTTGGGGCGTTCGGATTTTCCCGCCACAAAGCGCGCCGCCCCCTCCTTGAGCCATTGCAGGGCCTGATCCGGCGTCACCGTCGAGGCGGCGGGGGCACTGGCCAGAGAGAACCGCGGCGCCAACAGCGCCATGACTCCCGCCGCCCCCCCCCACAACACGCCGCGCCGATTCACCCCATTCCCGTGATGCTCACACATGGCATTGCCTCCTGATCGATAAGGGTCAGATGGAAATCAAAAAGGCCCAAAGAGCCTCGGCTCATGTCGCCAATCGATCATAGGGTCATTTCATTTCAGATTGGCGCATTGGAAGGTTGATGGAGCAAGGAACTCATTCCCCAAAATAGACCGTCATTCCCGCGGAAGCGG
>JADGAP010000238.1 GCA_015231965.1 Magnetococcales bacterium | reverse complement strand
TTCCACCCGTTTGCTGGCGGGGTCGGGGGGGGCGTGGGCGGTGGCGATGACCTCGATGTCGCCGCGCGCCAGCCCTTCCAGCAGGGCGAGGCGGTCGGATTCGCTGCGCAACGGGGGGGACATTTTGGCGTAGGTGTTGTACGGGCCCACGGCTTCGTCGGTCAGGGTGAAGTGGTGGGGTGCGGCTTCGCAGGAGACCGGCAGGCCGCGCGCTCTGGCGCGGGCCACGGCGGCGACGGCGTCGGCGGTGGAGATGTGGGCCACGTGGTAGCGGCCTCCGGTCAGGGCGCAAAGATGGATATCGCGTTCCACCATGACGTTTTCCGCTGCGGAGGGGATGCCGGGCAGGCCGAGTCGGGCGGAGGTGATGCCTTCGTGCATGCAGCCGCCGTGGCTCAGGGAGGGGTCTTCGGCGTGTTGGATGATCAGGGTGTCGAAGGCTTTGGCGTATTCCAGGGCGTGGCGCATGACGGAGCTGTCGGTGATGGGGCGTCCGTCGTCGGAGAAGGCGCGGGCTCCGGCGCGTTGCATCAGGCCCATTTCGGTCAGTTCGCGGCCTTCCAGGCCACGGGTCACGGCTCCGATGGGGTAGAGGCGGGCGGTATCGGCTTCGCGGGCGCGTTTCAGTACGAAGGAGACCACTTCGGGGTTGTCGGTGGCGGGCAGGGTGTTGGGCATGGTGGCCACGGCGGTGACGCCGCCGGCGATGGCGCATTCCAGGCCGCCGCGTATGGTTTCCTTGTATTCGTGGCCGGGTTCCCGGAGGTGGACGTGCATGTCGATCAGGCCGGGGGCGGCGATCAGGCCGTTGGCGTCGAGGGTGGGGCAGGTGGGGGGTGGGGATTCGTCGCGACCGATGGCGCGGATGGTGCCGTCGATAATGAGGATGTCGGCGGTGGTGTCGAGGTGGGAGGGAGGGTCGATGACCCGGCAGTTGCGGATGAAGAGGGATTTGTTGTGCATGAAACAGCCTTTCAATATTTTGACTTTAAGTATCAAAAAAAGAAAATGTTCTGTCCTTTGACTTTTAATATTTTGCCTTTAAAGTATCAAAAAAAGAAAATGTTCTGTCCTTTGACTTTTAATATTTTGCCTTTAAAGTATCAAAAAAAGAAAATGTTCTGTCCTTTGACTTTAAATCCTCTAATCCTCTAATCCTCTAATCCTCTGATCCTTCAGGCTCGCCACGCTAATGGCCCTCTTTTCGGGGGCCTCATCCCGAAAAGAGGGCCTGAAGCGAGCCAGCCATGGGTCGTTGCCTTGGCCAATCGTCCGTTTGATTGGCCAAGGCAACGACTACATTGCCCGCGAGAAAGGCCACGTCAACGGACAGAACATTTTCTTTTTTTGATACTTTAAAGGCAACATATTGAAAGTCAAAATATTAAAAGGCAAGTTTATTCACCCCTTCGGGCCACCACAAAGTCGATACAACACCGCCATCCTCACCGCCACGCCGTTGGCCACCTGATCCAATATCACCGACCGCTCCACATCGTCCGCCACCTCGGACGAAATCTCCACCCCCCGATTCATCGGCCCCGGATGCATCACAATCGCCTCCGGCGCCGCGCGCCGCAACCGATCCCGCGTCAACCCCCAAAAGGTGCAATACTCCCGCACACTGGGAATAAACGCCCCCTCCATGCGTTCCCGCTGCAACCGCAACATCATCACCACCTGGACCCCCTCCAGCCCCTCTTCCATGCGATGAAACACCTTCGCCGGAAAAGCCTCCTCCACGGCCGGCGGCATCAAGGTCGGCGGTCCCACCAGCCGCACCTCGGCCCCCAGCGTCGTCAACCCCAACACATTGGAACGCGCCACCCGCGAATGCATCACATCCCCGCAAATGGCCACCTTCAACCCGTCGAAGCTTTCCCGTCCCAAACGGGGCAAGTTATCGTCAATGGTCAACATGTCCAGCAAAGCCTGGGTGGGATGCTCGTGCCGTCCATCCCCGGCATTGACGATGGCGCAATCCAGATGCCGCGCCAGGAACCAGGGGGCTCCCGATTGGGCATGACGAATCACCACCACATCGGGATTCATGGCCTGCAGATTCTTCATGGTGTCGAAGAGGCTCTCCCCTTTGGCCGCCGAGCTGGTGGAAGGGGAGATGTTGATCACGTCGGCACTCATGCGCTTGCCCGCCAACTCGAAGGAGGTGCGGGTGCGGGTGGAGTTTTCGAAAAAAATGTTGATGACCGTCTTGCCCCGCAAGGTGGGGACTTTTTTGATTTCACGCCGGTTCACCTCCCGCAGGGAGGCGGCGGTTTCCAACATCAGGGTGATCTCCTCCCGGCTTAAGCCTTCGATGCCGAGAAGGTGTTTGCGGTGCCATTGGGTTTGCTGGGATATCATCTTTATCGCGATCCGATCCGACGGTTGCCCGATCCTTTGACTTTCAATTTTTAATCCTTTAAAGTATCAAAAAAAGAAAATGTTCTGTCCTTTGACTTTGTTTGTAATCTGTTGACTTTTTGAAAATATTTTTGTGTCCGGCAAGCAACGTCAAGGTCAAAGGACAGAACATTTTCTTTTTTTGATACTTTAAAAGATAAAATATTGAAAAGAAAATCAAATCAATCGTCTGACCACCATGGGGTAGCCTTCATCCTGTTGGGGGTGCAGTTTGATAAACTCGCGTGGTCCGGTGGCCACGGTCATGCCGACGAAGTCGGGTTGGATGGGCAATTGACGGAAGCCGCGGTCCACCAGCACCACGAGGTCGACCCGTTCGGGGCGGCCGTAGTCGAAGAGGGCGTTCAGGGCGGCGCGGATGGTACGTCCGGTGAAGAGGACGTCGTCGACGAGGATGATACGTTTATCGTCGAGGTCCATGCTCATGTCGGTGGCGCCGACGACGGGGTTGGGTCCGATGGTATCGAGGTCGTCGCGGTAGAAGGTGATATCGAGGAAGCCGAGGGGGAGTTCGATGCCGTGGCATTGGGCGAGTTGGTCGCGGAGGAGGCGGGCGACGAGAGCGCCGCCTCGGCGGATGCCGACGACGACCCGTTTATGGGGGTCGGAGAGGCCACGGCAGAGTTGGACGGCCAGGGCTTCGATGGTGGCTTTGGTTTGTTCCGGGGTGAGCAGGATGTCATGGTCTGCGGGGGGGGGATTTTGTCCGGGCAGGATCACGCTGCTTGCTCCGTTGGGGGTGGGATGGTGAAACGAACCTGAAAAAGCATGATAGCGGGAAATGGGGGGTGGGGTAAAGAGCGGAGTCAGCCTTTCGATATTTTGCCTTTAAGTATCAAAAAAAAGAAATGTTCTGTCCTTTGACTTTGGCTTGCATCCTCTGACTTTATAACAATTATTTTCCAGAGCTTTGCAGGAGTTCGATCATGGAGCGTGTTATCGAAATGGTGGTAGGGTTGCCGAAACGCTCAAAGACGGGGAGTTGCTCTTGGAGGATGCGCAGGGCTTCGTCATATTTGCCTTGCCCGACCAAAATGACGGTCGTGCCTGAAAGGGCTTGGGCCAGATGAAAAGATTCCCTAGTCTCTTTGAAGAAAGTGGTGCTTTTCTGGAGAAGATCCAGTGCCTCATCTTTGCTCCGGTCCAGGTGGAGCCATAAAGAAGCCATGCGCATTGTAGTCAAGGCTAGGGCGCGCCGGTCTCCCAACTCCTGCCAAGCGGGCAATTGCCGCTCATTCAGAAGAACCAGGGTGTCGGAAAGTTTCCCTTGGTTGACTAATATATGCTCAAGAACTTCTCGCGCCACTGTTTGAACCCGGAGATCGTCCCCCTGTTCGGCCTCCGGCAGGATCTCCTCCCGCAGTAATCGTTCAGCTTCCGCCAGATCGGTTCGTCTCAGAATATCGACTAAACGAATCCGCATTATCAATGCCCGACGCCAGTTGCCTTCCCGTTGGAAGATCTCGAAGGCCTGCTCGAAATCGATCTTGGCCAGATCCCACTTTTCGAAACGTTCCTGTAATGAACCCCTCTCCTCCAACAGCCCGGCCACCGACTGAGTAGGTTCCGGATTTCCTTCCAGA
>JADGAP010000237.1 GCA_015231965.1 Magnetococcales bacterium | reverse complement strand
TTGTTTCAGCGGGAAGAACGGGGCATCCGCTACTTCGATTTCCTCTATCCCAAGGTCCACCGATTTCCTGGTGGTCATGGCGAGGGGGAAACACCCGATCCCATCCCGAACTCGGAAGTTAAGCCCCTCAGCGCCGATGATACTGCCGTTCTAACGGTGGGAAAGTAGGTCGCCGCCAGGATTTATCCATTCGACGAGAATAACCTTGCATTGAAATGGAAACCGGGGTACATATGCACCCCGGTTTCGTGTTTCCGCGCCGGTCCTCCATGAACCGGCCCTCAAGGAGATGCCGCAGTGAAGAGCTACGTTGCCAAACCCCAAGAAATTCAGCGGCGCTGGCTGGTGCTGGATGCGGCGGATCAAATTTTGGGCCGCATCGCCACCACCGTCGCCATGCGTTTGCGTGGCAAACACAAGCCCATCTACACCCCCTTCATCGACACTGGCGACTTTGTGATCATCATCAACGCCGAAAAGGTGCGGTTGACCGGGCGCAAGCTGGATGACAAACTTTACATTCACCACACCGGTTTCCCCGGTGGGTTGCGCACCACCACCGCTCGCAATATCCTGGAAGGCAAATTCCCCGAGCGGGTGCTGGAAAACGCCATTCGCGGCATGTTGCCCAAGAATGTGATGGGCCGCCAGATGTATCGCAAGCTCAAGGTCTATCGGGGCGGTGAACACCCCCATGAGGCTCAGAAGCCCGAGCCCCTGTCTTTGGATTGATGCCGCTTCCGGAGTCCCATCGGCCCCGAAGCGTGACGCAAGGTGAGTGAAAAGGAGTGGACGGACATGGGAGCGGTTGAAAAATATTACGGCACCGGTCGACGCAAGGAGTCCGTGGCGCGGGTTTGGATCCGTCGCGGTTCCGGTCAGGTGATCATCAACGGCAAGACCTTGGACGAATACTTCGGACGTCCCGTGTTGCGGATGGTGGTTCGCCAGCCCTTTGGCTTGATTCAAATGGCCGATCAGTTCGACGTTTCGGTGAATGTGGACGGCGGCGGCATCTCCGGTCAAGCCGGGGCCATTCGTCACGGCATCACCAACGCCCTAATGGTTTATGATGTCGGCCATCGGCCTGTGTTGAAAAAGGCTGGCTTTGTTACCCGCGACGCCCGCGAGGTGGAGCGCAAAAAGTACGGCAAGCACAAAGCCCGTCGCAGCACCCAGTTCTCCAAGCGTTGATTCCACCCTTCAAGGGTGTTATGGAACAAGGGAGGCCCACCAAGGCCTCCCTTTTTTTTGTTCGGCGATGGTTCGCCGGGGTTTGGATGGGATGGGTGGCGCGATGGCTGGGATCTTCACACGGGGGGGGCGGTTTTGGCCCTGGATGGCGGCGGTTTGGCTCGCCGGCTGCGTCAGTGGGGGCGAGCCCCAGCGGGACCATTATTATCGGCTGCGGGTCGCCGCCCCCGCGGAGGTGCAAAAGCTCCCCTGGCTCAACGGGGCGGTGCTGGTGGAATCCTTTCAGACCGCCGGGGCGTTTCGCGGGCGGGAGATCGCCTACGCCTCGGCGGGGGAGGGGTTGCGGTTGGATCACGCCATCTACCATTTTTGGGTGGATTCCCCCACGGAGATGATGCGGGATCAATGGGCGGAATTTTTGCGCCGCTCCGGCGCGGCCCGGGAGGTGTTGACCCCGGGAATGCGGCTGGAGGGCGATTTTGTCGCCAGCGGAAAAATATTTCGCCTGGAAAAAATGGCCTCCGATTCGGGAGCGAACCGGGTGGTGGTGGAGATGGAGTTGCACTTGATGCGGGTGAAGGAGAAAAAATTGCTGCTCAAGCGCCATTATGCCGTGGAGCGAGAGGTTTCCGGCGAGGGGGTGACGGCGGCGGTGGCGGCGATGAATGGGGCGGTTGGGGAAATTTTTCAACAATTTTTGGCGGAGATCCCCCCGGAATGAAGCAGAAAACAGGCTCTTCCCGGCGGATCGGGTTGGCGGCCCTTTTGGCGGGTTGGATGGGCATGGGAGCGCACGCGGCCCTGGCCCACGGGGAGACGTTGACTTGTCCCGAGGCTAAACCGTCCCTCAATCTGTTTATTTTCGGCGACTCCCGCACCCCCTATTATCCGCTGGCCAAGGGGCGGATTTTACAGGCGGCGGAGGATGAAAAGCCCGATGTCATCGTTCATGTGGGGGACATGGTGCAGTCCTCCCACGAGCGTTACTGGCGCTGGTTTGATCGGGAGGAGGGGCGGTTGCGTCGTCCCGGGGTCTCATTTCTCCCGGTATTCGGCAATCACGAGGCCCGCACCGCCGAACCGGGGAGCCCCGCCGATCCCTTCGCGCCCTATTTCGCCCGTTTTCCCGAGTTGCGGGGCAGCGCCTGGTACGAATTTCGATGTGGCCCCCTGGTGGTCTTGACCCTCAACAGCGAGGAGTCTCTGGCCCAGGGCGATCCCCAGCGGCGTTGGCTGGAGGAGCGTCTGCAAGCCCCGCCCCTCGCCCCGGGGGAGGTGCGCATCGTGCTGATGCATCGCCCCTTGATGACCGCCCGCCCCACCTACGCCCATCGCAACGCCGGGGAGTTGATCCCCCTTTTCACCCAGGCGGTGGAGGAGGGGCGATTGTCCCTGGTCTTTTCCGGACACACCCACAATTACGAGCGGCTCCCCTTGGGGGGGAAGGGGTGGTCGGTGGTGAGCGGTGGCGGGGGGTCGGAGACCCACGCCTTCGCCGAACGGCTGAAGGAGGATCGTTTCATCGGTCCGGAGCCCAATTTTCACTACCTCCGTCTCAAGTTGGAGGCGGGCCGGGCCGTCGGCGAGATGGTCCGATTCGATTTGGATTCCGAACAGTTCGAGGTCAAGGACCGCTTCCGCGTCGATCCTCCCTGAATCCCATCCCCTTCCGTGCGCGGCGCTGGATTACAGGTTTCGTTCCATCGCTTCCGCGCCTCTTCCGTCCTTTGGATCGCGGCAAGCCCCTTCTGCCTCCGGCACCCTGACCCGGGGGCGGAACTGCCCATAAAATGACAACATAAATCAAACCACCAGTCTTTTGGTAATTCCATACGCGTCTCCGCAAAGGGTGTGTTGAAGGACGGCAGTGTGTGGAATGACGCGGAAATCGCGTGATTTCACATGTCCCGCACAGGGGGAGATTCGGGAATAATCGGTTCAAATAATTGAAATGTATATAAAAAAATAAATGGCACGACGATTGATATTCAAAATGCCTTCCTTCAGTGTGGGAAATTATGCGGTGAGAGCCGGGAGATGGGGTGCCATGGAGGGATGGGGAAACTGGGCGAGAGGGATGGCGGCGGGGTTGGGGCTTTGGGGGATGATGAATTTCTCCTTGAGCTGGGCGGAGGCTGCATCGAACGCCTCGTTGCCGCCCCGCCTTCGGGTGGTGGAGACGGGGGAACGGACGGCGGCACCCCTGGAGTTGCTGGGGGGGGAGGCGGAGCGGGTGCGGGTTTATCCGCCGTTGGAACGAGGCGAGGCGGGGGATGGGGCGTGGGAGGAGCCCTTGCGTCAGGGGCGGGTGCGACTGAACGCCCGCCCCGACCGGGGGGGATATTATTGGATGGAAACCTCCTGGGAGACGGCGGACGCGGTGACCACGGTCACGACCGCCCACTATTTTTCCCAGCCCGGCCCCGCGCCGACCCGCATGCTGGCCCGGCCCAAGCATCGCCTGGAGTTGATCCCCCACCCCCTGCCCCGGGAGCGCCAACGCTACCGGGGGGGCGAGCCGTGGCCCTTTCAGGTACGGTTTGACGGCCAGCCTTTGTCCGGCGGAACGGTGCGGCTCCACATCGAGGGGCTGCCGGTCGCCGAGTTTGTCGCCGACGCCTCCGGCCTGGCGACCGTTCATCCCCCTGCCAGGGCTCCCAAGGCGGCGGGGGAGGCCGCATCCGGGCGCGGTCCCGGAAACGGCCCGGGGAGCAAGGGAGAGGGCAAGGGGGAAGGCCGGAAAGGGGGCGGGGGGGGGCTGGGCAATCACTCTCGCCACGGACCGTCCAGTCCCTTCGTGTTGGAGGCGATTCATGAGCGGGAAGGAAAACGATTCGTGACCACCT
>JADGAP010000236.1 GCA_015231965.1 Magnetococcales bacterium | reverse complement strand
CTCCCCTCCCCGCCAGCGGACCAGCCCCGCCGCCGTCGCGTCGGCGCTCCACAGGGCGCCGATTTCCCGACGTTCCGGAGGGCTCGCCTCGGGGGCCGGACCCCCGCCCCACAACCACGGGGTGTTGAGGCTCAACCGCCCCTCCCGTTCCCGCCGCAAATTCACCGGATGACGTGCCAGAATCATCTGCCCTTCGTTCAAACGATGCTGCAACCCCCGTCCATCGGGCCGGCGGGCAGACGATCCCAGGCCGATTCCCCCTCCACCAAGGGCAAGGGAAAGGTGGCGACCCGCAACGGTTGGGGGGAGGTGAAAAACCAGCGTCCCCCTTCCCCCTCTTCCAGCCCGCACCCCGCCTCGGTCCACGTTTCCCTCAGCGACGCGATCAGCTCCCGCCGCTCCTCCGCCGTCTGACCGGTGCGCAGCGGCGAGACGAACAGCAGCTTCTCCCGCTGCCGTCGCAGGTGGGTGAAGCCCAAACGGAGCCACCCCCGGCGCGGATCGGGCGGCAATCCGCACCCCAACGCCGCCATCCAGCCCGTGGGGAGATCCCCCTCGGGGGGAAGCGATGGTCCCTGAAACCATTGGAAGAGAAACGCCCCCGACTCGGGAGGCCGCGAAGGGTCGCACGGAAGCATCCGCCCCTGCCGCCCCGCCGCCGCCCGTTGGGCCAAGCGGGGACAGGCCTGGGCCAACGGCGGATCTCCCGTCGCCGTCAACCCTTCCATCAACACCACCACCGGCATGAGCGAAACCCCTGGCGCGGTCGAACAGGATCAGGAGGGAATGTTTTCGATGCGGATCACCTGGGGACGGGAGTGGACCGTCTTCAACTCGGCGATGTCCCGCACCGCCGCCTGCACGCGCTGTTCGCTGGTTTCGTGGGTCAACAGCACCAGCGGCACCGCCTCCGACGGCGAGCGCCCCTTTTGATGAATGGCGTCGATGGAAATTTCATGACGCTTCAGGATGTGCGTGATATCCGCCAGCACCCCGGGACGATCCAGCACCGCCAGACGGATGTAGTACTCCCCCCGCAATTCGTCCAGCCCGCGAATCGGCAGGGATTCCAGACGATCCAGCGCGGTTCCCAAGGGCGGGACGCGACCCGCCGCGCAGCCTGCCTTGGCCGCCCGGGCCAGGTCCAGCAGATCGGCGACCACGGCGCTGGCGGTGGGCCCTTCTCCCGCCCCCCGACCGTAAAACATTCCCGGCCCCGAGTAGTCCCCATGGACGAAAACCGCGTTGAATACCCCCTCCACCCCGGCAATCATGCTCCGCACCGGGACCATGGTGGGCTGCACCCGCAGATCCAGCTTGCCGTCGGAACGCTTGGCGATGCACAACAGCTTGATGCGGTATCCCATTTCGGTGGCCCAGGCAATGTCCACCTCGGCAATGTTGCGAATCCCCTCGATGGTAATCTTGGAGAACGAGAGAGGGGCACCAAAGGCGATGGCCGCCAAAATCGCCAGCTTGTGGGCGGCGTCGATCCCTTCCACGTCCAGGGTGGGATCGGCCTCGGCGTAGCCCTTGGCCTGGGCCTCGGCCAGGACCGCGTCGAAGGGCAAGCCCCGCTCCCGCATCTCGGTCAGGATATAGTTGCAGGTGCCGTTGAGGATGCCGTAAACCCGGTCCAGCCGATTGGAGGCCAAGCTCTCCCGCACCGCCTTGATCACCGGAACCGCCCCCGCCACCGCCGCCTCGAAGAGCAGTTCCCGCCCTTGTTCGGAAGATTGGGCGAAAAGTTCGGATCCGTGTTCGGCAATCAGCGCCTTGTTGGCCGTAACCACGTGCTTGCCCCGTTGCAGGGCGTGCAGGATCGAGGTTCGGGCCGGTTCAATCCCGCCCATCACCTCGACCACCACGTCGATATCCTCCCCTTGCGTCACCTGGGTCAGGTCGTCGGTCAACGCCACGTCGCCCAGGGGAATCCCCCGATCCCGGCCCGGGGTGCGGGTGGCGATGCGCACCAATCGCAACGGCAATCCGCCGCGATCCGCCAACAGGCCGCCGTGTTCCAGCAACAGCCGGACCACGCCACGCCCCACCACGCCGTACCCCAGGATGCCCACCCGCAGTTCGTTCACGACCCGTCCCCCACCCTCATGTCGCCGTCCCCTCGCCACCTGTCTCGGGCGCGGTCAGCTTCGCACATCGGCCCCGGCGTTGAGAAACTTTTTGATGTTGCGAATCGCCTGCCGCGTGCGATGTTCGTTTTCGATCAAGGCGATGCGCACGTGCTGGTCGCCATACTGGCCGAACCCCACCCCCGGGCTCACCGCCACGTGGGCCTCCTTCAACAGCAGCTTGACGAACTCCAGGGAGCCCAGGGCGCGGAACTCCTCGGGAATTTGCGCCCAGACGAACATGGAGCCCCGGGGTTTTTCAATCTCCCACCCGGCCCGCGCCAAACCCTCCACCAACACGTCGCGACGGCGTTGATAAAGCTGACGAATCTCTTCGACGCACTCCTGCGGACCGTTGAGCGCCACCGCCGAGGCGATTTGAATCGGCTGGAACATGCCGTAGTCCAGATAGGATTTCATGCGGGCCAGGGCGTGAACCAGCTTGCGGTTGCCCACCATGAACCCCACCCGCCAACCGGGCATGTTGTAGGTTTTGGAGAGGGAGTAGAACTCCACCGCCACATCCTTGGCCCCGGGAACCTGCAAAATGCTGGGGGCGCGATAGCCGTCGAAACAGATCTCGGCATAGGCGATGTCGGAAATCACCATCAGATTGTACTCTTTGGCGAAGGCCACCACTTTTTCGTAAAAATCCAGATCCACCGTCATGGCGGTGGGATTGGAGGGGAAGTTGACGATCAGGATGCGGGGCGTGGGCCAGGTGTTGCGAATGGCCCGGGTCAACTCCTCGAAAAAGTCGTGGGGCTTGCACAGCGGGACGTGACGAATGTCCGCCCCGGAGATGATGAATCCATAGGGATGAATGGGATAGGCGGGATTGGGGCACAGCACCGTATCCCCCGGCTTGGTGATGGCCAGGGCCAGATGGGAGAGCCCCTCCTTGGAACCGATGGTGACGATGGCCTCGGTTTCGGGGTCCAGATCCACGTCGAAACGGCGCTTGTAATAGCCGCACACCGCCTTGCGCAGACCGGAAATGCCCTTGGACAGGGAGTAGCGATGGTTGCGCCCATCGTCCATGGCCTCTTTCAGCCGGTCGACGATGTGTTTGGGCGTGGGCTGGTCCGGATTGCCCATGCCAAAGTCGATGATATCCTCTCCCCGTTGGCGGGCGGCGTACTTGAGGTCGTTGACCACCGCGAAAACGTAAGGGGGGAGGCGCTCGATACGAGGAAATTCGTCCATGAACCGGCCTTGGGCGGGAGGATGCGGAAGACGTTCTCAACCACGGTAAACCATGGACTTTAGAAAGGGGAAAGGTTCGTGTCAAGCCAAGGCATGGCTTTTTTCCGGAAATTCAGTCACAACGGCGTTGCGCCAGGAGGAGAGGGGAAAACGGGCGAGAAATGGCGCGGAAAAAACCGATGGAACAGGGCCGGTGGACGCTCTGCATCAACGAAACGCCGAGGCATGCTAGCTATTTTGAATGCGCATGTACTCTTGCAAGGCGGGAGACATGCCCTTGAACTGAGGTGCCGCCGCTGCGGGCCGCCCTTTGGAAATGGTGACTTTTACCGACTCCTGCGTCGATTGGCTGATCTCCTCCTGGATCTTCTGCTTGGCCTTGGCCGTCTCGCCCTCCAGAGCGCGCATGGTTTTCTGCGACGTCTCCGTCGAGGTCTGGGCGATGATCGCCCTGGCCTTGGAGGCGCTGTTCATTGCCATTTCCACAGTTCCGGATGCCATGGCTCACCTGCCTGAATCCGCGATTCATCTCGTTCAAGGTTGCTGAGGAAGCACGGACCCATCCGCACTCCTCTCTTTACGGCAGACCTGGAATCAACTTGATCAAAAAAAGGCGGTTGCCAAAAAAATCGGCAACCGCCCGATGTCACAGCCTGACCGCATCCAGCGTCATCCATTTGCGCCAAACCCGCCGCCTCCCCCGGCGTCGCCCCGAGAGGGGAGCCGCCGGAAGGAGGGGGGAAAAGGTGGCGTTCTTACTTGGGGATGATGTCGATGTGGGCGCGCTTGAAGGCGACCCACTCGCCGGTG
>JADGAP010000235.1 GCA_015231965.1 Magnetococcales bacterium | reverse complement strand
AATGACGGTCTATTTTGGGGAATGATTTCCTTGCGCCATCAATCTTCCAATGCGCTAATCTGAAATGGAACGACTATAAAAAAGCTGGCCGATGGCGGCGGTATGTCCCTTTTGGTCCAACCCGCCGGTCGCTATTGGCGGCGGGCCGTTTTCTGGCGGAGGCGGGAGGGGGCGCGCTTGGTTGACGCTGGAGAAGCGGCGATTCTACCATAAAGGATGCGGGGGGCGGGGCACCGTCCCTGGAACCGGGGGAATGACATGGAAAAGCGGCTCTATTTCGTGATGGGAGACTTGCTCTCCAACGGGGTGATGGGGGCGACGGGCGCGGCGGCGGCGGCCTGGGCGGCGGGGCGCTGGGGTTGGGGAGGCGGCGTGGGGATGGTCGCGGGGATGGTTTTCGGCATGGTCGCGTCCATGGTCTGGGCCCCCCTCTGGGTCGTCTTGTTCGGGGCGTTGGAGATCATGCTTCCCGGGATGTTGGCGGGGATGCTGGGGGGGATGATCGGGGGGATGCTCCCGGCCCACCGGGGAATCGGCCCGGAGGGGGCTTGGCTGCCCGGCGCGACGGCGGGATGGTTGGTCATGGCGGGGGTGTATGGGTTGAATCGCCGTTGGTGCGCCCAGGTGGAGAGGTTCCCCCCATGAGCGACTTGGCCACGCGGCGCAAGTGGGATGGAACCGCCTCCTTTTACGATCTTCTGACCTATGGCGCGGAAAAACGGTGGGCTCCGGTCAAACGGGAGCTTTTTTCCCGCATGGTGCCCGACGCCGCCATTCTCTTCGCCGCCCTGGGCACGGGGGGGGACATCGCTTTTTTCCCCCCCGGACGCAACATCACCGCCATCGATCTTTCGCCGCGCATGATCCAGCGGGCCAAGCCCAAGGCGGAAACCTACCCGGGACGTTTGCAACCCCTGGTGATGGACCTTCACGCCCTGGCCTTTCCCGATGGGGTGTTCGATCAGGTCTTCACCTCCTGCACCTTTTGTTCGGTCCCCGACCCCGTGGCGGGGTTGATCGCCTTGCGGCGGGTGATGAAGCCCGGGGCGGGATTGTTCATGTTTGAACACACCGGCAGCCATCATTTTCCCTTCGGTCCGTTGCTGGACGCCGTCACCCCCCTCATGCGCCCCCTGGGGCCGGACATGAATCGGGAGACCGTGGAGAACGTCCGCCGCGCCGGATTTCACCTGCGAACGGTGCGCAACCATTTTCTCGATGTGGTCAAAAGCATCGAGGCCGTCGCCCCCTGGACGTGAATTGAACACTATAATAATGGTGAAATTGGGAAAAATGACGGGATGGTCACTGGTATTTCTTCCTGTTTTCCCTCGTCTTGGATAAGCTATAGGATTGTTCGGGCGAATCAAACCATCAATCCCCCGTCTTGGCGTCAGGCCCGGGCGGGCGTGGAGGGGCTTCATGGGAATCACGGAATCCGCCGAACGGCCGTCGGTCGTTCTTTCCGCCATTCACATCTTGGCGTTGCTGGGGGTCTCCTTGTGGGGCGGAATGTGGGTGGCCGAACATGCCCACGCCTTGCTGACGGCCCTGCCGCTGCCCTCGTTTCTCGCCATTCCCCTGGAGTATCAGGCCCAGGCGCCCATCATTCGCACCCTGGTGGGGGTGGTGGCCGGGTTCCTCCTCTTTTTCGCCCTGGGATACGTCCTGCAATCCTTATGGGATGCCTGGCGACTGGCCCTGGCCGCCTCCGGGGTGGCCCGCCGCGCCGAGGCCGCCGCGTCCGGCACCGAAATCGCTCCTCCCGGGCAATGGCGTTGGGGGCTTTATCCCCTGTTCAGCGCCTTGTGGCGGGAGTTCGCCGCCTCCCTGCATGCGCAACGGGAGGGGGATGCCCTCCGCTTCCGCGCCGGGCAGGCGGCGGGGGTGATCTTCAGCCATCAGGCGCTGGTGGATGGCCCCATGCGGGTGGAATTTTTCCGCCATCTGCCGGGGGTTCTGACCGGCGCGGGCATCGTCAGCACCTTCGCCGGCATTTTGTTGGGGCTCACCGAATTCAACCCGACGGTGTCGGCGGATCAGGTGACGGCCCAACTCAAGCACCTCTTCACCGGGGTCTCCACCGCCTTTGTCGCCTCGTTCCTGGCGATTTTCACCGCCATCGTCGTCACGGTGGTGGAAAAGCTCATCCTGCACTGGCGCTACGCCCAGGTGACGCGGCTCCAGGGGTTGCTGGACAGCCTGTTCCAGGGCGGCCTGGAGGCGGACTTCCTGGAACGGTTGAGCCGGGATCAAGCCCGGGAAGGGGCGGATCTGGCGGGGCTGGGGGATCGTCTGGAGGCCCTCGCCCGGGGCAACGTTCCGCCCAGCGCCGAGGCGATGGCGGAGGCCTTGGGGCGGCGGCTGGAGGGGATCTGGCGGGACCACGCCGCCAACAGCGCCGAGTCGGTGGCGGAAGCCCTGGCGGCGCGGCTGGAGGCCCGGCAGGAGCAGGTGGAGCGGCGTTTCCAGGAGGGTTTGGCGCGGAGTCTGTACCAGCCGCTGCATGAGCTGTCCAACGCCTCCCAGGCGCTGTTGGCGGCGCAAAAGGAGCGGGGTTCGGCCCTGGAGGAGATGGCCGGGTTGCTGCGCAGCGGCGGCGAGGGGTTGGGCGGCGCGGTAGGCGGTTTTTCCGCCACCCTGGAGCAGTGGCGCTTGGAGTCGAACGCGGTTCTGGAGCAGTGGCGCGTTGAGTCGAATGGGGGGCAGGAGCGCCTGGAATCGGCCCTGGAGCGTCTGATTGCCTTGACCGAGGCGTTGCAGCGGCAGGGGGCGGAGGCGCAGGCCGGTTTGCGTCAGGAGTTGGCGGCGGTGCGCCAGGGGGTGCAACAGTCGTTGGCGGAAGAGGGCCAGGGGCTGCAACGGGCCTGGATGGAAGAGCAGCAAGGGTTGAAGCGGGAGTTGGCCGCCGGGGTGGAGGCGGTGCGTCAGGAGGTTTCGTCCCAGACGGCGCTGCTGGCGGAAAAATTGGGCACCGGGTTGAGCGGCGTGGCGGATCGACTGGAAGCCGCCGCCGCCGCCGCCCGTCAAGAGGTCGGCCAGCGGGTGGAGGGGCTCTCCGACGCCCTGCGGGAGGAGGCCCGGGGCGGGCTGGCCCGCTTGGAAGGGATCGAGGCGGGGCTGGTCGCGGCGCGCCAGGGGTTGGATCAAGGGGTGGCGTCGCTGCGGGACGAATGGCGGGAGGGTGGCGGTCGGGTGGAGGAGGGGATCCGGCGCATCCAGGAGGAGATGCTGGAGCAGGCGGAGGCCCGCTGGGTGATGACCAGCGAACTCACCCAGGCGATGCGGGACGCCACCCAGGAGTCCACCCGGGAGGCGGCCCGGCGGGAGGAGGCCCTGTTCCATCGGATGAAGGAGGGGCAGGGGGAGCTTTCCGCCCGGGTGGAGGCGGCGCGGGCCGAGCAGGAGGAGCGGGCCAAGGCGCTGACGGTAGATTTGTTGCAGGCCTTCGCCGACTATCTGCGGGAGATGGCCGCGGGACTGGGGGCCCAGTTGAACACCCTGGGCGAGCGGGTGAGCCGCGAACGCCAGGCGATGGAGGCGCTGTTCCAAAATCTCATCGGCAATCTGGTGGAGGCGTCCCGGGCCGGGGGAGAGGATCTGGCGGGGCGGTTGCAGACGGCCCTGGCCGGGGCCGAGGTTCGGCAGAATGATCTGCTGGACGCCCTGACCCGCTTCGCCGCCGACATGCGGGCCGATGTCAACGTGTTGCAACACCACATGGTGGAGAGCCGCGAATCCCTCAAGGGCACCCTGGAGGAGAAGACCGGGGAGCTGGCCCGTCAGACCCGGGAGCAGGCGGAAGAGGCGCGGCAGTGGTCCGAGTTGGAGCGGGAAGAGGCCGAGCGGGTGATGCGGGAGACGGCGGGGGGGATGGCGTCGGATCTCAAGGAAGTGTTGCACCGCTTGGCCGAGGAGCGGCTGCGGCTGGACCGGGAGCGGGACGATCTGGTCTCCCAGTTGATGGCCGCGGGGCAGAAAGAGACGGCGGACCAGTTGAAGGGGGCCTTCCTGGAGAGCCTGCGGGAGTCGGCCCAGACCATGAGCGCTGCCCTCAGCCAAACCGGCGACCGCCAGGAGCGTCAGGTGAAGGATCTGGCGGAGATGGTGACGGCGGTGCTGATCAACAAGTTGGAGCAGACCTTCGGCGGCCTCTCCAGCGGCTTGAGC
>JADGAP010000234.1 GCA_015231965.1 Magnetococcales bacterium | reverse complement strand
CCCCCCGCCCGCCGCCTCCGGTGAGCAGGAAAAAGCTCAACACGCCGCAGCCCGCGCTCAACACCCCGCCCCGGGATTGGGTGAGCAGCAGCGCGGTCAGAACCACCGACGCCAGCAGCCACCATCCCCACGCCCGGGCCGCCGCCTCCCCGGAGAGCAGCCGACGGAGGGTCTCCCGCCATGTGGCGTGGGCGAGGGGGGCGAACAATCGGCGATGCAACAGGGCCAGCAGGCAGAGAAAAATCAATCCGGTGTAGGCGGCGAAATGGTTGCGGTTGACGAACGTGGCGGTGACCAGGTCATGATAGGCCCACTTGGGCATGCCGAGGATGGTGTTCTCGCCCGAAAACTGGACCCACAATCCGTAGAGGGCATATCCCCCCCCCGCCAGGGCCAGGGCGGCGATCAACCGGCTGGAGCGCCGCCGCGAGGCCCCCCATTGGAGGGCGAGAAAAAAAACTCCGGCGTCCAACAGATAGCGGGCCAACTCCTCCCGGGCCGCGCCGGGGTGGAGGGCGATGGACGGGGCGCCGCTTGCGCCCAGCGCCTCGGCGGCTTCCGTCCACAGGGGATGGCCGAGGGGGGCGAGCCGGGGAAGGGAGAGGGGCAGGGTCTGCAGCCAGCCCCAGAGCAACGCCGCCGCCACCAGCAGGAACGGCCCCAACAGCGGCCTCAGCGACCGCTGGGGGGGGTGATCCAGAGGACGGATCCGCGCCGCCGCCCAGAGCATAAGACAGAGCCCGAGCCACCCTTCCAACAGACTGGCGGCCCAGGGACGGGCCCCGCCCAGGGGGAGGGGGGCGAAGGTCAGCAGCGCCACCCAGGGCCAAAAGGCCCATCCGGCCCGCAAGGGGGGAGGTCGATCCATGATCCGACAGGACTCCGGGGGGGGACGAGGGACGAGGTGAAGAGGATTCCATGGGCATGATACGAAGGGAATCCCACCGGGGAAAGGAACCGGAGGCCCCCGCCGGGCTGGCGGAGGCGTTGCCCGCCTTTTATTGGTCCTTCGGCCACCGGCTGGGGCAGGCGCTGTTGCAAATTTTGCCCACGGCGATTCTCGCCCGGCTGCTGGATCCCGCCGCCTATGGGGCCATGGCGCTGGTTCTGGCCCTCGTTCGCATCGCCCAGCAGCTGACCGACCTGGGATGGACCTCCGCCCTGGTGCAAAAGGAGCGCCTCGCCCCGGAGGAGTTGGCCGCCCTGCTGCGGGGGACGCTGTGGCTCAACGGAACGTTGGCGTTGGGCCTGCTCCTCCTCGCCCCCGCATTGCCCGCCCTGTTTCCCCAGGCCGGGCCGGAGTCCGGCTGGCTGCTGGCGCTGCTGGCGCTCTCGCCGCTGCTTTCCGGCCTCGGGCAGAGCTGCCTGGCCCTGTTACGGCGGGATCTGGACTATCGGAGCCTCGCCGGGATCCAACTGGCGGCGCTGCTGGCCGGTCCGGTGGGGGTGGCCATCCCCCTGGCCCTCTCGGGTTGGGGGGCGTGGTCCCTGGCCTGGAGCCACCTCGCCCAGGCAGCGGTGATCGCCCTGGCGGGATGGCGGCTGCGGCCCCTCCCCTGGAGCCCCGCCCCGACGTGGCGTCAGGCCAAGGGGTGGCTCACCCTGGGGGGGGGATTTTATCTGTTGCGCGGGGTGGACGCCCTGCGCGGGGCGGTGCCTCCGCTGCTGATCGTCGCGGCCCTGGGCGCGGCGGCGACGGGGCGGTTCGACCGCCTGACCCTGCTGGTCTTCCTTCCCCTGGAATATTTCGGCTCCGCCTTCTCCCAGGTTCTCTTCCCCCTCTTCAGCCGCTGGCGGGGGGATCGCCGCGCCGTGGCGGAAGGGGTGCTGGTCGCCCACGGGTTGATGGCCTCGCTGCTCCTGCCCCTGGTGGCGGGGATGATGGTCTCCGGGCCGTTGATCATCGCCGCCCTGCTGGGGGAGGGGTGGAGGGAGGCCGCCCCGATGTTTTGGGGCGTGGCGTTGTGGGGCGGCGTCCACTTCCTGCACCAAACCGCCTCGGTGGCCCTGGAGTCACTGGGCCGCCTCGCCGCCCTGGTCCGGCAGCGGATCCGCCACCTCGCCCTCCTCCTGGGGCTGCTGCTCTTTGTCCCGTGGAACGGCGAGAGCCAGTTTCCCCTGGTGCTGGCGGCGGCGGATCTCTACCTCCTCGCCTCCTGCCTGCGGATGGCGGGGGCGGCGTTGGAAATTTCCTGGGGCCAGTGGGGCGTCGTCCACGGGCCCAGCCTCTTGCCGACGCTGACGGTGGGCGGCGGGCTTTGGTTCACCGCCGGGCTCCTGGAACGCGCCGCCCTCAACCCCTGGCTGGCCCTGGGGTGTCAAATGGGGGCGGGTGCCGCCCTGCTGGCCCTCTCCTGGCCGCTGGGCGGGGGCGTCGGCCTCTGGCGCCGGGGCATGACATTGCGCCACACCCCGCCCGCCGCCCCATCCTCTTGAAAAATTCCATCGCGAAACAGGGCCGACGCCCCCCGCGCCGACTCGCACGGAGCCCACGCGAAGGCTTTTATTTCGGCGGGGAGAATCGTATCATTCTTCCCAATTTCATGGCGATATAGCAATTCCAAATAAGTTTGGCACATTGCCAGCTAAAGAATTTACGCTCGTCATTCCCGCGAAGGCGGGAATCCAGGAAAGCCGATAGGGGAATGGCTCCCTCAAAACAAACGGACAGGGGGCTTGGTTCCTCGGAGCACTCTCTGCATTTCCCTCCCCCTCCACTGGATTCCCGCCTTCGCGGGAATGACGTTTTCGTGGTTGAGGAATTGGTTGCATCACCCAGGCGCCGCTTGACGTCTTGTGCAATTTTTAAATGGAATAGCAATAATCGATTCACTCCATTCCCCGGCCCCGCCCTCCTCCCACGTCCCGCCCGGCGGATTTTGCGTGGGGGAAGCCAGGGATTTCAAGCCCATGAACTCCGACGAACGCCGGTCCCCGGGAGGCAGAAAGCTTCCTTCCTGGAGCGCGGACCGCATAGACGGAGCCCACCAATTGTCGACGAAGGATTACGCCGTGAAACCGACCGCCCTTTCGTGGTCCCTGTGGTCGGCGGCGTTGCTCTCCGGCCTCGCCGCCGGGGCCGACGCCGCCCCCGCCTCCGCGCCCCCCGCCAACGCCGCCGGGTGGACGCAAAATCTCACCCGTCCCGCCCGGGGCGAGCAGGAGGTTCTGCTCGAACTGCCCCACTTCGCCCGCTACACCCTGGTCGCCCGCAGCCCGCAAGGGGTGGCCCTGACCTTGCTGGACCAGGTCAGCGGCCCCGTGGCCGAATCCGGCGAGGCGGGGAAAACCGACGGACGGCTGGATCTTTTCCTGGAGAAAGGGCGCTACAAGGTTCTCCTCAAGGGCCATCCCAAGGGGGCGGGCGAGGCGGCGCTGAGCGTGATGGAAAACCGGGAGATGCATCCCGATCCCGCCCCCTGGCTGCCGGAACGGCGGGTCGTCTCCACCACCCTGGAGGAGGGCCAGCAGCGCTCCTGGTGGATCGAGGTGAAGGAGCGGCGCTTCGTCCGCATCGACGTGGCGGGGCGAAGCCTGGGGGATCTGCGGATGTGGCGCCACGGAACCCAGTTGACCGACGAGCTTCCCGCCGTCGCCGTCATCACCCCCCGTCCCGGCGAACCCCTGACCCGCATGGAGTGGAAGGGAATCCTGGAGCCCGGCTTGCACCGGCTCACCGCTTACGGCGGCAAGGCGCAAGTCTGGTCCCGGGAGTCCGCCGATCACCCCCTGCACCTGCGCACCGGGATTCCCGAACTGCCCGAGGCGGGACGCCATCGCCACGTCGCCAGCCCCTTCGGCGTCGACACCTGGCTGTTGCCCAAGGGGGTCGCCTTCGCCCGTTTGGAACTCCCCCAATCCGCCGATGCCAAGCTCTTCTTTTCCGAATATTATCCAGAGCGGGGTGAATCCTCAACGCGGATGGAGTTGGCCATCTCCAAGGAGTCACGGGAACCGGCGGTTGGAGGATCGATCGACTTGGGATCCAAGGGGCAGCTCCTGCTGGAAATCAACCGGCAGGCGGGAGAACCCTACACCCTGCAACATTTCAACCATCAACGCACCCGCCGGATCAGTACGCCGGGGGAATACCGGCTGCAAGCCTTCTCCGCCGGTTTCGCCGGGGACGACCTGGACCTCACCGGGGTATTGGTACGCCAGCCTTACGACGACAAGGAGACGCT
>JADGAP010000233.1 GCA_015231965.1 Magnetococcales bacterium | reverse complement strand
TCATAATCACTTTTGTCAAGGGCTGACGCAGCTTCTACTGGGCTGAACGGTTACGATAATTCCCCCCAGCGTAACTGTAAGCCGATTCCTCATATTACGCAATTCTTCAGATCTCATGGAGAAATCTCTTTGTCCCATGGCCTCGCTCTCCTTAATCTAGGCTGACAACCGATACAACACGAGAACAATTTCTCATTCACACCCCGCTGATCACCATATCCAGCGCCGCCACCCACCGTGCCGAAATTCCAGCAGTTGAGCCTGCCCTTCCGCTGAGTTGGACAGCCTCGGTCATACAACCCCATGGGCCAACTTTCATGACATGTCAGGTTGCCTCCATCCTTCAGGTCGGGGAGAAAACAAGGGCCGCTACCGTTTGACCGCGACCAGGCAGGCCATGAGCCCCACGCTTTCGGTGGGGAGAATGCGGGCGAGGAGTTTCCCAACGGGGTTCAATTTCGCCGCCTCTTCCCGCGCATCGAAGACCCCGCAAAGCCGACCGAAGTTGTGCAGCAACCCCTCTTCCTTGAACGCGGCGAACGACCGCCGCACCTGGAATCCCTGATCCTCCAGGAAGCGCCGCATCTGCTCCATGGTGAAATGATATTCGTAAAAGAACCACCCTTCGGGGCCGTAGCCGAAGGTGGGACGCCATGGGGCGTGGGTGAGCTGGCGGATTTGGGTCAGGGAGGGGCCGTCGGCGACCGGTTTCCCGGCGCATCGGCGGAGGAAGGGGTTCCCCTTGAGCCCCGTGAGGGCGCGGTGCGGCAGGGCGGTCCAACGGCGCACCCGCGAGGCCTGGGGAATGGTGAGAATGACCACCCCTTGATCGGCCAGCACGCGATGAAACTCCCGCAGGAGGGCCTCCGGCCCCTGGATGGCGTGTTCCACCGCGCCAAGGGCCAGGATGGCACCGAAGGAGCCGTCGGCGAAGGGCATCTCTCTCATGTCGCCCGCCACGAAACGGGCGTTTGGAACGGCCTGGCTGGCGACTTGGCAAAGCGTCCGGCTCCAGTCCAGCCCGACGGTTCGCCATCCCTTGTTCGCGAACCATCCCACCCAACGCCCCGAACCACATCCGGCCTCCAGCACCGGTTGATGCGGTGCCAGAAGAGACTCGAACAGGGGCGCCAGTTCATAGCGGTCGCAGGCCTGGATCTGCGATGCCAGGGGAACTTGCAGAAAACCCTGTTCAAAAGAGACGCGGATCTGCCGGGCGGAATGTTCCATGCCGCGCTCTCCCTTCCGGGTGTTGCTGCATACACTCGATCGAGGCCGGAGGGGCGGGATGGATTTACCTTCCATGCCGCCGGGGCGGGGGGCTGAGATCCGCGCCGGGGAGGGGGGATCAGCCCTTTTTCTCGTTCTTGCCGCCCATTTTCACCGCGATGCCCAGGGCGCGCCGGGGGGCGGCGAAGGGCGAAACCTTGCGCAGCAGCGCCGCCTGCCGTTCGGAAAGCTGGGCCACCTTGTCGTCGGTGGACTGATCCAGGGCCGCCAGACGGCGCAGGATGGCCGCCTGCCGTTCGGCGATCTGGGCGATCTGCTCTTCCAGGGTCCGCTCGGTGTGGGAAATTTTGCGCAGAATGGCCGACTGGCGCTCGGAAAGCTGGCGCAGATGCTCGGTGAAGGCCTCCTCCATCTGTTCGATCTTCTTTTCCAGTTTATCGCTCATCTTCCGGCATCCTTCCGTTTAAGGCTTGGGGCGTCGCCGCGATGGGGGCGTCCGGGGAACCGGACGCGTCCGACGAAAGCCATTGTGAACCAACCGGGTTCCGGGTTCAATCCGCAGGGCGCGGTTCGCCGGGGCGCAGCACCACCAATTTCGCGGGATGAGCCCCCGGGGGATCGCGATAGAGCAACGCCGAGGCCATGGCCGCCAGCCCCTCCTGCCGTCCGGTGAAGCCCAACCCCTCAGTGGTGGTGGCCTTGACGTTGATGCGCATGACCTCGATGGCCAACAGGGCGGCCAGCCGGGCCTCCATTAAGGGGATGTGGGGGGCCATGCGGGGTTTTTGGCCAATCAGGGTGGCGTCGATGTTTTCCACCTTCCACCCTTTCTCCGCCAACATGCCGCGCACCCGATCCAGTAGCTGGCCGCTGTCGATTCCCTTGTATTGGGGGTCGGAGTCGGGAAAATGGCGGCCGATGTCCCCCAGCCCCGCCGCCCCGAGCAGGGCGTCGATGATGGCGTGAATCAAGACGTCGGCGTCGGAGTGGCCCTCCAGGCCGTGGCTGTGGGGAACGGTCACGCCGCCCAAAATCAGGGGGCGTCCCGTCACCCAGCGATGCACGTCGAACCCCTGGCCGATGCGGTAGCTCATGAATGGATCTCCAAAACGTCGGGGGTCGTCTCCCGGGCGAGCCGCCACGCCGCCAGGGGGAGATCCTCCGGGCGGGTGATCTTGAGATTGGCCGGATCGCCCGGAATCAGCCGCACCGGCAGGCCCATTTCTTCCATCAGGGCGGCGTCGTCGGTGGCGGGGTGTTGCCGGGGCCGGGCGTGAGCGGCTAGAATCGTAGCGTGGCGAAAAAATTGCGGCGTCTGGGCCAACCACAACTGGGAGCGCTCCTCGGTGGCGTGAATCCAGGTTCCGTCGAGGCTCCGTTTGACCGTGTCGGCGATGGGCAGGGCGGGGATCAACGCCTGAGCGCCGCGACGGCCCTCCAGCAGCCGTTGCAGCAGGGCGAGGCTCACCAGGGGGCGGGCAGCGTCGTGAATCCCCACCCAGAGCGGGGGAGGATCGAGGGCGCGCAGTCCGGCCAACACCGAATCCTGCCGCTCCGCCCCGCCGAACACCGGCGGACGCACCCGAGGCAGCTCGGCGAGATGGGGCCCGATCCACTCTTCCCACAAGGCGAGCCCATCGGCGGCGATCACCGGCTGGATGGGGTCGATCAAGGGGTGGGCGTGGAGCCGCCGCAAGGTGTGCAGCAGCACCGGCACCCCGGCCAGGGGCAAATATTGCTTCGGAAGCGGACCGCCAACCCGCCGTCCCTGTCCGGCGGCCACCACCACCAGGGCGCAGGGGAGGCTCTCCTCCGGCGCGGCGTCGGCGGCGGGGGGAGTCTCGGCGGCGGGAAGGGCGAAGTCGGCGGGGAAGGGGCTCATGGGAGGGGATTGTGGCCTGGCTCCCCCCCCGGGTGTCAATCCCTTCCCATATTCCACAGCGCGGCATGGCCGCAACCAAAGGGTCAAGTTTCGCAAAAATCTGGTCGCCTTTGGCGACGATTGGGCGCGCTGCGCGAATGCTGAAAAGCGCATTCGCTTCTCTTGAAAGCGCGCCAAAAGAACAAAAACAAATGCAAAGTCAAAAGCGAAAGTCAAAACCCCAGGGCGCTGCCCCCCGCCTTCGCGGGGGCAGGCTCTGGACCCGCCAGGGGGATGATCCCCCTGGACCCGCAGTCCCTATAGTTTGTTATAAGTTTCAATCTGTTCCGAAGAAATCATTACGGGATGCGCGGATTTCATGGGATAGTTAGTATATAAAGAGGATCTCCAGTTCACGATCTCCGAGGGGCGGGCGATGGATCTCAGCGGGATTGCATTCGGATGGGCCGTCGCCGTTTACGTCGCCGCGGCCTTCTTCGTCATCTGGAGCCACTGGAAGGGGAACGAAAACTCCCCTCCCGCCGCCTGGTGGCTAACCCTCAGCGGATGGACGGCGCTGCTGCTCTATCTCGGGGGGCTGGTGGCCGTCCAGGGGGGGCTGCACGCCAACTTCCGCACCTCCCTGGAAATGGTGGCCTTCGTCGTCGGGGTGCTGCTGCTGGCGGGGTGGCGCTGGAAACAGCAGGAGACCCGCGCCGCCGGTCTGCTCCTGTTGCCCGTGGTGGCGCTGCTGCTCCTCGCCTCCCGGCTGCTGACCGACCCCCCCGCCCCCCATCACCCGGTGATGGGGCCGGAGGTGCTGCTCCATCTGCTGCTGTCGCTGCTGGCCTACGGCCTCTTCACCATCGCCGCCGCGCTGGCCCTGCTGGACGCCTTCCAGGAGCGGGCGCTGCGCCGCAAGGAGCTGGGACGCCTCTTCTCCCTTCTCCCCCCCCTGAGCCAAATCGAGGAACGACTCTTCAACGTGGCGGGATGGGGCTTCGTGCTGCTCAGCTTCAGCATCGCCACCGGCGCGGTGGTCTCCCACCAAACCCTGGGGACGTGGTTCACCCTCTCCCATAAGGTGGTCTTCACCTGGGCCACCTGGCTGGTCTTCGGAACCCTGCTGTGGGGACGCCATCGCTACGGCTGGCGCGGGCGACGGGCGGTGCGTTTCACCCTCTTCGGCTACTTTTTCCTCATGTTGGGCTTTTTGGGGGTGAAATTCGTCACAGAAGTCTTGCTTCACCGCGCCGGGTAGGGTATAAAGACCGTCCCTTCACGAGACGCAGTTGAAGCCCGGTCTTGGGAAGGTGCTTTAAGCGGTTGA
>JADGAP010000232.1 GCA_015231965.1 Magnetococcales bacterium | reverse complement strand
ACGGTCCCTCCCCCGACCGCCGCCCCTTTCTCTTGAGGAGAACGCAATTCCATGGAGACTCTGCAAGAGCATGGCCAAGTGTTCATCATTCTGGCCTGCCTGTTTGGCTTGTACATGACGTGGGGCATTGGGGCCAACGATGTGGCCAACGCCATGGGAACTTCGGTGGGATCGGGGGCGATCACCATCAAGCAGGCGATCTTGATCGCCGCCGTGTTTGAATTCGCCGGGGCGGTGCTGGCCGGAGGGCACGTCACCGAGACCTTCCGCAACGGCATCATCGATCCCCAGGTGGTGAGCGACTCTCCCGAGCAATTGGTGTTCGGCATGTTGGGGTCGTTGCTGGGGTCCGCCCTCTGGCTCATGCTGGCCACCTCCCGGGGATGGCCGGTCTCCACCACCCACTCCATCGTGGGGGCCATTGTCGGCTTTGCCGTGGTGGGGGTGGGAAGCCACGCCGTGCAATGGGAGCAGATGGGGGCCATCATCGGCTCCTGGGTCATTTCGCCGGTGCTGGGCGGGGGGATCGCCTTCGCCCTCATGAGCTCCATCCGCCGCCTGATCCTGGACCAGGAGCACCCCTTCGAGCAGGCCCGCCGCTGGGCCCCCTTCTACCTCTTCCTGGTCGGCTGGACCGTGACCATGGTCAGCATGTTCAAGGGGTTGGAACATCTCCACATCGATCTAGACGCTACCGGAAGTTTTCTCCTGGCGCTGGGGGTGGGGGTGACGATGGCGGGGGTGGGCAAGGTGATGGTGGACCGGGTGGCGCGGGATGAAACCGCCGACAGGGAGTTTCACTTCGCCAGCGTGGAGAAGGTGTTTTCTCCGATGATGGTCTTCACCGCCTGCGCCATGGCCTTCGCCCACGGCTCCAACGACGTGGCCAACGGCATCGGGCCCATGGCGGCGGTGGTGGATGTGGTGCGCAACGTTCAGTCCGGGGCCGCCGAGGTGGTCGGCCAGAAAAGCCCGCTGCCCCTCTGGATTTTGTTGAGCGGCGGTTGCGCCATCGTCGTCGGACTGGCCACCTACGGTTTCAAGGTGATGGAGACCATCGGGACCAAGATCACCGAACTGACCCCCACCCGGGGCTACTCCGCCACCCTGGCGGCGGCCCTCACCGTGGTGCTGGCCTCCCGCACCGGCCTTCCTGTCTCCACCACCCACATTGCGGTGGGGGCGGTGATGGGGGTGGGGTTGGCCCGGGGCATCGGGGCCATCGACCTGCGGGTGTTGGGGGGGATCCTCATCTCCTGGCTCCTCACCTTGCCCGCCGCCGCCTTTTTCTCCATCGTCGCGTTTTACATCCTGCGGGGGTTGTTCGGCTGACCCCCTCTCTTCTTCCCCGTTGCGGGAGAGTCACCATGACGTTCCAACGTTTCGTCCGTTCTTTCGGGAGGGCGGCGGGTTGCGCCGCCTGCGTCCTGTTCGCCGCCGCCGCCTCGGCGGGGCCGATGCAAGAGATCCGTCTGGATGACGGCTCGGTCTTGCAGGGCGAGGTGGTGTCGTTGCAAAACGGCCAGTATCAGATCAAAACCGGAACCCTGGGGGTGGTCAACCTGCCCCAGTCCCGGGTGCGCAGCATCGCCGCGCCGGGGGCGGCGGGGTCGGCCAAGGAGGCCAAGGCCAATCCGGCCCTGGATCAGGTCATGGGGCAGGTGTCGCAACAGATCCAGTCAGATCCGGAACTGCTCAAGCGCATCGTCCGACTGGCCGACGATCCGGAAATCCAAAAACTGTTGAAGGATCCGGAGCTGATGCGCCAGATCCAGGAAAAGGATCTGCAAGCCTTGGAGAACAACCCGAAAATGAACCAACTAATGAATCATCCCGGAATCAAGGGGGTGGTCAAAAGCACGGGGCGTTGATCCGACGGGGGGCGGGCCAGCGAAAACGGCCCGCCCTTCCGGACGAACTTGACTCCCATCGTTCCGTTGCGCCCTCCCCGCGGTGCCGCCTTCCCTTGCGCCGTCGCCACGAATCACGTTTCATGTTTCGTTGATCTTTCCCAAGGGTCTTTTCACTGGTTTGGAGAACTCCGTGTCCCCGTCGAACCCTCCCGGCCTTGCCGCCGCCCCTCCGGTGGCGCTTTCCGCTGTTCCCGAGAACGATTCCGCCGCCGACGCGGCCCGGAAGGCGGCCCTGGAGGAGGCGGAAGAGGCGGCGCGCACCCCCCGTTTTCCCCGCTGGGTGGAGTGGACCCTGCTGGCCTTCATCATGATCCTGGGGGTGTTGGTGCGGGTGGAGGATTATCGCGAGTGGGAGAAGCAGAAAGAGATCACGTTCCTGGAGGGACAGCCGCTGCTGCGGGATGTGGACAGCTATTACTATCTGGCCATGGCCCGGGATTTGATGGAAGACCGCTACGATCCGGTCTACAAGGAGCGGGCGGTTCCCCACAATCCCCCCCGGCCCTCCCCGGCACCGCTGCTTTCGACCCTGGCCGCCGCTCTTTCCAGCGCCACCGGTTGGCCGTTGCGCTGGATCGCCGCGTTCAGCAGCCCGGCGCTCGGTCCTTTGTTGGCCATTCCCATCTTTCTCATCGGGCGATTTTTGGCCGGTTCCCTGGCGGGGATCATCGCCGCCTTGCTCACCGTCATCTCGCCGTTTTACGTCACCCGCAGTGAGTTGGGGTGGTTCGATACCGATCCCCTCAACATGGTTTTCTCCTTCACCATGGCCTATTGCTTCATGGTGGTGGCCGCCATGGAGCCCTTTCAGGCGGTCAAACGCTATTTTCTGGTGGCGGCGGCCTGTTTTCCCCTCTTTTTCGCGTGGTGGGACCAAGCCCCGCAGGTCGTGACGGCGCTCTATCTTTACGGACTGGTGCTGGCCTCCCGCCGTCCGGAGACCCGTCAAGAGCGCCTCTGGTACTGGGGGATGGGGTTGCTCCCCTTCGCCGCCATCGTCTATTGGAGAGGGTGGAGCTACCTGCTGGAGCTGCCCGAGTTGGTGACCTGGGTGGTGCGTCACGTCACCAAAACCCTGCTGGACACCTTTCCCAACGAAGCCCTCTCCATCGACGAGCAGATTCCCCCGCAATTCGCCATGGTGGTGGACCAAACCTTTGCGTATGGCTGGGCGATGATCGTGGCCGGGGTGGGATTGCTCTGGCTCATCGCCCGGCGTCCCCGGGACATGCTGTTTCTCGGGCCGTACCTGATCATCGCCTTTACCGCCGTCTTTTTCGCCAAGCGGTTCATCATTTTCATCTCGCCCCTCTTGGCGCTGGGAATGGGCTTTTTGGCGGTGGAGTTGTGGCGGCGCTTCTCCGATCGTTTTCAGGCGCTGATGATCGGCGGTATTGGCGTGATGTTGGCGGTGTTGGTCCACGCCATGGTGGATCGGGATCTTAAATCCACCGTCTTTCCCACCCAGGCCCCGGCTTCCGCCATTGTGGGGATGCAGCAAATTCAGGAGATCACTCCCCCCGGTGCCCTCATCTGGACCTGGTGGGATTTCGGCAACCCATTGCTTTACTTTACCAAGGATCGCGGCGTCGTCACCGACGCGGTGTTCCACGAGGGGGAGCGGCTGATCTACAACGGCATGCCCCTGGCGGTGCCGGATCGCCGCCTGGCCGCCAATTTCATGCGTTTCTACGCCAAGCACGGCATTCCTGGCATCGAGACCTTCCTCAAGGCCTCCGGGGCGACGCGGAACGAATCCCTGACCCAACTGGGGCGCCTGCTGCTGGTGGGGCCGGAACGGGCCGCCCCTCTGTTGGCGGAACGGACGGTGCCCCTCAAACCCCAACCGGGTTTGGAAACCGCGGAGCAGTGGCTCGACTTTCTCTATCCCGAGGGAACCCCCCCCATCTATCTCTTCCTGCCACAGAGCATGAGCCGCATGGCGGGCTGGTGGTTTTGGTTCGCCTCGTGGGATTTCGATGCGAAAAACGGCCATCATCCCTTTATCCTGGAGTTGCCCGGCCTGCACAAGCTGAAGCCGGGGGAATATGTCTCCCAGCCCCGTTTCGATCTGCCCCCGATGCGCGTGGATGCCAACCGGGGGGTGGTGCAATTGCCGAACAATCAGGGCATTCCGTTGCAGTTGGCGCTGATTTACGAGGACAAGAAGTTCCAGGTTAAGCGATTCAAGGAGGAGATCAAGAACGATCACGCCTACGCCCTGCTTTACGAGCAAGACGGGTTCGGGCTGGTGATGGACAAGCTGATGTTCGACTCGGTCTTCACCCAACTGTCGTTCCGCGTCGACGGGGGGGATCATTTCACCTCGATCACCGCCCGCAATCCCCAATATCAGTTGTGGGAGGTCCATCCCGACAAGCCCTATCGCGTGTTCAAGGCGGATCAGCTCAAAAATCCGGCGGGCAAGGCGGCGGTGACGGCGAATCCGGGCGTTGCGGGGGCGGGAGGCTGAGGGCGGGGGATTTCCATGGATGGAACTAGGGCCTGTTCACAATTGGCCCCGGAGACCTTGATGCGGCGTTGTGGGGCCTC
>JADGAP010000231.1 GCA_015231965.1 Magnetococcales bacterium | reverse complement strand
CCCCTCGCCCCCCTCGCCTTCCGCCGCCGCCCGCAGCACCGCCCGCAATTGGGTCAAGAAGAGGGTGCGCTCCCGCTTGAGGCAGAGACGAATCCCCACCAATCCCAGGGCCGATTCGGCGCAACGCCGCCCGCACCGCTCCCCCGGGGTGGAAACCTGTTTGTCCCCTCCCAGGTCCAGGGTGCGGATCACCACCGGGCGCCCCTCCATGGCCCGGATCACCTGCCGATAGGCCGCCAGTTGCTCCTCTTCCCCCGGCGGTTCGGCGCGGTTCATGAAAAGGTGTTCGGTGCGATAGAGCCCGATCCCCTCCATCCCCATGCGTCGCGCCCGTTCGGCGTCCTGGGGCAGATCGACGTTGGCCAGGAGCGTCACCCGGGTTCCGTCGGGAGTGACGGCGGGTTGAATCGCCTCCCCCAGCAGATCCCGGCGGAATCCCTGGAACTGGCGGCGACGCTCCTCCAACTGGCGCGACTGGGCCGAATCGGGGTCGATGTAGACCCAGCCATGACCGCCGTCCAGGGCAATGGTCGTCCCGGGGCGCAGCCGTTGCATCACCCCCGCCGCCCCCGCCACCGCCGGAATGCCCAACGAGCGGGCGAAAATGGCGGTGTGGGAGTTGCGCCCCCCCAGTTCGGTGACAAATCCCAGCACCGTCTCCTGATTCATCAGCAGGGCGTCGGCGGGGCCGAAATCCTCGGAGACCAGGATCACCGGCTGGGGAAATTGTCCGAAGGAGTCGCAGGGATCTCCCAACAAATTATGCAGCAGGCGCCGCCCCACCTGCTCGATGTCCCGCTCCTTCTCCCGCAGGTAGGGATCGTCGATGGCGCGAAAGGCCTCCCGCAGTTCGGCGATGTGGCGACTGACCGCCCATTCGGCGTTGCAGTGGCCGTCGATGCGGGCCAAAACCCCCTCCACCACCATGCGATCTTCCAGCATCAGGCGGTGCGCGTCGAGGATGCCCAGCAGCTCCGCCCTCCCCCCCTGACGGCGCAACTGTTCCGCCAGCCGTTTCATTTGTTGGCGAGAATTCTCCACCGCCTCGAGAAAACGGCGGCGTTCCTCCGGCAGATGGTCGGGAGTGGGGCAATATTCAGGGATCTCCGGCAAGCCTCGCTGCACCCGATGGGCCGGACCGATGGCCACCCCGGGCGACACGGGAATGCCCCGAAGCCGCTGTCCAACTGGCGGAGGCGTCGCGAAAACGGGAGGAGTCGGGGTCATGGAGGGCCGGATCTGAGCGTTGGGATCGACGACAAGGGGAACTTTGACGTTAGGTTACAAAACCTCCGACCTTCTTTCATTAAAAATCCGCGCCGTCCTGCTTTTTCAGAGGAGGGGGACGCCTGGGGTGTTGGGGGGGTCAGCGGAATGACGCCGTGCGGAAAAGGGGACGTTTTTCCCTCCCCGAACCACGCCTTGCTGACGCACCATCCCGCGCCAAGCGGAGGGATCCATAGAAATTTGTGGAATAAACAATTATTTACGTATATTTTCCGTGAATTGCCGGAGGATTTGTCATAATTGGTACGGATGATGCATACCCTTCTTTCAACGACGGCCACAGGGAAGGGAGACTCCTCGCTTTCCCCTTTCCGCGACCAGGAGAACACACGATGAACAAGGACTGGCAACATTCGGGAATCGATCTGCCGGAAGAGCAGATGCTATGGGTGCTTTACACCGGCCAACCGGCCCCCGCCTGGAAGGGTGGCGGCAAGGCGCGTCAAGAGTTGCGCCGTTGGCAAAAGCAGACCGGTCAAAAAGCCGCCGCCTCGGCGGAGACCCTCCGCTGCCGCCAGGGCGCCAAGCAGCAGGAGGCGCACTGCCCCGACGGATTGTCCGCCCACCGCTCGGCATGCCAACGTCAATGGCGGGGGCTGTTGTGCACCTCCTGCCCCCAGGTCGGACGGACTCATCCCGGGGCCGGACTGCAATAATTCCGATGAATCGGCGTCCCGCCGCCTCAAATGTCCCGCCGACGGACGGACCGTCCTCCCCCGACCAAGCCGGGGGAGGGCGGCGTCCGCCTCAACCGTCGCGCCCGTCCCCAACTATTCCCGATCCCGCACCGGAATCTCCACCGGAACCGCCCCGCCGTCGCTGGTCCCTCCACCGGCCCCATTGCCGTTGCGTATCAGCCGATAGAGCCACAGCAGAACAGCCGCCGCCGCGATCCCCCCCAGCACGTAATATTGGTAGGACTTGACCTCGCCCAGGAAGAGTTCCACCGCGTGGCCGAAGAAAAATCCGGCAAATCCAAAGCTGAGCGCCCAAACCACCGCCGCGATCAAGTTGAGGGTGAAAAAGCGCCACGGCGCAATGCCGCTGGAACCCAGGGCGAAAGGGGTGACGTTGCGCACCCCGTAAACAAAGCGAAACCCCAGAATGAACCAGGTATCGTAGCGTTTGAGCAACGCCATCACCCGCTCGCTGCGGCGGCGCCATTTTTCGCTGGAGCGTTGAATCATTTTCCCGCCCCAGTGGCGCCCGATGTGAAAATAGAGTTGGTCTCCGAAAAAGGTTCCGGAAAAGGCCGCCAAAATCGACAGGTTCAGGTCCAGGATCCCCTGCTGGGACATGTACCCCGCGATCAACAGCACCGTTTCTCCCTCGAAAAAGGTCAGAATGAAAATGGCGATGTAGGCGAACTCTTTATATTGGATCAGAAACTGTTCCAGATTTTCCATCGTTCAAGTCCTGTGACGATTGACGGAGGGGAGCGTCCCGGGAGGACGCCGTGGATCAACCTTGATCATGCCGCCGTTTGTTTTTCGCGGGGGTCGATGCTTGGTTCTTGCCTGGGTTGGTTCATGACAGAGTGAAACACAACGCCGCCCCGCCGTCAATTTTCCCCAAGAAAGCGCGACCTCCGCCCCGAAAACCCGGGAAGCGCCGAAGAAGGTCGCCCCGTCGACAGCGCGTCCACCACCCTGGATGCGATGAATTTTACCTCTCTACCGTCATGGCATCTTGACAAAACGACGAATGGGATTTATGGAGGAGTCTCGGAAAAAGAATGACGGCGCGTCGCGAACCCTCTCGCCGTCGTCGCCGTTCCTTAAAGACGCGCCGCCTCCTCCGACAATCGGCGCCCGGACGTGGAGTGTATTCATGGAGAGCCAGGAACTGGCGGAACGTTTGCGCAAGGCGTTGGATGCCAAAAAAGCCGAGGAGTTGATCCTCATCGACCTGCGAGACCGGAGCATTGTCTGTGACTTTTTTCTGGTGGCTTCCGGTACGTCCGGTCGTCACGTGCAGGCCCTGGCCGACGAGGTGGGTCGCATCGCCCACGAAATGCGGTTGACGGTGCAGGGAATCGAGGGAATGCAGGAGGCCCAGTGGGTGTTGGTGGATCTGGGCGATATCGTGGTCCATCTGTTTCAGCGGGAGACGCGGACGTTCTATGACCTCGAACGGCTGCACAGCCCGCAGGTGTTGAAAATGTTGGACGAAGCCCGCAAGACGCCGGCGACGGTTCCGGCGACTGCGGCAACCCGAGCGGCTGTTACGACGACCCAACAGGAGGGCAAAAGCGTGGCGCGCAAACAAGCGGAAACCGCCCCGGCGGCGGTCGAGGTGAAAAAGACCCGGGTCTGTAAGCCTCGGACTCCGGCGGCGGCCCCGGCGGAAACTCCGGCGGCCAAGGCGGCTCCGGTGGCCAAGGCGGCTCCGGTGGCCAAGGCGGCTCCGGCGACCAAGGCGGCTCCCGCGGCCAAGGCGGCTCCCGCGACCAAGGCAGCTCCCGCGGCCAAAGCGGCTCCCGCGGCCAAGGCGGCTCCCGCGACCAAGGCGGCTCCCGCGACCAAGCCCCCCGCTCCCCGCAAACGGGGCGGCGCGGCCTGATTTTCTTGACCCCACGGCCCTTCCGCCGCCCTTTTGACCGGGGGGCGGAAGGGCGATCCTGGCCCCCCCGCCATGGGGGGGTCGTTTTTTTCTCACCCCTCGCCCGACCTCCACCTCCCCATGAATCGGATCGATCCCGAACGATACGCCCGGCAGTTGGTGCTGCCCGCCATCGGTCCGGAGGGGCAAGCCCGGCTGGCGGCGGCCCGGCTGGCGCTGTCCGGGGAGTGGGCGGCGCTGCGCGGACCGGTTCGCTATCTGGCGGGGGCCGGGGTGGGCGGCCTCGCCGTCGCGGCGGAGGATTTCGCCGCCCTGAACCGCGAGGTGACGCCCCGCAATCCGGGAATTCGCCTGGAAGTATGGCCGCGGGGCGGCGTCCCCCCCGACGGGGGCGGTTTCTCCCTGGCGTTGTTGGTCGGCTCCCCCGACGAGGAAGCGTGGTTCGCCCCGTGGCGGCGCTGGGGCCTGAACTCCGGCGTTCCCCTCCTGCTCCTGGACCCGTCGCGCCTCCCCGCTCTCTCCTTCCCCTCGGAAGAGAACGATGCCCCCCCTCCCCTCGCCGAACCCTGGCGAACCCTGAACCTTGGCCTCCTGGGCATGATGGCCGCCTCGGAGACGCTGCTGACCCTCCTGGGCCGCGCCCCCACCCCCACGGCGGGGGTTTTGGCCCGCACCGACGGCCACTGCAACGCCGAATGGGCGGTCAGT
>JADGAP010000230.1 GCA_015231965.1 Magnetococcales bacterium | reverse complement strand
TCATACATCAATAAATTTTAATTTATTGATGTATGATCAAAATATATTCATTGCCCTATCAATATGTTGAAACATATTGATAGGGATAATCCGACAGACTGCTAGTCCCGGCCAGCCTTGAGGATTCACGGCGGAAGTCCTAAGGTTATGGATGCGCGACAGGAGGCGGCAATCCACGTCGAGACGGGGTGGCCCACGCCTCCGGCCTGAAGCTCCCCACAAAAAATGCCTCAGGGGGGGCGGACCATGATCCGCCCGCCCCCCAGCAACCCATCGCCACGCTTCCCCCGGAGGGGCGGTCCCTCCGACTACATCAGCTTCATCCGGGTGGCCACTTCGTGATAGGCCTCGGTGATGCCGCCCAGATCCTGGCGGAACCGGTCCTTGTCCAACTTTTTGCCGGTCTTGCGATCCCACAAGCGGCAGGTGTCCGGCGAAATTTCATCGGCCAGCACCAACGCCTCCTCGCCGTGGTCGTCGGCGATGCGACCAAACTCCAACTTGTAGTCGATCAGGTCGATGTCGATGCCGGCGAAATAGGCCAACAGGGCGTCGTTCACCCGATGGCAGGTTTCGACGATCCACTCGATCTCCTCATGCTCGGCCCAGCCGAAGAGTTCCACGTGGTCCACCGTCACCAACGGATCGCCCAGGGCGTCGCTCTTGTAATAAAACTCCACCAGGGGGCGGTGCAACTGGTCGCCCTCCTTGAGCCCCAACCGCTTGGCCAAGGATCCGGCCACCCGATTGCGGATCACCACTTCCACCGGAACGATCTGCACCTTGAAGACCAATTGATCCCGGTCATTCAACCGCTCGACGAAATGGGTGGGGATCCCCACCACGCCCAGGATCTCCATCAAACGGGAGGAGATCAGATTGTTCACCACCCCCTTGTCCCGGATGGTATCCTTTTTCTCGCCGTTGAAAGCGGTGGCATCATCCTTGAAATGCTGGATCACCATGCGGGGATCCTTGGTGGCGTAGAGGATTTTGGCCTTGCCTTCATACAATTTCGCGCGCTTTTCCATCGGAACATCCTTGCTTGAGGGTGGAAATCGACGACGATTCGTCCACGAATCGCCCTCCGTCGAACAGGGTTACGCTTCCTCCAAATCCGGCCCCCGGCGCACCGGGCGGATGAGACGACATTTGGTCGTGGCGGGATCGATCTCCAACAACGCGCCGCACAGGGCGGCCTCCCGCTCGGCGGGCTCGAAACGGGAGGGGAGCTGCTGCAAAAAGCGCGGCAACACGCTGGCCTTCTCCATGCCGATGATCGAATCATAACATCCGGTCATGCCGATGTCGGTCTGGAATCCGGTCCCCCGGGGCAGGATGCGGTGGTCGGCGGTGGGAACGTGGGTATGGGTTCCCAACACCGCCGAAACCCGCCCATCCAGATGATGGGCCAACGCCGCCTTTTCCGAAGTGGCCTCGGCGTGGAAATCCACCAGCAGCGCCGCCGGTTGCCCGTAGGCACGCTTGCCCAGCCACTCGTCGGCGACGCGGAAGGGGCAATCCACCGCCTCCATGAAGACCCGACCCTGGAGATTCAGCACCACGATGCGATGCCCCCCCGGGGTGACGAAGACCCCCCACCCCCGCCCGGGAACCCCCGGCGGATAGTTGGCCGGACGCAACAGGCGGGACTCGTTCTCCAAATAGGGGATCACCTCGGCATGACGCCAGACGTGGTTGCCAGTGGTGATGAGGTCCGCCCCCGCCTCGAAGATCTCCCGCGCGGTGGCGGCGGTGATGCCAATGCCGCCCGCGGAATTTTCTCCATTGACCACCACCGCGTCCAACCCCAGAGTGCGGCGCAAGTCGGGCAGATGGCGCTTGAGGGCGCGGCGTCCGGCCTTGCCCACCACGTCGCCTACCATCAAAATGCGAATCCTCCCCTTGGCTTCCGCGCGGTGGGGAGGTTTTTCCGAGGGGCCGGGGTCGCCGGGAGTCATGAGGGATCCTTTTGCAAGCGAAACGCCTTTCAAGGGCAGCGCCCGACTCGGCGAACGGGGAGCGCGGAACAAACTTTCAGTATGGCAGACAATTTCCCCGTTGCAAAGCGACAGAATCTCCCACGCCCCGCCCGCCTTGGCGAGACATCACGACTGCCGCCAACCGCCAGAGCCGCTGGCGCAAGAGAGGCGCAAGAGAGGCGGCTCAAACCGCCACGATGGGAATGCTCACCCGGCTCTTGCCCGCCGCCTTCAACTCCTCCAGATAGTCGGCCCAGAATCGCTCCTGGTGGGCTCCCAACTCGTACAACGTCCCCCAGGAGTAGACGCCGGTGTCGTGGCCGTCGCTGAAGTGGATTTTGATCGCGTAATGACCCACCGCCTCCATGGTCTCGATGGTCACGTCCCGCTTGCCGAAAATCAGCTTGCGCTGGCTCGGCATGTGGCCCCGACAGTCGGCGCAGGGGCAGCCCACCCGCAAATATTCCATGGGGTAGCTGAACTCCTCCCCCGACTCCCAGCCAATCACCACCCGTCGTTCGGCGGCGATGCCGCGAATTTCGGTGGGAATGTGATCATCGTTGCGTCCCATCAACCGGCTCCTCTTGTGTGGCGGGATTTTCAACCAGGAGATCCCCCGCAACCCACCAAACCGCCAACCCCGCCCGGCCATGGGCCGAGGGGAAAGGGGAGAAAATCAGGGGAGGGGGATCGGAACAAAAAACGGCTTCAGTGGGGGAAAAACAGTTTGAGAACAATCGCCATGACCCCGGCGACGCAGACAGCGACGCCCCATTTCAGCGGGGCGATTTCCGCGGCCATGCGTAGTGACAACTCCTTAATGTCCCGCTTCACTTCCTGAATGTCGTTGCGCGTCGCAAGCCCCTCCAGGTTGGCCTTTTGCACTTCTTGAATGGCCAGGGACATCCCCTTGGCTTGACTTTCATCAAAGCCGGAAGCTTTAAGAGTCTCGACAAACTTGAGTGTGTCAAAGGTGATGGTTGTCATGGATTCTCCTTTTTCTGCCCCCAGAATACCGCCTCCGCGAGACCGGCTCAATCCAAATCGATGGAAAACCGTTCATCCGCTTGACGCTTCCGTCGGATCCCGCGCCACATGCGCTTCCCGCAACCCCTCCACCCGCCGCCGCGCCTCGCGGTAGGCCGGTTCCTCCAGCAGGCCCCGCCAATCCCCCGGCGTCAAGCGGTGGGGGGCCAGGATCCGTTCGATGCGCGCCGCCGAGGCCGCGACCCACGCCGGATCCATCGTCTCCAGGGCCAGGGCCGCCCCATCCAGGGCCGCCTCGTTATCCTCCGGCTTGCCGGTGCAGCAGAGAATCAGATCGCAGCCGGCGATCAGGGCCTTTTCCGTCCGCTGGGCGATGCTTCCGCTCAGCGCCCCCATCTCCACCGCGTCGGAGACGATGAGCCCCTGGTAGCCCCACGCCCCGCGCAGCAGCTCCCGCAACCACGGCGCGGACCAGGTGGCCGGTTGCTCGGCATCGACGCCCGTGGCGACCAGATGGGCGGTCATCATCGCCGGCAGTCGGTCGAGCAGGGCGCGAAAGGGGAGCAACTCCCAGGCCAGCAGCGCCTCCCGGGATTTTTCCACCACCGGCAGGGCGTGGTGGGAGTCGGCCCGGGCCGCGCCGTGACCGGGAAAATGCTTGCCCATGCCCAGCACCCCGGCGGAGGTCAGGCCCGCCAGCCACGCCCCGGCCAAGCGGATGACCTGCTCGGGATGATCGCCGAAGGCCCGCTCGCCGATCACCGGATTCGCCCCCTCCTCCCGGAGGTCCAGCACCGGGGCACAGTCCACGCCGAGGCCCAAGGCCGCCAACTCCCGCCCGCAGAGCCATCCCGCCAGCCGCGCCAGTTCCGCCGCCTCCTCCCGACCCAGGCGGGCTTCCGCCTCGGCGTAACGCAAGGCGCTGGGATAGCGGGTCAGGGGATCCCGCAGCCGTTGCACCCGCCCCCCCTCCTGATCGATCCACACCGTGGGCGGCGGGTCGCACGCCGCGACGAGGCTCCGGATCAACGCCGCCGTCTCTTCCAAGGCTCCGAGATTGCGGGAGAAAAGAATCACCCCCGCCGGAGCGTGGCGGCGCAACAGTTTGGCCTCATGCAAGGTCATTTCCCGTCCGGAAAGGGCCAAGACCACGTGACGTCCGGGGTCAGAATGTGATTTCATTGCGCCTCATGTTCAACTCTTTCCTCAAGATGAAATGGTTCCTTGCCTCCGTGTTGCTCGGCTACACGGGGCTCCTCGTCTATCTGTCTCACATTCCTGGCAAAAAAATATCCTACGCCAACCTTTTCCCTCACAGCGACAAGCTGTGGCATCTGCTGTTTTTCGGGGCGTTGGCCCTGGTGGCCCATCACGCCCTCAAGGCCTGGACCGCCGTCCGCCTGACCGAACTGTGGGCCTGGATCTACGTCGCCATTTTTGGCATCGGCGACGAATGGATGCAAACCTTCGTCCCCAGACGCTACGCCGATGTCATGGACTGGGTGGCCGACATCTCCGGCGCCGCCCTCTTCCTGTGGATCGCCAACCGCCTGGAGCAGCGGCTCCAGCAAGACAATCCCGCCCCCCCCGACCCCAACGATCCCA
>JADGAP010000022.1 GCA_015231965.1 Magnetococcales bacterium | reverse complement strand
ATGACGATCTATTTTTGGAATGAGTTCCTCGTTCCCTCAAGTTCCTGGTGTGCAGTTCTTAAATGGAATGACTATATTTCGCGGAGGACGCGGGTCGGCAGTCGGCCCAGATTTCGCCCCAGCGGAGGAGGATTTCCGCCACGTCCAGCCCTGCTGCCGTCATCTCCTGGTGAAACTCCTCCCAGGTGTGTTCGATGAAGTGGGTGGGGTCGGAGAGGAAGGAGACGCCCAACTCCCGGCGCAGCGGCATTTGCCAGTGGCGCTCGAAGAGGGGGACGCGGATCAGGATCCGCTCCGGCCCCAACCGTAGCAGCGCCTGGAGGAATGCCACGCGTTCGTCGATGTGTTCCAGCACGTTGGAGAGGACGACCACGTTCCACGGGCCGGGGGGGGTCTGACGCAGGGCGTCGCCGTGGAAAAAGGCGAGGTTGGGAGGATTCTCCGCCGCCAGGGCTTGTTGATAGCGTCCCTCGTCCAACTCGACGCCCAGCACCTGGCAATCCGGCAAACTCCGGGCGATGGTGCGGGCCACCGCGCCGTAGCCGCATCCCACATCCAGCACCCGGGAGCCGGGGGGGATGCGCTCCACGAAAAAACCATGGTAGTCCATCAGACGATGCTTGGGATGTTCGCCGCCCCCCAGGGCGGTGGACCGTTCGTTGATCACCAACTCCAGATCGTCTTGCAGGCGGAAGAGGCGGCGCAACGTCTCGGCGGGGTCGCCAGCGCGGGATTCCACCATCATCAGGCCGTAAATCACCCCGCGACGCAGCGGAAAGGGGATCCACCGGGCGACGGCGCCCAGCGCCCCCACCACTCCCAGGGTCCAGCGTTTGAGCCGTGGATTCATGGTTCTCTCGACCAAATGGCGGCGGACGAACGTTGCCGACCCTGATGGATACCTTCGCGTCACTGGACCATGCCGCGGGGCTCCCCGGGGGGGTCAGATAAAATTGACGTGGGGAACGGGGGCGCGGATCAACTGATGCAGATAGCGGTTGACCTCGTCCATGCGGCAGTTGCGTCGGCAGTCGTGAATGTCGAGGTGGCGCATGACCAACTCCCAATTGGCGTGGCGGCGTTCGCCCTCCCAGATCTCCTGAAACCCCGTCTCGTTGAGGTTGCCGATTTCAAAGCGGGGGTCTTTCAAATAGGCGCTGCAGGTGGAGACGGTTCCATCGGCCATGGCGTAACCCCAGAGGAAGGGGGTGGCGTAGCAGCGATCATACCGCTCCTCGGTCATATATTTGCGCATGGCGTGACCGCGAAAGATCAGGGAAAATCCCGGACGATTGAGGGCCTCCAGGCTCTCCTCCAGCCCTTCCAGGGGGTGATAGTCGATCCCCTCGTAGGTTTTGGTCAGGCTGAACAGGTGCTGGGAGTAGGGTTTGACCACCAGATAATCCAGCCCGATGTCGTCGCGACAAATTTTGCCCAGGGTCTCCATTTCGGCGGCGTTTTCCGGCAGCAGCAGGGCTTGGACCCCCAGGGTGCATTTCAGCCCCCGGGAGCGTTTGAACTCCGCGGCCACCTTCAAATTTTCCAGGGCTTGATAAAAATCCCGCTCCTTGGTGCGGTGAATCTGGGCGTAGGTTTCGGCGGTTCCGGCGTTGATCGAGGCCTTGAGCCAGGAGGTCAAGGGAAGGGAGCGCTCCACGAACCCCTCGGGAAAGACGGTGGCGTTGGTGGTGAAGGAGACGTCGATGCCCCCTCGGGCGGCGGCCTCCACCAGATCGCTGATGCCCTTGTGCAGCAGCGGCTCCCCCTCGCCGGCGAACATCACGCTCTTGATCCCCAGCCGCCCCATTTCTCCCAGCCGGTCGCTCATCAGGGCCGCGTCCAACCGCTTGGCCTGATAGCCGATATAGTCCACGGCGCAAAAGGTGCAACGATGGTTGCACGCCCCGATGGGGGCGATCTCCAGATAGAGGGGATAGACCGACTTGGCCTTTTCCCACGTCTCGCGGGAGTCCAGCAACTGGGCCACCCGGTGGGGATGAAACATCAGCTTGTGGCTGTCGATGCGGTAACGGTCGTCGCTCATGAAGCGAACTCCGGTTCGTCGTTCGGAGAAAAAGAGGAAGGTCCGGGCGGAGGTGGGTGGCGGTTCAGACCTTGCGATGGAGCAGCTGTTCGGGATTCAGGCCGGAGCCATAGGCGCGTAGCGACTTCATCCGGCGGTTTTCCGAAAAAAGCTGTTGGGCGATGTCGGATTGCAGGGCGCGGACCGCCTCCAGGGCCGTTGGCAGCCGTTGCAACACGGCTTCCAAACGCGACCGCAACGCCGGATCCTCCTTGATCAACAAGCCTTCCCGGTCCAGCTGTTCCAGATCGTCCACCGCCTGCTGCCAGACGAGGGGGAGGTTTTCCAACAGGTCATCCTCAAGGGTTTCGGGATGTTCCATCAGGGGCAGGAGGGCTTCCAACTGTTTCAGCAGGCGTTGGGCTTCGGTTCGGGGATCCTGGGCGGGGGGGCGGGGGTCAGACATCGCGGCGCACGCTGCCAGCCTCGGCGGGGGGAGCGACTTCGCCGCCGCCCATCTTCACCTGCGCCACCGCGCCGCGCCAACCCTCCAACAGGGTGTTCAACATGTTGATGACGCGGCGAATATATCCCGCATCCCGGCGGATGTTGGCTTGGCTCAGAAAATCCAGCATCGTGCCATACAGATCGAACAGTTGCAGGGCCAATTCGCCGCCCTTTTCAAAATCGAGGGTGTTTTGGAACTCCTCGATGATGGCCCGGCCCCGGCGAAGAAAATTTTTATGTTCGGCGAAGTTTCCCGCCTCCAACTCCGCGATGGAGCGTTCCAAAAAACGAACCGCCCCCTCGTAGAGCATGAGGAGGATCTCTTCCTTGGACGCCGTGTTGGCGCGGGCGCTCTGGTAGCGTTGCAAGCCGTAGGACATGGATCCTCAGCCACCCGTCTCCTGGCGAATGCCCCGCCAGCCGTCCAGCAGCGTCGTTAACAACTGCCGCGCCACGCCGAGGGGGGCGGATTCGTGCAGCAGTTCGGACTGGGACGCCTGATCCAGGATGAAACGATAGAGTTCATCCAGTTGCCGGGCCACGTCGCCGCCCTGTTGAAAGTCCAGGGTGCGTTGCAACTCCTCTATGATGCGTCGGCCGCGCTGCAATTTTTCCTTGAACTCGTCGATTCGACCGGCGTCGCACGCCTCCCCCGCCTGGGCGAAAAAGTTTTGGGCACCCTCGTACAGACGGATCACCAGTTCCAGCCCCGTGGGGGATTGCTCGCCCACGCCACCGTCGGTTGCGCTGTGTGTATTCATGCTCCCGATACTAAACCGAAATCGTTCCGGGAAAAACCTAAAAAAAAGGCCCTTTCCGCCGAGGGTGGAAAAGGCCGGTGGGGGGAGCCCACCAGGGGGGCTTCTGGAGGAGGCGTCCTCAACGGAGCATCGCCGCCAGGGAGCTTTGGGTGCTGTTCATGGAGGAGGTCAACTGCTCCAGGTGGGCGAACTGCTTGGTCAGGCGCGTCCGCACCTTTTCCAGGCGGCTGTTTTCCCGCTCGATGCGTTGGTCGTACATTTTGAGGCGGGAATCCAGGGAGGTGTTCTTGCCCTCGATCACGCCGCCGGAGCTGGTGTCGGTGAGGGAGTCGATGAGATCCGCCATGCGAAAGGCGATGCCCTGGTTGCCGGTGGTCGGCTCATCGGTGAAAATTTCGGCGGCGGCGGAAAAATCGCTCTCCAGGGTGGCTTCCATTCGGTCGCTGTTGATGGAGAGCTTGCCGGTGGATTGGGTGGTTTCGATGCCCAGATGGGCCAGCAGCGAAAAGCTGCCGCTCACCCCGTCGGTTTCGGTGTTCAGCACCTCGCGCAGCTTGTTGACGATGCCCCGCACCGCCGTTTCGCCGGAAAAGACCCCCGTGCGATTTTTGCTGATGTGATCCACGATTTCGTTGTAGCTGTCGACAAAACCTTGCAGGGTGGATTTGAGGGTGTCGGTATCGTTGTTGATGGTGAGGGTGATGGCGGCGGCGGCGGTGTCCCTGAGGCTCATGGTGACGCCGGGGATGACGTCGCTGACCGTGTTTTCCGAGCTGTAGATGTTGGAAAGTCCATCCACCGTCAGTTCGGCGTCGACGCCGCTGGTGCTGAGGGAGAATCCGCCGCTGGCTAGGCTCTGGCCGTTGTTGAAGCTCAGGGTTCCGCTCAGATTGGAGATCCGTTCGGTGGTGGTGGCCCCGGTCCCGTCGCGAACGTAAGCCCCGGCGTCCTTGGCGGTCAACGCCAGGCGATAGTTGGTTCCGTCGTACAACATGCTGGCCGAAACCCCTTTTTCGTCGCCGAAGTCGGTGGCGTTGATTTTTTGCGCCACATTCTTCAGGCTGTCCCCGGCGGCCAGGGCGACGTTGTAGGTGGTTCCGTTGTAGTCGAAGGAGAAGGTGGTCGCCCCGCTCAAGGTGGCGGTGTTGCTGGTCAGGCCGGTTCCGGACATGCGGGTGGAGTGGGTGGCCAACCGCTGCACGGTGACCGTGTGGGTGGCGGCCAAGGCCTCGCTGGAGGCGCTGACCCCCAACTTGTCATTGTCGGAGGTGCCGGCGGTGTGGGGGGTGAACTGGGTGGCGTCCTGCATCTCCTCCAGTTTGCTCTGGAGGGCCAGCATCTTGGTCTTCAGTTCGCCGAACTGGGTCTTTTGATTGGAGAAAAAGTCGCGATCCTTCTGCAGGGCCTTCAGCCGGGTTTGCTGGGCCTTCATCAATTGGTCCACGAGGTCCGGGGGCAAACCGGTGGCCATGCCGCTAAAGCTGATGTTGCCGACCATTTCGACCTCCCGGGGCGGGGCGCTTTTTGGGGATTACCAGCGCGCCGCCCGACGCCTTACGCTTTCACATCGAACAACAAACCCTCGAACTCCTTCATCCGCTTGACCAGATCCAGCATCTCCTCGCTGGGAATCTGGCGGATGAGCGCCTCGTTTTTGTCCATCACCTTGACCACCAGCCGCTCGGCCTCTTGATCCACCGAAAAATTGAGGGAGGTGACGCTGCTCAAGGTTTGGTTGACGTCGTGGGCCATTTTTTCCAGTTCGTCGCGGTTCCACTCCGCCCCGGGTGATTTTTGCGGGGGGGGCGCGGGTCGGGCGTCCGCTGGGGCCTCGGCCGTCGCCGGTCTGAACTCCCGGGAGGGCGGGGCTTGAAGCTCCGACCGCTCGGCGGAAATTTTGGCCAGGGGACGGATTTCCGTCACGTTGGGGAACTGGATGTCGGCCATGGCGAGGGCGCCTCTCTCCGCTTACCCTTTTTTCTGCTGCCGACTCCCGCCGCGCCGGGATGCTTCTCTTTACGGGGAGGCGGGAGCCTGTGTTGTCTAGCCGAGCAACTGGAGGGCCAATTGGGGCTGCTGGTTGGCCTGGGCCAACACCGCCGTGCCCGCCTGTTGCAGAATGGACATTTTGGTCATGGTGGCGGTTTCGATCGCGATGTCCGCATCCAGGATCCGCGAGTTGGCGGAGGAGAGATTTTCCACCACGTTGGTGAGGTTGGCGATCACCGACTCGAAGCGGTTTTGCACCGAACCCAAGGTCGACCGAATGTCGGAGATGCTGTTGAGCGCCGTGTCCACCATGGTGATGACCGAGTTGGCCAGACTGATGGAGGTGATGCTCACCCCCGAAACTCCCAGGCTGGAGATGCGGGCACTACGAATGGAGAACATGATCACCTGACCCGACTGAGCCCCAACGTGAAACTCCTTGTTGGAAAAGTCGCCGGTCAGCAGGTCGATGTTGTTGAACCGGGTATTGTTGGCGATCCGGTCGATTTCGTTGAGCAGTTGGTTGACCTCTTTTTGCAGGCTTTCCCGGTCGCTGGTGGTTACGGTGTCGTTGGCCGCCTGAACCGACAGTTCCCGGATGCGCTGCAGGGCGTTGGTGGTTTCGTCCATCGCCCCTTCCGCCACCTGCACCAGGGAGATGGCGTCGTTGGCGTTGCGCGCCGACTGGTTCATGCCCTTGATTTGCGAGGTCATGCGGGTGCTGACCGCCAACCCCGCCGCGTCATCCGCCGCCGAGTTGATGCGCAGTCCCGAGGCCAGACGGTTGAACGTCTTGCCCAGGATATTGCTGGACTTCTGCAAATTCCGCTGGGCGTTGATGGATGCTACGTTGGTGTTGATATATAAGGCCACGGTCGCTCTCCTCACCCTTCATGCCGCCGTCTCCGGGGGGAAGGCGGGTTCGTGTTTCGGTTCCAGCGACCTCTGATCCTCACCGGTTCCGCGTCTTGCTGCGTTGTCTTTCTTATCGACCGTTGGATTAGCGGGTTGACAGTTTTTTCTGGATCTCCTGGCGAAAATCGCCGCGCAAAATTTCGGGGATCAGGGGTTGGCGGGGGGAGTAGTGTTTCATCAGCACCTGCTTGCCCTGGCGATTGTCGGCGTTGACCAACAGTGGTCCTGCCAGATTGGTGCGCATCTCCTCCGGCTTGCCCTCGGGGATGGTGACCAGGGTGAAGATTTCGGCGTCATCGTGGGTGATCAGCCCCAGTCCGTGGGCGTCCTCGTCGGCGATGGAAAATTCCAGCTCCTGGAAAAAGTCGAAGGGATTGATGACGATGAAGGCGATTTGCGGCTCGTCGAGGGACTGCAACCAGAAAAATGGCGACTCCTCGGCGTAGGGGAACAGGATGAAGCGTTGGCTCAGTGGAAAGCCCAACAGCCCATCCTTGAAGTGCAGCGTCTCCTGATCGTCATACTCCAACTTGCCGAAGCGGGTTCCGGAAATCTCCATCGTTTGCAGCCCCTTTTCGCGTGCGTACCGCCGTTACCGGATGAAGTCGATGAGCGAGGTGTTGAGAATGTTGCGTTCGGTGATGGTCATCATCTGGAGCGACTGGGTGGTTTGCTCCATGCGGGTGATGGCGTCGAAAATGTCCACCTCGGTGTTTTTGGCCATGCTTTCGGAGATGACGTCGGCATCGCCTTGCATGGTGAGGGTGACGGTTTCCACATGGGCGACGCGCAGTCCGGAGACGGCCTGTTGGTCGGCCACCTGGTCCCGCCCGTCCTGGATTTTGCGCAGCATGGCGGCGATTTCGGTGGTGTCGCCCCGCTTCAGCGCCCCCTCCAGCCCGGTGAGGATGCCGAACAGGTTGACCCCCCGGCTGTTGCGCCCCTCGATCAGCTCGTCCCCCGCCACGTTACCGGGAAAGGTTTTGTCGTCCGCCACCTTGATTTCCCGGTCCTGACTGCCGCCCTGGTAGGTGGGGACCACTTCGAAGTAGTAGCTGTCCTTGTCGGTGAAGGTGGCGGCACCGGCGACGTCCAGCTTCACCCAGCCCAGGTCCAGGGTGGCGGCGTTGGCCACCGGCGAGGCGGGGTCGGTGGTCCCGTTGACGCTCACCACAAAATCATCACTCGCTTGTTGGTACACCAAACGCACGCTTTTGGGAAGCCCCGGATAATCGGCGTGGCTGCTGTCCAGGCTGTTCGCCTGCACCGAAAGGTCGCTTTGCGAGACGAAACCGGCGTGGATGTCGGTTCCGGTGGCCCGCCGTTCGATGGTGGTAGCGGAGGGGGTGGACTCGTCGAAGGGGACCGCCGAGCGCCCGCCGCCGAAGATGGGAGAGCCGTTGAGGGAGGCGTTGGCCGCCGTCAAGACCTCTTTGTACAGGGCATTGGCCTTGAGCGACACGGAATTGAGGGTGACGGGGTCGGCCTGGTAGTCGTTGCCCAACTGGATGGAGATATCCTGCGCCTCCAGGAAATATTCGTGGATCAGGCCGATCTTCTCCTCGCCGGTGCGCAGCCGGGTGTTGGCCACGTCGGAGTTGCGCACGATGCTGTTGACGCCCTTGAGGTCCGACGAAAAGATGATCTGGCGGAACATGCCCGCCGGGTCGTCCATGGGACGGTTGATGGCGTTGCCGGAGACCGTCTCGTTCTGCACCCGCTTCAGTTGTTGATATTTGCTCTGAAGGCCGCTGACGCTGCCTTGAAAAAGCATGCTTTGGGTGACGCGCATGGGAAGATCCTCCGTACAGCTTATCTTACCATTTGGATGATGGTACTCAACAGGTCATCGGCCACCGTGACCATTTTCGCCGCCGCCTGGAAGGAGCGTTGAAACTTGATGATGCTGGCCAACTCCTCTTCCATCGAGACGCCGGAGATCGACTCCCGGGTCTCCTTGACGAAGTCGTAGGCGGTTTGCTTGGCCTTGAGGGTGTCCTCGTTGGACTTCATGGTGGAGCCCAGGTCGCCGACCACGCCGGCGTAGTGTTCCACCAGGGTGGCGGTGTCGCCGAAGAGGGAGATGCGATCGGCCCGTTGTTGGGAGATGGCCAGCGCCCCCCGGTTGTCCAGGTCGTTGAAGACGATTTGACCGCTCTCCGTGGCCAGCCGACCCGCGCCCACCCGATCGGGGGAGTCCAGCAGCTCTTGGGCCACGGCGAGGTTGCGCGCCCCGCTGCCGACGAAAAAGGCCCCCACGCCCAGGGCCGCCAAGGATCCGCTGGTGTCGGAGACCACGCCGTAGTATCCCGCCTGGGCCGTCAGGACCAGTTTGCCGCTGGCGATGCTGGCGTTGACCGCCGGGCTGGCCTGCAACAGATCGGCCACATCCTTGGCGGTGGAACCGGCGGGGATGACGATGGTGGAGGTGCTCAGGCTCTCCTGGGTGGCCCCGTAGGCCAGGGTGATGGTTCCGCCGTCTTGCATGCGGTAGCCGTCGGGGGTGGCGAAGGCCTCTTCCATCAGGTTGCGATTGAGTACTTCCAGGTCATTGGCCACCACCACGAAGTCGTCGGCCCCGCCCTTGGTCAGTTGCAGCCGGTTGGCGTTGACCGCCGCGGTGATCTTGCCTGCGTTGCCGGCGGCGGCGTTGATGGCGGTGGCCACGTCTTCCAGGGTGCTGCTGGCGGCGATGGCCACCGAAAAGTTGGTCAGGTTGCTGGAGTCGGCCCCCACCCCGAAGGTCATGGAGCCGGCGGAGAAGGTGGTTCCCTGGGGGACGATGTGGGAGCTGGCGGTGTTGTACATCGTCAGCTCGAAGCCGCCGGTTTGACCGGTGAACAGGCTGTTGCCCACGTTCTGGCTGTGAATTTCGTTGGTTTGCCAGCGCAGTTCATCCACGAATTGCTCCAGCCGCTCCATCCAGCCGCCGTTGCCGTGGACCAGATCGTCCCGCACCTCCAGCAGTCCCTTGAGTTCCCCCGACTTGATTTGATTGGTGATGTCGGCCTGGCGTTCGTTGATCTTGATTTGTTGAAAGCCGGTGGGGGTGAGGTTGGTTCCGCCCCGGGCGAAGCTGGCGTAATAGTCGTGATCCATCAGCAGCTGCCCCTGGGAGGTCAGCATGGTGATGCCGCCGTCGGGGGTGTCGAAGGTCTGGAGGTCGATCATCTTGGCCATTTCGTCCACCATGGTGCGCCGCTGGTCCTTGAGGTCCAGGGCGGGATTGGGGGACGTTTCCTGATGGATGATGGCCAGGTTCAACTCGGAAAGGGCCTTGAGCCGGGTGTTCATGTCCTCGATTTGGTACGAGATCTCCTCGTCCACCGGCAGGGCCACCTCGGAAAGGTTTTGGTACATGCTATTGATATAGTCGCTCATCGCCTCGCCCTGGATCAGCACCTGGGAGCGAGAGACCGGGTTGCTGGGGTTTTCCGCCAGATCGTCGGTGGCGGCGAAATATTGTTCCAGGCGCATGCCCACGCCGTCGCCGCTCATTTCGTTGAAGACGTTTTCGATGTGGGGGAGGAAGCGGCTGCGGGCTTCCAGGCGGCCCAACTCGCCGGAGGAGAGGAGCAGCCGTTTTTCCACCAGGGCGTCGATTTTGCTTTTGACCGTGGTGATTTGCACCCCATGGCCGCCGGAAATTTCATTGCCGCCCTTGCTCATCAGGGGGGACAGCACCGCCTCCTGCCGGGAAAATCCGACGGTGTTGACGTTGGAAATATTGTGGCTCACCACCCGCATGGCCCCCTGGTTGACGAACAGGGCCTGCTTGGAGATGTCGAGAAGGGTGGAGATGCTCATGGTCGGGCTCCTGGTTGCGGGCGGGCCGCCTCCGCGCTGGTTTTGTGGTTCGGCCCACCTAACCAGAAGCAGATGTCATGCCAAGAGGATTGTCCATCAACATCAATGGATTGGATTGCGGCTCCGGGTACCTTGGAGGAACCTTGGGGAAAAAGAAGGGGGCGGACCCGGCAAGATTTGCCCCCGGAGTGGGCCGGGGGCGGGGGAGGGGAGGGAGCCGGGCGTCACAAGCCGCCGTGGGCTCCGGCCGCCGCCAGGGCGGCGGCCAACAGGCTGAAGGTCAGCAGCAGGCGATGAGCCAGGGTGACGCGGCGCAACACCCCCGCCGGATCCCGTTGAATTATGGCGGGAATCCGCTGGCGCAGCACGAAGGGTTCCAGAATGAAGAGGACGACGGCGAAGAGGGTCCAGACCCCGATCATGGGGAGGAGCCACCAGGAGGAGCCGGGGTGAAGGATTCGGGAAAAATCGTGGAGGCCGTCCAGGAGAAAGAAGCCGCTCAATCCGGCCAGCAGCACGCTCCACCGGGCCTGGACGGAGAATCCCTCCTCGATGCGCAGGAAGAGGTCCAGCCCCTGTTGCGGGGTGGGGGCGCGCCGGGCGGCGGGAAGCAGGGCGGTGGTGACCACGCCCACCCCACCGATCCACAAGATCACTGCCAGCACGTGGACCGCGCGGGCGAGGGCCAGCCCTTCCGGGGAGTGCAGGGGCATGGGGGGCTCTCCTCAAACTGGTTGGAACGTGGAAGCGTGGGCGGTCACTCCACGGTGATCTTGCCTTCCATCCCCTTCTGCCGAAAATCCTCGAAGGTGCAATAGAAGGGGAAGCTCCCCTTTTTGGCGGGGATGAAAAAAAGTTCCAGGCGTCCGCCGTTGCGCACCAGCAGGGCGTGGAGGTAGGGGGCCTTGACCTCCCCGTCCTTGTTTTGCACCTTGCGGGTGGCGATGGCGCGGAAAAATTCCGGGGCGGTGAAGGTGTGGTCCTTTTCTCCGTTGTTGCGCAGTTCCAGCTTGTAGGGCAGGCCCTCCTTGAGGCGGATTTCGCCGGGGATAAAGCGAAACTCCTCCATGTCGAGGGTCAGGCTCTCCATGGTTTTCCAGTCGGCGGCCTTGATGAACTCGGCGGCGTTGGCGATGTAATCCTCGCTGGCGTGGAGCGGGGCGGCGGCGAGCAGGGCGGCGAGCAGGGCGGCGAGCAGGGCGAGCGGGCGAAGCTGGGAGATCATGGCATTCCCACGAAACAATCAGGGCGGTGAGGGGGATCGTCGGGCGGCGCGGCGCGGAGGACTCCTCGCTGCCGCGTCGCCTGAGGCCAGAATACCGTGTTTCCTGCCGTTCGACCAGCCGCATCCGCCGACCGGAATCGTCCCGCCCCCGGAATCCGGGCTCGGGGCGTCGAGGTCGGTCGGGATTCATCCGAAAATCGAACGAGGGGGAGGGTCGGGATTGCCCAACCTGCACGGTAGCCATTTCATTTTAAAATTGCGCATCTCGTCAAACGGCGGCTGGGTTATGCAACCAACGCCTCCACCACGAAAACGTCATCCCCGCGAAGGCGGGAATCCTGGGGGCGATGAATAGAGGACTTGCACCTCCAAGCAGGTGCGCCCTGCCGGGCGCACGAAAAAAATGGACGCCGGAAGAATCCGGCGTCCACAGCGAGGTTTTTCTTGAAACCACGGCCCGGGATCCGAGGCTGGACTTGGGGGAGAAGGAGCCCCCGATCCCGGGTCACGCCCCCTTGATATCCGGCTGCCTAGCAAGCCCGCTCACGAGAGACGGGGGGGACGGCCAAAAGGCTCATGAGTTCCCGCAACCGGCGCGACCCCAGAAGGGTGAAGGGGGCGTTCCTTTTCAGCCACGTTCCCACGTTTTCCGGCGCATTCCGGGAATCCGCAGCTTTGACTTTGACGAAGATCTTCATGGAAACCTCCCCAACCTTCTTCCTATGGTCTGTTTGGGCAATCAACCGGAAAGTTGAGTTCATCCTTTTCGTGGCGTGCGATGAGGTATTTCCGGCGTCACGATTTCAGAATAGGGGGAGATGCTGAAATTCTGCTGAAGACCTTGCCATTTTTGGGCGGCGGGTGATTTTTCCCACGGACGAGGGGGTCCGACGACCAGGCGGAACAGCGGATGGGGCTGAGGAAGGAGCGCTCCCCGGGGCAAACTGGGCCAGGCTGGATGGCGTTGGGCCAGCTTTTCCGTCAAATGGTCTCGCTCCGCCGCCAGTTGTTCGAGGGTCTCCGGCAGCATCCCCGCCGCCGGAGGGACCGCCGCCGCCGCCTCGCCCAGCCAATGGGGGATGCGGGCGGGGTCGAAGCGATACCCCCGCCGTTGCGCCTCCCGCCAAACCTCCTCAAGATAGAATTCCATCGCCCCCCGGGAGTCCGCCGCCTCGCGGAAGCGGATCAACTGGGGGTGATGACGATAGCCCCGGGTTTGGCCGGACAGGACGGCGGCGGCCAGCAGGGCTTCCCGCCACAAGGCGACCAGTCCCACAGGGTCGAGATACCCCGGATGAATCGTCCACAGTCTCATGACGACGCACTCCCTTCCAATTTTCTCCGGAGGCCGTTCCGGACCAGCGCGAGGCGAACATGCCCATTTTACCCTTTGAGGGGGTTTGGCCGAAAATCGATCCCACGGCCTTCATTCATCCCGAGGCCGTGGTGATCGGGCGGGTGTGGGTGGGTCCGGAGGCCTCCCTATGGCCGGGAGTGGTGGCCCGGGGCGATGTGAACGAGATCCGCATCGGGGCGGGGAGCAACATTCAGGACGCCACGGTGCTGCACGTCAGCCGCCCGACGCCTCGCCGCCCGGAAGGATTTCCGCTGATCCTCGGGGACGGGGTGACGGTGGGCCACCGGGTCATTCTCCACGGCTGCGTGGTCGAGGCGGGGTGTATGATCGGCATGGGATCGGTGGTGCTGGACGGCGTGACGGTGGGGCGGGAGGCGATGGTGGGGGCGGCGGCCCTGGTGGCGCCGGGCAAGGTCATCCCGCCGGGGGCGATGTGGCTGGGTGCCCCGGCCCAGTTCAAGCGGGACCTCACCCCCGAGGAGCTCCAGGCCCATCGCGACACCACGGAATCCTATCGCCAACTGGCCCGACGGCATCGCGCCTCCCTGGCGGGGATCGAGGGAGCTTTTTCCGACGAATAAGGTCCAATTGAAGGGAGCCACTCCTTCAGTTGGAGCCATTCGCCATGAACAACCCCTTCGCCCCCCCCGAGCCCCCCCCGGGCAATCGGCTGGGCGGCCAGCGCAGCCCCTACTTGCGGCAACACGCCCACAATCCGGTGGCGTGGCAGCCCTGGGACGAGCAAGCCCTGGAACAGGCCCGGCGGGAGGATAAACCGCTGCTGGTCTCCATCGGCTACGCCGCCTGCCACTGGTGCCACGTGATGGAGGCGGAATCCTTTTCCGACGACGCCACGGCCCGGGTGTTGAACGAACACTACGTCTGCATCAAGGTGGACCGGGAGGAGCGCCCCGACCTGGACGCCCATTTCATGGATCTGCTGAACCGTCTCACCGGCGGCGGCGGTTGGCCGCTGAATGTTCTGCTCACCCCGGAGTTGCGCTACATCCACGGCGGAACCTACTTTCCCACCCAACCCCGTCACGGCCTGCCCTCATTTCGTCAGGTGTTGGAGGGGATCGCCCGGGCGTGGCGGAATCAACGGGGCGCGGTGCGGGAGGAGTCCGCCCGGGTGATGGAGGCGCTGCAATTTCATCGCGAGGAGGAGCGGCGATTCGCCCCCCGGCGCTCCGAGGCGGGCGACGAGGCGGCGGAGGCGGCCCGCTACTGGTTGTCGCGCATGGATTGGCGGGAGGGGGGATTCGGACATCAGCCCAAATTTCCCCAACCGGTGATCGTCTCCTTCCTGCTGCGCCGGGCGGCGGCGGGGGACGACGAGGCGCGGCGGGCGGCGCTGCTGATTCTGGAACGCATGGCCGCCGGCGGGGTGCGGGATCAACTGGGGGGGATGTTCCATCGCTATTCCACCGACGCCCAATGGCACATTCCCCACTTCGAGATCATGCTGTACGACAACGCCCTGCTCTTGCGGCTCTACGTCGAGGGGTTCCGCCTCACCGGGGATCGTCGCTGGGGGTGGGCGGCCCGGGAGATCGCCGACGACGCCCTAAACCGGCTGCGTCTGCCGGAAGGAAGTTTCGCCTCTTCCCTGGACGCCGACACCGCCGACGGCGAGGGCTACTACTACACCTGGACCCCCGCGGAGGTGGAAGCGACCCTGGGTCCAGAGGAGAGCGCGGCGTTCCTTGAGACCTTCGTCCATCCCTTCGAGGGATGGCTGGAGGATCGGGCGGTGCTGTTCGCCCAGGAGGGTCCGGCGGGGTTGGCGGAGCGGTGGGAGCGTTTCGCCGAGGCGCGGCGCAAGCTGCGCGCGGAGCGGGAAAAACGGCCGCCCCCGGCGCTGGATGACAAGGTGGTCGCCTCGTGGAACGGTTTGATGATCGGGGCGTTGGCCCAGGCGGGGGCGGCGTTGGACGAACCGCGCTATCTCGAAGCGGCGCGGCGGGGGTTGGCGGCGCTGTGGGCGGGGGCGATGGTCGACGGCGCGTTGCGCCACGTCCATCGTGGGGCCGACGTGGGGGCGGAGCGGTTCGAGGAGGATGCGGCCTTCGTGCTGGGCGGGGCGCTGGATCTCTTCGAGGCGGGGGGGGACGCGGCCCATCTGGCGACGGCCCAAACCTTGGCCGACGACTTGCTGCGGGATTTTCAACCCGCTCCCGACGCCCCCTTGCAACGCACCCCGACGCGGGCGGCGGCGGACATCCCTCCCCAAACGCCGCTGGAGGATGGCGTCCTCCCCTCGGGCAACGGGGCGGCGGCGGTGGGGTTGCGGCGTTTGGCCCGCCTCACCGGTCTGGCGCGGTACGAAGAGGCGGCGGCGGGGATCCTCGCGGGGGCGCGGCGGCATCCCGCCTTCGCCCCGCCCTCGGCGGTGGAGCTGCTGGGGGCAGAGGATTTCGCTTCGGAGCGGGGGGGATCGCTGGTCATCGTCGCCCCCCTGGGCGACGCCGCAGGGGAGGCGATGGCGGCGCTGTTCTGGCGGCGCTTCCGTCCCGGCTGGACCCTGGCCCGGGTGGAGCCCGGCTCCCCGGACCTCGCGGCGTGGCCCGCCCTGCGGGAGAAGGCCGACGCGATGAGCGGGACGATGGGCACGGCGGCGGAGGCTTATCCCTGTCCCGGAACCCGCTGCCTCGCCCCGGTCCGTTCGGCGGCGGCGTTGCAACAGGTTTTTGAGGAACTCGAATGAGGGGCGTAGGACGATCATGACCGAGACGACCTCCTGTCCGTTGATCCGCATCGTCGGATTGAACAAACAGTACGAAACCGACGCGGGGGCGTTTCCCGTCCTCAAGGAGGTGAATCTGGAGGTGGCGGCGGGGGAGTTCGTCGCCATCATGGGGCCGTCGGGATCGGGCAAGTCGACCTTTCTCAACCTGCTGGGGTGCCTGGACCTCCCCACCTCCGGAGACTATTGGCTGCAAGGGCGGGAGGTGGCCCGGCTGGATCGGGACGAACGGGCGCAACTGCGCAATCGGCTCTTGGGATTCGTCTTCCAGGGCTTCAACCTGCTGCCCCGCATGACCCTGGAAGAGAACGTCGGCCTGCCCCTGGTCTACGCCAGGATCCCCCGCCAGGAACGGCGTCAACGGGCGCGGGAGATGTTGGAGCGCATGGGCTTGGGCGAATATTTCCATTCCATTCCCAGCCGCATTTCGGGGGGGCAGCAGCAGCGGGCGGCCATCGCCCGGGCGTTGATTCTCCGTCCGCCGTTGATCCTGGCCGACGAACCCACCGGCAATCTGGACACCCGCACCAGTGGCGAGGTGATGGCTATTTTTCAGGAACTCAATCACGAAGGGGTGGCGGTGGTGTTGGTCACTCATGAACCGGACGTGGCCGCCTGCGCCCGGCGTCTGGTGCGGTTTGTCGACGGGCGCATCGTTCATGACGGTCCGGCAACGGCGGAAGCCTTGGCGGCCCACGTGCAAGCGGTGCAAAGGGTGGAGGAGCGGGAAGCCGGCATGGGGTCCACTTCAGGGTAAGGCGCATGGAATCAACGGCTGGATTCCAGCTTTCGCGGGAAGGACGGTCTATTTTTCGCAGGGAGTTTCTGGCTCCCTCAAGCTTCGGGCATACAAGTCTGAAATGGAATGACTCTGAACGCGACGGACGGAATGGACGCGCCTTGGAAAATCCCCCCTCCGCCTCTCGCCCACCCACCGACGCCACCCCTGGGACGCACGCCATGAATTCTCCCCCCCCTCCCCTGACTCCGGCGCAACGGGAGCGCTACTCCCGGCAGATCGTGCTGCCCGAAGTGGGGTTGGCCGGGCAGGAGCGTTTGCAACGGGCCGCGGTGCTGCTGGTGGGGGCGGGGGGATTGGGGTCGCCGGTGGGGTTGTATCTGGCGGCGGCGGGGGTGGGGCGGCTGGGGGTGGTGGACGGCGACCGGCTGGAACGTTCCAACCTGGGGCGGCAGGTGGGGCATCGCACCGAGGCGGTGGGGGAGTCCAAGGCCGAATCGTTGCGGCGTGGGATGCTGGCCCTCAATCCGGAGGTCCGGGTGGAGGCGGTGGACGGCTGGCTGGACGAGGAGAACGGCCCCGCCCTGATCCAATCCTGCGACGGCGTGGTGGACGGCTGCGACAACTTCGACACCCGCTATCTGGTCAACGCCTTGTGTCATCGCCTGGGGCGCCCCCTGGTCTCCGGGGCGGTGAGCGGCTGGGAAGGGCAGGTGACGGTGATCCGTTCCGGAGTGGAACCTGGGGCACCGTGTTATCGCTGCCTCTTTCCCCACCGTCCGGGCGCGGGTCAGGCCCCCTCCTGCGCCGTAGCCGGGGTCTCTGGACCGATGGCCGGGGTGGTGGGGGCGTGGCAAGCCAACGAAATGATCAAGCTCCTGGCGGGGATCGGGTCGGGGCTGGGGGGGGCGCTGCTGCTGATCAACGGCCTGGACGGCGAATGCGCCCGACTGGCGGTGCGACGGGATCCGGCGTGCCCGGTCTGCGGCCCGTCGCCCCCCCTGTGAATGGGACGGCGGCTTGATTCGGGCCCTCCATGATGCGGGCTCTCCATGGCCCGCCCCCTGCGGGCTGGCTAAGCCAGTCCGTAGGGGCCGTCCTGCCCATTCGTGGCCTTCATCCTTCGGGCTCGTTTCGCCTGTCCGGTTCGCCAGTCCTGGCGAATCGTGAGCGTTTCGCCGCCCGCCAGGTGCCGGACCACGTCTCGGCCTGATCGGGGGCCGGGGCCTCGGGATCATGCTCCATCCGCACCTCCACAGGATAACGCACAAAGGCCCACGGATTCTCCTCCAACATCCGCCCCCCCACCCGATCCACCTCGTGGACCGAAACACACTGCATGGGCCGATTCCACCGCCCGCTCTCCCGCAACGCCCCCTCCGACCGCAACCGCGCCTCGAAGGGATGAAAATCGATCTCGATCCCCGCCCCGAGATAGCGCACGAAGGCCAACCACGGACCGGGCATCTCCACCCCGCCGCGAAACACCGGGGCGTGATAGGCCTTGGTGAACATGTGGTTGACCCCGTACAGCTGCTCCACATGGTGGATGTAGGTGTTGGAGGCGGCGAACGACGCCCCGAGACAGAGAAACTTGGCGTCATGATCCTTCAACCGCATGAACGGACTGCGACCGCCAAAGGCGGACTTGCCCACATTGTCGAGAATGGCCCGCGCCTGACGCCCCACCCCACACACCGAAAAGATGGGGTGCAGCGAACGCGCCGCCTCCGGCTGCTGACGTAAAAATTCGGTGAAGGGTCCGACTTCCGAGGGGGAGGATTCCAGATGAAACGGCGTCCCCCGCCGGGCGTAATCGTAGCTGAAGGCGGGGGCGAGAATGGTCCCCTCCGGCCCCAGCGCCTCTTGCAACACCGCCAGGAGGAAGGCCCGCCACACCGCCTCCCGCTGACGCATCCCCTCCCGGGTGAGCGGTGCGGCATAGGCGGGCAGGGGCAGACGCCCCATGTCCACCCCCAGATAGACCACGTCGCCGCGACCGATCCCCAACTCGGCGAGGATGGCGGACCACACCCCCCGGGCCTCGGATTCATCCATCGACCTTCACCTGAAACAAGGGCAACGCCTCCCCCAAGGCGGGGACGAGTATTTTCGGGGACAGCATCATGAAATCTCCTTCCGCGCCCGCTCCAGGATGCGCCCCCCCCCGTTCCACCAGACGGGCCAAAAAATCGGCGAAGGGCTGATTGCGCTCCGTAACCTGATAACGCATCCCCCGGATGTGGGGATGACGGGCCAGGATCCAGGCGAAAAAGGCCTGCTCCACCTGCCGCTGAAAGACCCGGCAGGAGAGGACGAAGGACTCCACCACCCCCTCCGCCGAGAGCAGCAGGGCGGCGATCTCCCCATGGCCGCCGGAGCGATCGCTCAACTCGGCGGTCCACAACGCCCCCCCTCGGGCCAGCACGGCGGCGATCTCGTCATCGGTGAAACGCCGCCCGTTGAGGTTGAACTGGTTGGTCTTGTTGATCAACTGCACGGCCCGGGCGCGATCCCCCCGGGAGCGGTCGCGGAGGGTCAGGACCATCTCCAGCCCCTGGAGAAAGGCGGTGAGGTCGCCCCCCCGGGCGTCGCTGGGGGCGAGGGTGACCAGCCGCCGCCGATACAACGCGGTGCGCTCCCGATCCTCCCCCGTCACCACCGGGCGGGAAAAGAGCCGGGCGAGGGTCTCGAACAGGGGGAGCAGCTCCTCCTCCCGCCGGGGGTAGGTCAGGCAGACCACGGCGGGCAGGGCCTGGGAAACCTCGGCCAGCTCCACCGGATTGTCATCCACATAAACGAAGGCCTCCAACCCCAGATTGAGGGATTGGGCCAGCAGGGCGATTTGCGCCGACTTGGCGTGGTAGCTGGCGAGAATGGCGACAAAATCCCCCTCCTCCAACACCATCCCGCTCCGCTGGAAGGGGGCGCGGGCGTCCTCCTCCCGATTGCGGCTGACGGCGGCCAGCAACACCCCCTCCTCCTTCAAGCGACTCAACAACCCCTGATAGAGAAAATGGCCGTGACCCGCCCCCTCGGGTCCGAAGGCCAGCCCGGCGGGGCCGTCCTCGCCGACGATCCCCCGCCACAGGGTGTTGTCCAGATCGGTGATCAACACCTTGCGCGGCGCGGCGAGAGGGGGCGGGAGGAAGAGCGGCGCGGCGGCCTCGGCCAGAGCCCCCATTTTGGTTCCGGGGATGGGGCAGCCGGAGGCCAAATCGTTGCCCAGGGAGTAAAACGAACCGTCCAACACCCGCGCGCCGAGGCTCAACGCCAGCCCCTTGAGCCGCTCCCCCAGGCGAGGCCCCTGGGCGGCGTCGGAAAAGAGGGGGGGCAGAGGGGCGTCGAGATAGATCACCGCCGCGTCGGGACGGCGGCGCAGCCCTTCCATCCAACTCGCCGCCTCCTCCCACAGCGCCTCGGGATCGGCGGCGCGACGGGGAATGCCGGTGCGCCAATCCAGGGCCGGGGCCAGATCCCGGGGCAGGAGGAGAAACAACTCCCGCGTCGCCGGGGGCGGTTCGAGCAACGATTGCCGCAGGGTGTTGAAGGGCAGGGTTTCGACGTGCAAATCCAGCCCCGCCCGGGCGGCGACCGCCTTGAAGAAGGGGAGCAGCGGATCCGCCGTGCCGGAAAAGGCGAGGCGAACCGCCAGCGCCGGGCCGCCGGGAAAGGCTTTCAGGAGGCGATGGGCTTCGATGAAATTCACGGCAGGGTGTTTCCCGTGAGGGTGAAAACGCCGCCGCTGGCCAGCGGCGAGGGGTTGTCCAGCAGCCAGAGGATCTGTCCGGCCACCTCGTCCGGGGTGGGGACCAGACCGAAGGGGCTGCGGTTGGCGTGGGCCAGACGGACCCGGGGGTTGAGGTCGGCGTTCATGCCGCCGTCCAGCACGTCCAGCACCACCGCCAGACAGCGCCGCCGATGACGGGCCAACTCCAGGGCCAGGATGGTCGTCAGGGAAGGGATCATGGCCTTGCTCAGGCTGTACAGCGGGGTGCGAAAGGCGTGGCGCCCCGGTTCGGCGAAGGTGGAGCCCACCAAAATCAGCGGCGCGTCGGGGATCCCTTGGTCCTTCAGCAGCCGGGCCAGGGCCAGCATCTGCTCCAGGGGATCGGCCACGTGGCGATGCACCGCCGCCTCCGGCGCGGCCAGGGCCAGGAGTCCGTCGTTGTCCGGCGGGGGCCAGGCGCCATGGACGATCCCCGCCAGGGGAAAGGGAAAGCGTTGTTGGTCGAGGCGGACGGGATCCTCGATCTGGACCATCCCCTCCCGGGGTTGACGGGAGAGCCCCACCCCCCGTCTCCCCAGTCGACGCAACACCGCGCTCCCCAGCCCCCCCGTCGCCCCGGTGACGAGAACGCGGGGTTCGCCCAGCGGAGGCGCGGACGACTCGGAAGCTTCGGACGACGCGCCGGGGGAAATCGCCGCAACGGCGGCACCCGCGTCGTCGTGGGCGTGCAGGCCGTATTCGTAGCTGGCGGTGACGCAAAGCTGGGCGGTGCCGAGGTCGCGAATCTCCACCTCCCCCCGGCCGGTGACGCCGTCCCAGGCGACCACCCGGCCCGCCACCTCCAACCGGGCGGGGGGGAGGATGGGATGGTGGAAGGAGAGGCGCAGCGAGCGCAGCAGACAGGCCCGCCCCGGCAGGAACATCCCCGCCATGCGGGAGACCAGTCCGGCGGAAAAAGCCCCATGGAGAATGGGGCGGCCATGGGCGGTGGCGGCGGCGTAGGCGGGATCGGTGTGCAGCGGGTTCCAGTCGCCGCTCAGACGGGCGAAGGCCTGGGCGTCGTCCGGGGCGACCTCGACCTCGAATCGGGCTTGCCGACGGGAATCGTCGCTCATCCGTCGTCCCTTTCTCGCGTCGTCATGACGCCGCCAGGCGGTAGGTCCGGGCCTGCATCATTTTGTAGGTGTGGTAGTTGCATTCGGCGTCGGAGTCGAACCATTGGCGGATGGTCGAAAGCTCGCGCTCCAGCGCCTCCCGGTTTTGGCTGAGCAGTTCGGGCATGGCGGGATAGTTGGCGGTCTGCCGGGCGTCGTCCTCCATGATCAGCCCCCCCTGCCACTCCGGGACGCCGAAGACCACCCCGGCGAAGATCCGCGCCTTGCGGCGGGTCTGTTCTGGATCCAGCCGCTCCCACCAGGGACCGCCAAGCTGCTCCAGATACTCCTTGCGAGAGCGATTCCACAGGGCGAAACCCACGTCATGATACCATCCCTGGTCGGGCAGGATCACCGGCTTGCCCTGCACCGCCGCCTCCACCCCCGCCGTGCCCCAAAACGTCACCAGGGCGTCCAACGCCCGTTGCAGGTCGCCAGCGTTCCACGCATCTTGGGCCAGCCGGACGTGGGGCGGCAGGGTTTTGGGCAGGAATTCCGCCAGGGTGGCGCTTTTGTACCAGTCCTCCAAGGGATGGCGCTTGAACAACCAGTTGTATTGGGGGGTGTGGAGGGCCACCTGGGCGGTCTGCTCCACCCACTCCACCAGATCGCGGAAATGGGACATGCCCATGTAGTGGGGATAGTCGAACCAGGTGGTGGTGTAGACCCCGAGGATGGGCTTGGTCGGATCCCAGTTGAAGGCGCGGCAGATGGCCTCCCGGGTCAAGGATTGGCGGGCCCCGCCGTAGGCGTATTGCGCCGCCAGATCGGTGGTTTGTCCGGCGGTGCGGCGTTGGATGTAATCCCGTCCCAGGGACTCCAGCCGGGTCCGCCGTTCGTCGTCCAGGGCGGCCAGATCGGCGGCGGTGGGGGCGTCCCAACAGCGGTAGATCCCCTCCGGGCGGCGGATGCGGGCGATGCGCAGGGTTCCGAAACTGCCGAAGGGATCCAGCACCGTCGCGCCCCGCCGCACCGCCAGCCAGACCAGCGGACTGTAGCGCAACCCCACCGGATGGGAACACATCAGCAGCTCGGGCTTGACCTCCTCCACCAGCCTCCAGGCCGCCGCGATGCTCAGCAGGATCTCCGTCACCCGATCCTCCAGCAGCGGATCGTCCAGTTGCACACAACCGTGGCGCTGTTGTTTGATCAGGGCGTCGTAGAGGATGGGGGCGGGGTAGTCGTGGGGTAGCTGCCAGCACAACACGTCGTCCGCCTCCCGGGTCGCGGCGATGAGCCGACGCGCCTCCTCCCGGGCTTTGGTGTGATCCTCGGGGCGGGCGGCGGAGTCGAAGTCCCGCACCTCGTTCACCCCCCACCGTTGGAAGGTGCGGCGGCAGTTGTCGGCGCTGTAGGGGCCGGTGACCCCCACCTCGCGGGCGTGGGCGGTTCCCAGGGCGGTGCGCACCAGGGCCATGCGCATCCAGTAGTTGGCGTTGTCGAACATGCCGTCCAGCATCACCGTGCCGCTGAACCGGCGGTCGGCGGTGCGGGCCAGCTCCCCCAGTCGCTCCTCGGCGATTTTCCGGTGGAGCTGCTCCTGGCGCCAGTGGCGGCGGTGGACCGGGTGCAAGCGACGCCACAGCCGTTTCAGTCCGTCGACCGCCCGGCGGGCTTCTTGCGCGGCGCGGGCGGTGGTGCGATTGGTCATGGAGACTCCAAAGACGAAAAATGACTCCGTGCGCCCACGCCCTGAAACGAGCAAGAAAAGGTAGGGGGGCGTTGGGGGGGCGTTGACGAAGGCCATCCCTGGCCCTCGCCCTTCGGGTTCACTTCGTGAATCCGAAACGGCAATCCTGCCGTTTCGTCTCTCCCCCCAAGGTCTGGCTTTTTACTTTTCCGCCCCGAAGCCTTTATCGGAAGCGAGGGGGTCGTCTCCCGAACCATCTCCATCAGAGCTTCGGGGCGGCTGGGGGTCCGGGGGCGTCCTTCAGCCCCCGAATCCTGGAGATGTTTGAGGATGAAAGCCAATCTTGATCCAAAATATTTCCCATTCTCCAGCCCAGATGGGCGAGGAGAACGCCGTGCGATTCCCCACGGGGTTCGACCAGTCGTTGGCGTCGCTTTCTGGCGCATGATCCGGCATCTCCAGGATTCGGTGGCTAAAACCGCCCCCGGACCCCCCCCATCAACCGCCCCGAAACCCGGTCGAGCGCGTCTTTTGTGACACCCTCTGAAGGAATGGAAGAGGTTTCGGGGCGGAAAAGCAAAAGCCAGACCTTGGGGGGACAGGGAACTGTCCCCCCAACACCCCCCTGACCTTTTTTTGCCCGTTGACGCCTCGCTTCTTCCCTTCCCCTTCTTTCACTCCGAGAGAATCACCGTCAGATTGCGCCCCAGGCCACACCCCGCCAGGGCGCGGCCCACCTGCAAAAAGGCCTCCATGCCCTGACGAACCATCACCTGCTCCAGAATCATGCGGGCGCGATGGACCGGGGCACCCTCCTTGGAGTGGCGACGGTAGTTGCTGGACGGATTAAGCAAAAAAAGATCGATGGGAAAATCGGCGAAAAGATCCCGCACCCGGAAGCCGCACCCCTCGGCCAGGGCGCGCAAACTCGCCCCGTCGAAATAGTGCAAATGCTCCGGGGGATTGAACCAGAACGCCTCGTCGATCATCCCCCGGTCCATCAATTCGGTCTGCAACGGAGAAAAATCATTGGGAACGGTGACGGCGATCAAACCGCCGGGGGCGAGCAGACGGCGGGTCAGACCCAGCAGCGTCTCCGGCTCGCGGACGTGTTCCACCACGTTGAGCAGCGCGATCATCCCGAAGGTTCGCCCCTCCCCGGCCAACCCCTCCATCAGGGCGGCGGGATGACCCCGGCGAGTGAAGGGAAGGAGATGGGGATGGAGCCGTTTCACCGACTCCTGGTCGAAGTCGAGGCCCAGCACGTCAAGCCCGGCGGCGTGGGCGGCGTCCAACAGGAACCCCTCGCCGAAGCCGATCTCCAACAGCGAACCGGCCTGGGTCAGCGGCGCGCCCAGGGCTTGGCTCAGGGCGTGAAGCAGTCGTTGCGGGGCCAGCCGACGCCAGGCCGTCTCTTCTTCGTCATAGCGGCTTTTGTAGCAGTCGTGGTCGGCGTCGGCCCGCTCCGCGCCAAATTGAAAATAGGCCTGGGCGTAGTGATCGGCCAGGGTCGCCTCGTCGGGCAGGGGATCGGCCACGATTTGTCCCCAAGTCCCCCGCTTCTTGCCGTATTCCCGACCCATGACGCCTCGTCTCCCGCCGTGAACCCGCCCAATCGCCGCGCCAAATTCTGGCGAAATTCGGTGACTTATCGTGGTTTCAATCCAAATTGGCGCAATGAAAGCTGGAAGAAACAGGGAATCCGTTCCCAAAAAGAAGCCGTCATTCCCGCGAAAGCGGGAATCCAGTGACTTTGAGAACCCCGAGGTGCGAAAAATTCCTGTATCACTATGATTCAGTATCCTATTTATACATCATTGCGCGTGTCCCAAACACCTTTTATAGCCATTCCATTTAAAAATTGCACCTGACGTCAAGCGGCGCCTGGGTTATGCAACCAACTCCTCAACCACGAAAGCGTCATTCCCGCGAAGGCGGGAATCCAGGGGCGGGGGAGGGAAATGCAGAGATCGCTACGAGGAACCAAGCCCCCTTTCCGTTTGTTTGAAGGGAGCCATTCCCCGATCGGCTTGCCTGGATTCCCGCTTTCGCGGGAATGACAAGCGTAAATTCTTTAGCTGGCAATGTGCGAAACTTATTTGGAATTGCTATAAGACGCTGGATTCCCGCCTTCGCGGGAATGACGTTTTCGTCGTTATAAAGTGGGTTGCACCCCCAGAGGCCGCTGGATCCGATGTGCAATGCTGAACTGGAACACCTAGATTAAGCCGTGCATATGTATCCAGACTTGTTCGTTTTTCTTCACTCCACCCCACGTCATGCCCGCGAAGGCGGGCATCCAGTGACTTTTGAGCTTGGTGAAAGCCGCTGGATTCCCGCTTTCGCGGGAATGACGGTTCAGTATTTCGGTCGGCTTACCAGGGTTCGGTTTAGTAAGCCTGCATTGCTTCGCTTAACGGGACTAAGTGGAAAGAGTGGCCATTTTCAACACGGGGTTACGGACGACGCTTCACCTCGGAGGCGGGGAGGTAGCCCGTGGTTTGACGCACCACCGCCTCGCCGACGGGGCTGAAAACGTAATCGAGAAACTCCTGAAGCACCGGATGGGGCCGCTCCAAATGGTACAAATAGAGGGGACGGGCCAAGGGGTAGCTGCCATCCTTGACCGACTCCGGCGAGGGGAGGACGCACTTTTCCCCGGCGCGGGCCAGGCAGAGGGTCTTGACCGCCGCAGACTGGGTGGACATGCCAGCGTAACCGATGGCGCAGGGGTCGTTGATCACCTTGGCGGGGATCTCCCGGGGGGTCTCGACGTAGTGCAACTCCCGCTCCATCCGCCGCTCCTCCAGCCCCAGCGCCTGCCGGAGAAAGGCGTAGGTTCCAGAGTAGTTCTTGCGGCTCAGGCGATGGATCTCGCCGCCGTCGCAGCCGGGAACCTTGACCCCCAGCCCGCTCCAATTCAGGAGGCCACTCTCCTTGCCGTAGATCTCCGCCAATTGGCGCACCCACAGGCCGTTGACCGGATTGGCGGGATGGACCACCACCGCCACCCCGTCCCAGGCCAGAATCCGCTCCTCCACGTCGCGGTGAACCCGCCGTTGCGCCAGCTCCCGCTCCTTCTCCCGGATCGGGCGGCTGGCCATGGCCAGATCCACATGGCCGTTGACCAGTCCGGAAAGACCGGCGTTGGAACCGCCCCCGTTGACATCCACCAGGGTCAGTTCGATAGCCAGCAGCTCCACCTGACTGTCCCCGGAACGGCTGGCCACCTTGCGCTGGAAACCCTCCGCCAGCGCCTCCATGGCCCGCAGCAGCGATTCGGAGCCCTTGATCCGGATCCCCGGTTGGGGATGAGCCCCCGCCGCGCTCTCGCCGCGCCATCCCAGCAGCAGCGCCAGCAGCAGCAGCGCCCCGCCCAACGCCCCCCGCGCCCCGCGCCCCCGTCCGCCGCCCTTCTTGGTCAAGGCCCGCCCCCCCCGTTCCACGACAAACGGTCCTCTTCCCGGGTGCAGCGGATCCTGGCCGCCGCCGGGACGTCGTCGTCGAACTCCTGACCCGCCACCCAATATTGGGTCAAGCCGGGATGCAGCTCCGGCAACGCCCGCAACGCCTCGCGACGGCGCTCCCGGTCGGCGAAGGCGAAGGGTTCGTCCAGCAAGACGAACTGGGGCGCCGCCCCCGCCCGGGCGGCCAACGCCTGGGAGAGGGCCAAGCGCAACGCCAGCAAAACCTGCCCCCGCACCCCGGTGGACAGTTCGTTCAGGGGGACGAAATCGTTGCGCTCCGGGGCGAAGAGATCCAGGGTCAAATCGTCGTGCAACTGCACGTGGCGGTACCGCCCCTGGGTCAGCAGCGGGGCGGAATGCTCCATCCAGCGACGCAACTCCTTGGTGAATTCAGGGGCCAGCTCCTCCCCCGCCCCGGCCAGCAGCTCCCGGGCCAGGGTTTGGATGCGCCATTGCCGGGCTTGCGCCGCCTGCCGCGCCCCTTCCGCCGCCAAACGCTCCTGTAACGCGGCGTCCTCGGCGCGGCGACGGTTTTCCCGGTCGATCTCGCCGTCCAACTGCCCCTGCTCACGACGCACCGTGGCCAGACGCCCCTCATCCTCGGCGATTTGCGCCGCGATCTCCCGTTTCAGCCCGTCCACCTCCTGCCGCATGGCGCGCAACTGGGATTCCAACCGCCCGGTCCACTCCTTGCGGGCCGCCTCGTCCACCAGGGAACGGCCTTCCGCCTCGGCCCAGCGGGCCGCGTCCTCGCCCAGCGGGGCGTCGGGAACCTGGGCGAGACGGGCCAGCGCCTCGGCCGGAGAGGCCTCCTCGCCCAACGCCTCGGCGATGCGCTCCGCCCCGCGCCGGGCCTGTTTTTCCCGCAGCGCCAAATCCTCCGCCTCCCCCTCGGCCCGATCCGCCGCCTTGCGTTGACCCGCCATCCGGGCCAAGAGCAGCAGCGCCGCCAGGGTCAGGCCAACCCCCGCCCCCGCCGCCGCCAGGGCGGAATCGACGCCCAAGCCCGCCGCCCCGACCAGGGCCGAGGTCAGGCTTTGGGCCAGTTCGGGACCGGCCAGACCGCTCAATCCGCCCCACACCCCCCCTGCCGTCGCCGCCAGCAGGCCGCAGACCCCGGCGAGGGTTCCCGCCGTCCGCGCCCCGCGCCGCGCCCGCTCCAGGGCAGAGGCCAACGTCCCCCGCTCCCCGGTCAGGGTCGCCCCCGATGCGGGAAGGTCGCCCGTCTCGCCCGGCTCGCCCAGCCAGCCCAGCAGCCGTCGCCGATGGTGGGCCGCCCGTTCCAAAATCTCCTCCAACCCCGCCAGCCGCTCCCACAGTCCGTCCACCCACTTGGCCGGTCCCGCCGAGGGCTCCGCGTCCATCTCCACCTGGCCGCCATGGCAGAGGCTCATCAACGCCGTCGTCGCCTTGGCCAGCCCGTCGCCCCGCTCCCGCCACCGGGCCAGGGAGGTCTCCACGCCGCTCCCCGCCAACGCCACCCCCGCCCGCTCCACCTGGGAGGTCCGCTCCTCCAGGGCCTGGGTGAAGGCCGACCAGCGGGCGATGGCCGCCGCCGTCGTCGTCTCCTGCTCCGTCGCCGCCCCTCGGGCCGACTGCAACACCCCCAGGGTTTCGGGACGAACGCCCAAGGTTTGCCGCATTTGCGCCAAAACCTCCAGACCCCGCTCCAACTCGGTCAGAGCCTCCCGGCTTTGCGCCGCCTCCTCGTCCAGCGTCGCCGCCGCCCCTTCCAGACGGTCCAGGCCGGTGAGCCAGCGCACCGTCTCCCCTTGCGTCCCCCGGTCGTCCCGCCCCTGGGTGAAGTAGAGGGTGTCCTGGAAGCGGTCGAAGTCGTACCCCAGCAGCTCGCGCATCACCCGGGCGGTCTCTTCCGCCCCCTTGGCGATGGTTCGCCCCCGCTTGCCCTCCAGGGCGCGCATCACCCGGGCTCGCTGTTCGCCGTTGGGCTCCAGATAGCGGGTGACGGTGTAGAGATAGCCCTTGGGGCCGGACTGGAACACCACCTCCACCGATCCCCCCCGCTCGCCCCAGCGCACCGCCCGCATCAGGTGGTCCGGAGGGGCCGTCCGGGTCCGCCCGAATAGCGCCAGGCAGAGAATCTCGGCAAGGGCCGTCTTGCCCGATTCGTTGGGGCCGGAGAGCAGGATCACCCCCCGCTCCGGCAGGTTGTCCAACTCCAGGCGGGCGAACTTGAGGACGTTTTCGGCGCGAACCCGGCGGATGATCATGGATCGTCTCCGTCGGCGGGAAGCAGCGACGGGGGCGGACGAAGGCGCTCCAGGGCCAGGGCCATCGCCTCCCGCAGCTCCCCCTCGTCAAAGGCCGGATCGGTATCCCGACGGCGACGCAGCTCCAACTGGGCGTGGGCCTCGAACACCGCCGCCGGTTCCCGCAGACGGAAGACGCCGACTTCCGTCTGCGGGGCGGCGGGGGAAACGGCGGGGGAAACGGCGGGGGAAACGTCCGGTCCTGCCATGAAAAGGGCTCCTGGCGGTGGGAGGGGAGAAAACGGGTGGACAAAAAGGGGTTCCCGAATTTGGAAATCGATACTTTACACCCCGCCGCCGCGTCGCGCCAAGCGCCCTAAGCGCGGGAGGGCGGGATCGGCGGCGGATCACCCCCCGCGAGGCCCCCACTCGGCCATCGCCCCGTCCATCAACTCCCGCACCACCTCCGCCGTCGGCTGCACCGCGTTGACCAGCCCCACGCTCTGACCGGCCATCACCGACCCATGCTCCACGTCGCCGTCGATGGCCGCCCGGCGCAACGCCCCCACCCAAAAATGTTCCAACTCCAGGATGGCCGCTTTCTTCTCCTTGGCCCCGCTCTTCACCTGTTGCAGCAGCTCCAGTTGCAGCGCGGCGTAGGTTTGGGTGCCCTTGTTGGTCAGAGCCCGCACCGGAATCACCGGCAGGGCGGGGTCGAATTGGGGCGTGACCTGGGCGTCCCGGGACTGGGCCCTGAGGAAGGCCTGCTTGAAGTGATCGTGGGCGATGCACTCGGTGGTGCAGACGAAGCGGGTGCCCAGTTGACACCCCGCCGCCCCCAGGGCCGCATATCCGGCCATCATCGCCCCGGTGGCGATCCCTCCGGCGACAAAGACCGGAATCTCCGTCACCTGGGGCAGGATCTCCTGGGCCAGCACGCTGGTGGAGACCGGCCCCACGTGGCCCCCCGCCTCGTGCCCCTCGATCACCAGGGCGTCCACCCCCTGCTTGATCAACCGTTTGGCCAGGGAGAGGGCCGGGGCGAAGGCAAGGACCTTGATCCCTCCCTCCTTCAGGGCGCGAATCGTCTCACCGCCGGGCAGCCCCCCCGCCAGCACCACGTGGGAGACCCGCTCATTCACCACCATCTGGACCAGCTCCGGCAGTTGGGGATGCATGGTGATCAAATTGACCCCGAAGGGCCGCCCGGTGAGTCGCCGCGTCTCCTGAATCATCCCCCGCAGCAGCTCCGGCGGCATGCCCCCCCCGGCGATGACGCCAAAGCCCCCCGCCTCGGAGATGGCCGCCACCAGTCGGCTTTCCGACAGCCAGGACATGGCCCCGCCCAAAATCGGATGGGCGCAGCCGAGAAATTCGGCGCCCCGGCGCCACGAGGCGGGAAGGGATGCGGAGGTCATGACACAAACTCCCTCGAACGGTTGAGCCGGGAACCCCCGGCGCGTGGGCGAAACCTGGAGAGAATCATATCGCGCTCCTTGGGCTTCGGCCAACAAAAAGCCGGGCGCATGGCCCGGCTTTTCGTCCCGAGGACTCAAGATGGCGACTCCCTCGGGGTCAAGCGGCGAGAACCTCGGCGGCGGCGGATGCGGCGGCGGCCTCGGTCTGGGCCAACAGGGCCTCGGCCTCGGCCAGGGCGGCGTTGCGCCGGACGGTTTCCGGCAACAGGCTCACCTTGAGGCGCTCTTCCAGACGACGCAGCGCCCAGCGCGGGTCGATGCTCACCAGGGAGCAGATCCAGTTGAAGGAGCCGGGCTCCATCGAGCTGGAGTGGAACCACTTTTTCAGGGTGCGGTAGTCGTAGCGGAAGACCGGATCGTCCATCACCTTGGGATCCTGACGATACCGCTCCAGGGCGACCAGGTCGCGCACCGCCCGATCCATCACCGCCATCCACAAATGGGTGTCGTTATTGTCGATCACTTGCTCATCCATCAATTCGCTCACGGACTTCTTGCGCGTAACCGGTTTCTCCTCCATGACGTTCTCCGCCTCCCGGGGCCACTTCACGGTGGTTTTTTTCAACGAATCCACGGCGTTGCTCTGGTTCTGCATCATTTCGTCACGTCCTGTACATTTCGTTACAGTTTCCTCGGCGCACCATGAAACCTCAACCCGGCGAAGTCGCCGTGGAGGTTCGAGAGTGTTGCCGCACCATCCGGGGGCGGGATGGCGATTTCGTCGGCGTCGGCGGTTCGCCAAAAGCCGTGACGAAATCCTGGGAAACGGGGGAAGAGGTTGGTTTGAAACCCCTGCAATTTTGTCACTGGGCGTCACTATAGCGAGATCCCCCAGAAATTGGTATATATTTTTTTGTTACAATTCTATTTCCTTCATCTTCAATGCCATGGACGGGGAAGGCGGGCGTTTCGCCCCGCCGTCGCCCTCCGCACCCGGAAACGAGGGGACGAAAACATCACGCCCGCCAAAAAAAGGGGCGCCCCTTTTCCTGAAAGAAGGATAACATACCCCGGTTGCGGTGTGGACCTGATTCTCGGGAACGTCCCGCGAGGGGCGTCGGTCCGGGGAAAACGGCCCGAACCCCTTCCAGCGAAACGACATGGCGCGATCCTTGAATGGTTCGCCGAATAGTTCGCCGAGTTAGCGACGCAACGCCAGGAAATCGCCGCAGCTTGACGCGGACTGGATGACGCGAATCGACCACCGCTCCCCCCCGCCGGGGAGTCGGCGCATCTCTTCACTTGGGTCACTGAGGGAGCCGGGCATGGCCGAGGAAGACGAGGAACTGCTGGGGATGTTCGTGCAGGAGGCCGGGGAACATCTGGCCACCATCGAACCGGATCTGCTCACTGTCGAGGAGCAGGGCGCCAACACCGAACCGGAGGTGATCAACCGCCTGTTCCGTAGCGTCCACTCCATCAAGGGATCGGCGGGCTTTTTCGGTCTGACCAACATCACCAAGCTCTCCCATACCATGGAAAATCTCATGGGCAAGTTGCGCGACCGCGTGATGACGCCCAGTTCGGAGATCTCGGACGCCCTGCTGGCGGGTCTGGACAAGCTGCAAACCATGATCGCCGACGTCTCCAGCAGTGAAACGGTGGACGCCGCCGCCGAAATCGTCGCCATCGAGGAGATCCTCGCCGCCGGCGGCGTGGAAGCCGGCCCCCCGCCCAAAACCCTGATGCTCGGTGATGATGCCCTTTTCCAGGGCCTTCATCTTGATTTTTTCGTG
>JADGAP010000229.1 GCA_015231965.1 Magnetococcales bacterium | reverse complement strand
AATCGGGCTTTTTGGTTTTTATGGGGGTTCCCCCGCACTCGCGGGGATAGACCTGACGTTGTTCCCGGTTCGGAGTCCTTCCAGGTGGTTCCCCCGCACTCGCGGGGATAGACCTGCTCTCGCCACAAAAAAAGACCGACACTTTCGGTTCCCCCGCACTCGCGGGGATAGACCGTTGACCGCGGACGCTATGGCGGATCGGGAATGGGTTCCCCCGCACTCGCGGGGATAGACCCTCGGAGGTCACATCAACATGCACACCGACCGGGGTTCCCCCGCACTCGCGGGGATAGACCTTTCTGCGACCCGATCTCAGCGCCATGCCAGCCGGTTCCCCCGCACTCGCGGGGATAGACCCGCCAGGCCCCCGGCCCGGACGGCATCCGCCGGGGTTCCCCCGCACTCGCGGGGATAGACCCCCCCTCGCAAACCGATGAGCGATCCTGTTTTGGGTTCCCCCGCACTCGCGGGGATAGACCGGATCGGCACGGCTCCACCGCCTGCCCGCCCCTGGTTCCCCCGCACTCGCGGGGATAGACCGCATCGAGCGCGGCCCGGACGGGAAAAAGCGCAGGTTCCCCCGCACTCGCGGGGATAGACCTGTCGAAGTGGAATCATGCAGCGCCATAAACGCGGTTCCCCCGCACTCGCGGGGATAGACCTTTTCGCCCGCCCCCCTCGACTGGCGCTCCAGAGGTTCCCCCGCACTCGCGGGGATAGACCGCTTTCTATTATCTTTCTTTGGTAGGACAAATAGGTTCCCCCGCACTCGCGGGGATAGACCTCATCAAAGGCAAGGTCAACGCGGGAGATACGAGGTTCCCCCGCACTCGCGGGGATAGACCTTTGATTATCCAGGTGGAAAGGATGCGGCACAGGGTTCCCCCGCACTCGCGGGGATAGACCTATGCGTAGTTCTGGGTCTTATTCAATTGTTTCGGTTCCCCCGCACTCGCGGGGATAGACCCGTTTTCCACCACGTCCACCGGGCTGGATATCAGGTTCCCCCGCACTCGCGGGGATAGACCTGACGTGGAGAGGGAAGCGAAGCCTTATACGCCGGTTCCCCCGCACTCGCGGGGATAGACCGATGATAAAAACAGAGGAGATCAAAGCCATAACGGTTCCCCCGCACTCGCGGGGATAGACCGTAGAAGGTTCACACATTTGAGAAGTCGGATTAGGTTCCCCCGCACTCGCGGGGATAGACCTGAAGGCGTTGACCATCTGCTTGTAAGCCGTTTGGTTCCCCCGCACTCGCGGGGATAGACCGATTTAGGTTTAGCGCAAGGGCCTCGGATATGGGGTTCCCCCGCACTCGCGGGGATAGACCCCTCTTCCCAGAAGGCGAACAGCGCGTTGAGGCGGTTCCCCCGCACTCGCGGGGATAGACCGTCGCCGCCGAGGAAGCTGCGCCCCCCTGCGGGGGTTCCCCCGCACTCGCGGGGATAGACCCGCCCGCCCATGGTTCCCCAGGGCGGGCGCAAAGGTTCCCCCGCACTCGCGGGGATAGACCGTGCAGCCGCACAGCGTCCCATCGGCCAGCACCGGTTCCCCCGCACTCGCGGGGATAGACCACATTTGGAAAACCGTTGGTATAAAGCACCCAAGGTTCCCCCGCACTCGCGGGGATAGACCCGTTTTGCTTCCTCGTCCACCTCCGCCTTATTCGGTTCCCCCGCACTCGCGGGGATAGACCGCCGCCGGCCTCGTTTCGCAGGACGCTGCTGACGGTTCCCCCGCACTCGCGGGGATAGACCTTGGTCGCCCCGTCGGTCAGGGTAAAATTCACGGGTTCCCCCGCACTCGCGGGGATAGACCGTACCCCGCCGCGATCATCAGACCCATCCAGGCGGTTCCCCCGCACTCGCGGGGATAGACCCTGCGGGTCCGGGTGCGTGGATCGGGGCTTGACGGTTCCCCCGCACTCGCGGGGATAGACCCGAGTCGGCGTCGGGTTCAGGAGTTAGAGAAGTGGTTCCCCCGCACTCGCGGGGATAGACCCGCCGGGCCGCTCCACCTGGTGGCCATGCCGATGGTTCCCCCGCACTCGCGGGGATAGACCGGTGTGCAAATCGCGCGACAATCGCCAGCATCCGGTTCCCCCGCACTCGCGGGGATAGACCGTTTTCCGCCCCCGTCACCGTCAACATTCCCGCGGTTCCCCCGCACTCGCGGGGATAGACCTCGATACATGGGGGTGCGAGCCGCGACCGCGCAGGTTCCCCCGCACTCGCGGGGATAGACCTCCGGGGGGTTGGTGTCCATCCAGATGCCGCACGGTTCCCCCGCACTCGCGGGGATAGACCCGATTCCGCCGGGACTTATCGCCGGGCGTTTCTGGTTCCCCCGCACTCGCGGGGATAGACCTCGGTGGAAGAGATTCGGCGGAAGATCATGGGGGGTTCCCCCGCACTCGCGGGGATAGACCTCGTTTGGGCAGGCGTCCACCTCGTCGACAATCGGTTCCCCCGCACTCGCGGGGATAGACCGCCCCGACACCCGTTTTAGGGCCTGGAGCCCGGGGTTCCCCCGCACTCGCGGGGATAGACCGGAAGTCCTTTGTATTTCTTGCCGTTCTTGATCGGTTCCCCCGCACTCGCGGGGATAGACCTGCAAGCTGTCCCGGTAGCCGGAATAGACCGGCGGTTCCCCCGCACTCGCGGGGATAGACCCGCGCGATGGTGGGGGCGTGGCGGTAGTCATAGGGTTCCCCCGCACTCGCGGGGATAGACCGCCATGGTGTACGAGACGAGCCTGGGCGTTTCCGGTTCCCCCGCACTCGCGGGGATAGACCCCCCCGCGCGCTCATCCATCATCCTGGCTTCCAGGTTCCCCCGCACTCGCGGGGATAGACCTGCGGCGGGGCGGGGGGTTCGGCATCTCTGTCCGGTTCCCCCGCACTCGCGGGGATAGACCCCGTCGCGACCGGGGAAGGGGATGCGGCGGCGGGGTTCCCCCGCACTCGCGGGGATAGACCGTTCTCGAACGTCGCCGCCAGGGCCGTTTTTTCGGTTCCCCCGCACTCGCGGGGATAGACCCCCCTGCGACACCCCTCCCCCGCCGGCGAAAAGGGTTCCCCCGCACTCGCGGGGATAGACCCCCCGACGACATCGACACGGACGCACCGGACCAGGTTCCCCCGCACTCGCGGGGATAGACCCTGTCGGTATGCAATACACCGCTGCGCACCATCGGTTCCCCCGCACTCGCGGGGATAGACCGTGTTCCGATTTTACAATGTTAGGTGGTAACTTGGTTCCCCCGCACTCGCGGGGATAGACCTGGGTTTTTCGGTGTTATCAATCGACTATCACGGGTTCCCCCGCACTCGCGGGGATAGACCGCAGGCGAAGGAGCTTCAGGCGCAGCGCGAAAAGGTTCCCCCGCACTCGCGGGGATAGACCTGGGTTCGATTTCCGGGCGTCGTCCTACACCCCGGTTCCCCCGCACTCGCGGGGATAGACCCCTTGCCAGCGCGGCGCGTGGGGCCTATGGGGCGGTTCCCCCGCACTCGCGGGGATAGACCTGTTGCTCTGATTCTCCAGTCGGAAATAAGACCGGTTCCCCCGCACTCGCGGGGATAGACCTGTGCAGGACGTGCTGGAAGAGGCGTTCCTTCGGGTTCCCCCGCACTCGCGGGGATAGACCCCATGCAAGGGCTGCTATAGAGTCTCCACCACTGGTTCCCCCGCACTCGCGGGGATAGACCGTTTCCTCGGCGATGCCGCCTACAGCCGATTGCGGTTCCCCCGCACTCGCGGGGATAGACCTCAAAATCGGCGGGGCCAAATCCTTTTGCAGGGGGTTCCCCCGCACTCGCGGGGATAGACCGACCCCATTGACATCCCCCTTGGCCGTATCCAAGGTTCCCCCGCACTCGCGGGGATAGACCCATCACGATTCCCGGTCGTTTATTTGACGAAGCGGTTCCCCCGCACTCGCGGGGATAGACCCTCCGCCGTCACTCGAGGGTGAGAGCTTCATCGGGTTCCCCCGCACTCGCGGGGATAGACCGTCCATTCCCGCGACTGGGATCCGTCCTGCGACGGTTCCCCCGCACTCGCGGGGATAGACCCGCTTATTGGGGCTTCTCCGGCCAGACGAGGGAGGTTCCCCCGCACTCGCGGGGATAGACCGTTTCGGTGGATTCGTCGAAATACGCCGAGGGGGGTTCCCCCGCACTCGCGGGGATAGACCTATTCCTCGGCTGGGGAGGACAAGACTTTGAGCGGTTCCCCCGCACTCGCGGGGATAGACCTTGCAGCTTGACCATTGGCGGTGACGTTGGCCAGGTTCCCCCGCACTCGCGGGGATAGACCGCCCACGGCCCCGAAGGCCTCCCCGACGGTTTTGGTTCCCCCGCACTCGCGGGGATAGACCCCCCCGACCGGCCCCAAAAATGACCCGAGAAGAGGTTCCCCCGCACTCGCGGGGATAGACCGGACTGTGACCCCAGCAATCAGCCCCAAAATACGGTTCCCCCGCACTCGCGGGGATAGACCCACCCCAGACGGGAGAATAAGGATGATCCTAGATCCGGCAGTTGACATGGGGCGAGAAGGTGTAATGTACTTGGAAGATT
>JADGAP010000228.1 GCA_015231965.1 Magnetococcales bacterium | reverse complement strand
GGCGGGCGCGACGCGACCAGGGGATCCTCCGCCCCCGGCAACCCCGTCAACATCATCTTGAGCCGTCGCCACAGGCGGTTTTCGCTCATGTTCTCCGCTCGCTCACCCCGTGAAATCGTTGCGCAGCCGCCGCAACGTCGCAAAACGCTCCACCGGCGAAAGCCGCTCCATCCCCAGCCGAGCGGCGAACTCCGGGTCGGCGCAGCGCAGAAAGGGATTCAAGCGCCGCTCCCGTTCCAAGGGAACAGGCATGGTCCAGCGCCCCTCGCGACGGAGACGGCGAGTCTCCTCCCGGGCTTCCAACAGTTCTACGCGATCCGGCTCCCAATGCAAGGCGAAGGCGAGATTGGCCAGGGTGTATTCGTGACCAGGAAAAATCAGCGTCGCGTCGGGCAGGGAGGACAACCGTTGCAGCGAATGCCACATCTGCTCCGCCGTCCCCTCGAAAAGGCGTCCGCAACCGCAGCGAAAGAGGACATCCCCCGGGAAAAGCCACTCTCCCACCACGAAAGCAAGGTGGCCCGAGGTGTGACCCGGAACCGCCATCACCCGCGCCGTCCGTTCGCCCAAGGCCAACCCATCGCCCTCCGAAACGGCGAGGTCCAGGGGCGGCAGGCGGCAGGCGTCCGCCGCCGCGCCGATCACCCGAAGGGAGGGAAAGGCCCGTTTCAAGACCTCGACCCCGCCCACGTGGTCGGCATGATGGTGGGTCAACAAAACATGGCTCAACGACTCGCCCCGCTGGCGCAGATGATCCAGCAGCGGCTCCGCCTCCCCCGGATCCACCGCCGCCGCCCTTCCCGGAGCGGTGGAAAAGCGCCAGATCACGTTATCCTGGTTCGCGGCGATTCCCGCAACGGCTTCGGCGTTGGCCATGGAGCCTCTTTCTTGCTATGGTGTGGAACGGTGGGAGGATGCGAGGAAAATTCCCCATCCCACCCATTTTTTGGAACCCTTGGTCGGGCCATTGAACCCGCTTTTCGGATGGGTGTCGAATGTCATGAAACAATCGCCGACGGTGGCCGTGGTGGGCGCGGGCTATTGGGGCCGCAATCTGGTGCGCAACTTCCACGCCCTGGGGGCCTTGCGCATGGTCTGCGACGCCGATCCCGAGGCCCTGCGTCTCATTTTGACCGGATATCCCGACGTGGAGGGGGCGCTTCACTTCGAGGAGGTTCTCACCGAGCCGGACATCGCCGCCGTGGCCATCGCCACCCCGGCCACGGCCCACGGCTCCATGGTCCGGCAAGCGTTGCTGGCGGGCAAGGATGTTTACGTGGAAAAACCCCTCTGCCTGGACGCCGCCGAGGGGGAGGAGTTGGTCAAGCTGGCCCGGGAGTTGGATCGCATCCTGATGGTGGGGCATCTGTTGTGGCACCATCCGGCGGTGTTGCGGCTCAAGGAGATGACCACCCAGGGGGAGTTGGGGCGGATTCAGTACATCTACTCCAACCGTCTCAATCTGGGACGGCTGCGGCGGGAGGAGAACGTGCTGTGGTCCTTCGCCCCCCATGATGTGTCGGTGATTTTGGGACTGGCGGGGGAGATTCCCGAACGGGTGCAGGCCCAGGGGGGGAATTATCTCCATCCCCGCATCGCCGACACCACCGTCACCTTGCTGGATTTCGCCAATGGCGTGCGGGCGCACATTTTCGTGTCGTGGCTGCACCCCTTCAAGGAGCAAAAACTGGTGGTGGTGGGCGACCGCCAGATGGCGGTGTTCGACGACACCGCGCCGTGGTCGGACAAGCTGCTGCTCTATCCCCACACCATCCAGTGGAGCGAAAACGTCCCGGTGGCCAACCGAGCCGAGGCGCGTCGAGTCCAACTGGAGGAGAGCGAACCGCTGAAATTGGAGTGCGCCCATTTTCTCTCCTGCGTGGAACACCGTCATCCCCCCCGCACCGACGGGGCGGAAGGGGTGCGGGTGTTGCGGGTGCTGAAGGCGTGTCAGCAGGCGTTGGAGCGCAACGAGGCGATTCGCCTGACCCCGACGGCGGAAGTGCGCGCGCCGGAATCCAGCGTCTCCTTCGTCCATCCCACGGCCGTGGTGGAGGAGGGGGCGACGCTGGGAGAGGGGTGCAAGGTTTGGCATTTTTCCCACGTGATGGGGGGCAGCCGCATCGGGGCGGGGTGCGTCATTGGACAAAACGTCGCCATCGGACCCAAGGCGACGGTGGGCGACGGGTGCAAAATTCAAAATAACGTCTCCATCTACCAGGGTGTGACGCTGGAGGAGGAGGTGTTCTGCGGTCCCAGCATGGTTTTCACCAACGTGCTGAATCCCCGGGCGTTCATCTCGCGCAAGCATGAATTTCGGCCGACCCTGGTGCGGCGGGGGGCGACCATCGGGGCCAACGCCACCATTGTGTGCGGTCATGCGTTGGGGCGCTATTGCCTGATCGGCGCGGGAGCGGTGGTGACCGGCGACGTAGCCGATCACGCCCTGATGGCGGGCAACCCGGCGCGGCGCATCGGCTGGGTGTGTCGTTGCGCGGTGCGGCTGGACGAGGGCTTGACCTGTCCCGCCTGTGGCCTGCGGTATCGCGCCACGGAGCAGGGCCTGGTCGAGGTCGGGCCGGGCGAAGTCTGAATTCGGGGAAGAATGGCCTCCAACCAGGGGAGTTTGAACCACGTGGACGCGGTGCGGCTGCAAAGCTGGTACGCCACCCCCCAGGGGCGGACCACGGCGGAAGTCATTGGTCAGGCCTTGACCCCCTGGTTGGAGGGCGCGCCGGTGGTGCGCACGTTGGGGTTTGGTTTTCCCCAGCCGTACATGGACCTCATGGGAGGGTGGAGCGGGCAACTGTTGGGCGCGGCCCCGGCGGAAATGGGGGTGGCCCGCTGGCCTTCCGAGGGACTCAACCGCTTCGCTCTGGTGCGCCCGGACGCCTTGCCTTTCGACTCCTGCCTGTTTGATCGGGTGCTGATGATCCATCTTCTGGAGCGGGTGGAGGCGTTGAAGGCGACGTTGCGGGAGAGTTGGCGCGTCCTGAAGCCCGGCGGACGGTTGATGGTGGTGGTTCCCAATCGGGGCGGCTGGTGGGCGCGGCGGGACTCCACCCCCTTTGGTTGGGGGCGCTCCTTCTCCCCCTGGCAACTGCGGGAGATGTTGCAGGACTCCTTTTTCATTCCGCGGCAATCGCGTTATGCGTTGTTCACGCCGCCGTTCACCGGTCGTTGGTTGTGGGAATCCTCGGCGGCTTGGGAGAAGGCGGGGGATCGCTGGTTCCCCCTGGTGGGCGGGGTGATTTTGTGTGACGCGGAAAAAGTGGTCTGCGCCACCATCCCGGCGGCGTCGGGGGTGATGGCATGGTCCCGGGCGTGGGGATGATCCTTGATCCGCGCGTCGCATCGCGCGGAAAGGATTGCAACCATGGCTCGCCCTCTTCTCCCCTCCGGCGGAACCCGCCGACGGGGCGACTTTCAACCCTCACCGAGTCCCTCCCATGGATGCCAAGCCCAAAATCCTGGTGGTGGATGACGCCCCGGAAAATCTCCAAATTCTGGTGGAGACCCTGCGGGACTCCTTTGCCGTGGTCACCGCCAAAAACGGCGAAAAGGCCCTGACCCTGGCCCAGGCCAACCCCGACCTCGTCCTGCTGGACGTGATGATGCCCGGCATGGACGGTTTCGAGGTCTGTCTCAAGCTCAAGGCCAACCCGAACACCTGGTCCATTCCGGTATTGTTCATCACCGCCCTCCACGATGAGGCCAGCGAGGTGCGGGGGTTGACCGTGGGGGGGGTGGATTTTATCACCAAGCCGTTCAACCCGGTGCTGGTCCAGGCCCGGATTCGCAGCCATCTGGAACTCAAATGCCACAAGGACCGGCTGGACGAACTGGTGGGCGAACGCACCCGGGAGTTGGAACAGACCCAGGACATCACCATCGCCACCCTGGCCTCCCTGGCCGAGGCCCGGGATCCGGAGACCGGCGGACACATCCGCCGCACCCAGCAGTATGTCCGGCTGCTGGCCGACCATTTGAAGGACCATCCCCGCTTTACCGAGCTGCGGCAGCCGGGCATGGTCGAATTGCTGTATAAGTCCTCCCCCCTCCACGACGTGGGCAAGGTGGGGACGCCGGATCACATCCTGCTCAAACCCGGCAAACTCACCGACGAGGAGTTTGTCGAAATGAAAAAACATGCGGTGTACGGATGGAACGCCCTGAAGGTCGCCCTGCGGCGGATGGGGGAAAACTCCTTCTTGCGCATCGCGGCGGAGATCGCCTACACCCATCACGAGCAATGGGACGGCGGCGGCTATCCCCGGGGATTGGCGGGCGACGCCATCCCGGTTTCGGGACGGTTGATGGCCCTGGTCGATGTCTACGACGCCCTGATCAGCCGCCGGGTCTACAAGGAGGGCATGCCCCACGAACGCGCCGCGGCCATCATCTCCGAAGGTCGGGGCCGCCATTTCGACCCCGACGTGGTGGACGCCTTTCTCGCCTTGCAAGCCCGGTTCCACGAAATCGCCGAACTCAATCAGGACAGCGACGCCGATTTGAACCTGATGGCCCATCGGCTGGGACGGAAATAACGCCGACGCCCTTGCGCCGGGCGTTGCATCAAGGCAAAAAGGTCAGGGTGCCGTCCCTCCGATATAGCAGTACCAGTTCAGAATTGCACATCCGGTCAAACGGCGTCTGGGGGTGCAACCAACTTTATAACGA
>JADGAP010000227.1 GCA_015231965.1 Magnetococcales bacterium | reverse complement strand
GTCGGCGGGGGTGGCGTTGTGGACCGCCAGCCTGCCGCCGGGGATGAGCCAGTCCACCAACTCCCAAACAATCTCCTCGCCAACAACCTCCTCGGCGGCGGCGCGGGCCTGGACCGGATCATTCCAGGTCCGTTCCAGGGGCGCGGCCCGTGGCGAGGTCCAGCGCACCGTCGGGCTGACCACCGAGACGCTGAAGCGAGGCAGGCCGACGCCGTTGCGCTCCAGGGTCTTGTTGTCCACCACCAGATTGAAGACCTCGCCGCCCAGTTCGAGGGTGATGGGGTCGTCCACCTTCACCCGCTGGAAGCTGGCGGGATCGTCCAGTTCCAGGGAACCGCTCCAGGCGAAATCGCCCTCGGCGAGGGAAATGCTGGCGGACAGGATCATAGCTGAACCCCGAAATGAATGGCCCGGACCCTGCTCCCGGCCCGCAGCGGCGGGCGTTCTGCGGCCAGATCCCAGGAGCCGGTGAGGGCGCGGTTCACGGGGGTGCGGGCCAGCAAGGCGTAGGGGAACTCCGTTTGACTGGCCACGGGGGTGGTGAAGCCCCAGCCCAGTTCTATCTGTCGACCGGTCAGCCCCCGCAGGGACCAGGAGGCGTCCAGACTGGCGGTGACGGTAAAGTGGATGGGCAGGCTCCACGCGGCCAGCACCGGGCCGTTGCCGAAGGGCTGAGTCAGGGTGGCCGTGACAAGCAACGGCCCGTACTCCTCGCGCCATGCCGCCGTGACGTGTTGCGCCGGTTCCCAGGGAAATTCGACCCGGGCCGCGAGGGGCAGCAGCTCCCAGGAGAGCGGGAGCCAGGAGAAAACCTGCCGCATCCCCTCCCATGGCAGCGCGACGCCAATGGACGGGACAGGCTTTGGCTCCCATGGGAAGCGACAATCTGCGACAACTGGAATCCTGTCGCCCCAGGAATGCGAAACGGCGTATTCGATCCGCAGCGGCCCCCACGACTCCGACGCCGCCGTTTCGACCCGCAGGGAAAAGGGAAACGCCGTTTGGGCTGCGGCGAAGCCTCCCCCGCTTCCGCCCAGAACCAGATTCGCCGCCTCTGCGGCAGGGGGAGCGTATCCCTCTCTCAGCGACAGCAGGGCGTTGTCCCGGGCGGGGGGCTGATATCCCATCTCACACCCCGGTGAGACCGGTCAAAATGGCGGCGTTGGCGTCGTCGCCCGGCTGCGGAAAGGCGATGACGTACAGGGGATCGCCCACGGAATAGCCGCGATCCAGGGCGCGGTAGACGGGTGGATTGGCCATGGCGAGGTTGTAACGCCCATCCGCCCCGGACTGCCCCTGCCAGACCAGGAGATTCCGCCCCAACGCGCAGGCCGCCACTTGGCGAGAAAGGGGGCTGCCGTATCGGTTCGTCACCCGTCCCGCGAGGGCGGCGCTCGCCCCGGACGGCATGGCGGGGTCGAAACAACCGATGACTGCGGCATAGCGGTTCCACCACCCCTCCGGCCAGGCCCCCGAGCAACTGAGGCCGCTGTGGGACATTCCTCCGGAACCGCTCCAATAGCCCGAGGGCAGGCAGGCATTGGCGCAGGTTCCGGTCTGCGCCACCCCGATGGCTCCCTGATCGGCCATGCTCTCACCTCACGAAACGGGGATTTCGAGATGGGCCTGCCCGCCGTTGGCGGTGTCGACGGCCATGAACTTTTTTCCCGCCAGACTCCCTGTGCCGCTGTAGGTGTCCAGGTGGGTCAGAGGGGCGCTGTGCATGGGGGCCCAGAGATAGGGGATGTGGCCGCGCAGGATGGCGTTCTGGCAGACCCAGACCGGGGAGACATAGAGCCCGCCGTCCACCGCGTTGGGATAGACCAGCACCGATCCCGTCCCCATGGTGTTGGAAGTGAGGGTGGGCGATTTGGAGCCATCGAGAAACTTGCCGACGTTCTGCGCCGTTCCCAGTCCGGTGTATCCCCTGGCCAGGTAGTGGCCGGTCATGGCCGCCTGATTGATGGCGGTTCCGACGTAGGAGAGCCGTTCGTTGGTCTCGGTGACCACATTCTCCACCGCCCGCCCGATGAGGGCCATGGAATAGGCGTCGCCCCCGGTCTTGTAGCTGACGATGTCGCCGAAGAAGGTTCCCAGGGAGCGATTTCCGGCATGATCGCCGGTGACGATCCAGAGTTGGAAGCAGCTGCCGTCGGCGACGCAGACCCAGGGTCTGGCTGTAGCGTCGGCGGTGGCGGACTTGCGCAGCACGATTCCCACCGAGGATTGGGAGGCGGTGGGGAACTGTCCCGTGCCGGTATCCAGGGCGGTCATGGCCTCGTAGCCGAAGAGCCGGGACTCCTTGAGCCCTCCCGCGCCGAGGCCGCTGTCGTCGATCCAGAGACAGCCCTGATTACCGCCGCCCGCTTTGAACACCGCCTTGTTGGTCCCGGTGTACGGCTTGGTCCAGCCCGCTGCGGCCCGGGAGCCGTAGCCGTTGACCAGGATGGCGGTGAGCGTGGTGAGGATGGACCCGGCCTGGCCGGTGATGACCGGTGCTCCGGCATCGGTGGAAAGGTAGAGGGTGAGGGCCATTTTGCCTCCTTGTCACGGGAATGCGACGGTGACGGATGATCCGTTCAGCGCATCCGCCATCGAGGTTTGATTGAGGTAAACGTAAAACTTTCCTCCCATGACCGGGAGTTGGGAGGTTGGGAGGATGCTCACGCCGATCACCTCCTGGGTGATGAGATAACCCTGGGAGCCGATTTTCCATTCCGTGCAGTAGCTGCCGCCTGGGATGACGAACCCTTGAAACGGCTGCGTCGGGGGGTAGGTGTTGATGCCGAAGGATGAAAGATCGCTCAACGTGGGGATCGGAAACGTTTTGCCCAGGAATTTTATGGTCTTGGAGGCGACGGGGGTGCGAAACAGGGACTCGATTTTTGAACACGCTGGATTGTCGAACGCCAGGAAGTTGAAAAAGAGATAGGGAGAAGTCGAGCCGATGTACTCCTTGTAGAGGGTCGGGACGGATACGAAGCGGGCCACGCATGTTCCGTCAAAGGAGAGGATTTTGTTGAATGGGCCCGTATCATTGAGGAAGTCGGTCATTGGTCGAAAAAGCGGAACCGGATGGTCTTTCCCGAGGAATCGACGCCGGTGAAACCGAGCCACTTTTCGCCCTTGCCGACGACGTTTCCATCGACATCGCGAATGTCATACTGTTTGACGACCCGCTGTTCCGGAGCTTCCAAATAATCCTGAATGGCGGCCTTCGGATCGTCGTCATAACCAAAGCTGAAGGTGATGATCGGAGCGCCTATCGGCCAGAAGACCCGCTCGAAGGAGCCGGTGGCCGCCTTGCTCCCGGAGAGGGCGATGATCCGCACCGGCGGGACTTCGGTGGAGGTGATGTTGCCGGAGGACCACGCCCGCTGCATCTCGGCGAAATGGTCCGGAGACGCCACGGACTGGCCGTTGTCGTAGACCACGTCGAACAGGGAGAATCCGGCGGCGTAGCGCGCCACCAGCGCCCCGAAGGCTTCCCTCCGGGTGAAGAACTCGCCCCTCTGGGGATCGTAGCGCGGTCCTTCCACCACCGCGCCGGAGCGGTCCCGGAAGATGGTCTGCTGGAGAATCTCCACCCCCGGCTGGTCGTGGAACCAGCGCAGGCGCTTGCGCACTTCGCCGGACCAGGTCAGGGCCTCCACCACCGGCTCGCTGCGGCGTCCCAGGGAAACGGCGGTGTTGACCGTGATATCCCTTGAAATCCCAGCGAGATCCATCTGCTCCGTCACCCGGAAGGAGGACGGGCCGTTATCCACAAACAGAGTCACCCCCTGGGCCGCCCTTTCCGAACAGTAGAGTTTGACCCGCTTCCTGCCGGGAACGGTCATTTGCAATGGCGTGAACTCATTCATGCGGAAGCTGACGCTGCCCCATCCCCCCACGGTGACCATCAATCGGGTGAAAGCCACCTGCACCGGCGAGGCTCCTCCCTGGTCGTTGTCTCCGGTGACCAGCTCGAACGGCGATTCGGCCTCGCGGGAGGCGAAGTTGACCTGGAGGCTGGCGGCGAGTTCGGTCATCACTCGGACTCGCCGGAGACCGCGATCACCACCCGGTCGCCGGAGAGGGAGCCGGTGTTGGGCGGGATGATGCGCTTCTGCCACACCGGCGCCGCCGCCGGGTGGGTCTTGAAGGAGAGCACATCGCCCACGGCCCAGGTTCCGCCCCAGCCGGAAAAGGGCAGCGTGAAGTACGGGCGACCGAAGGCTGCGTGGTTGGGGGCAAAGTCGCTGCTGGTGGTTCCGCCGCCCACCGAACCGACGGTATCGCCGACGCAGGTGAAGGTTCCGGCGGCGGTGAAGGTGACAGTCCAGGTCTGCTCGATCCCGCCGATGGCGTCCACCACCAGGATGGAGGGGGGGTTGCCGGAGCCGCTCCAGCCGTTGTAGCTGCCGTTGGCCGAGGAGAGGCCCCAGGTGTCGGCGCTGGCGCGGAGGGTTCCGGCCTCGATCACCGAGGCGACCCGGGTGCTGGCGGCAAGGTAGGCATTGGCCAGGGACTGGCCGGAGGCAAAGGTCAGGGTGGCCTTGTTGCCGTTCCACACCACCGCCCCGGCGGGGGCCAGTCGCACGAATTCCGCAGCTCCGGCGGGATCGTCCACCGTGGCCTTGTCCGAGATGCGGATCAGGTCGCCGTTGCGGAAAACGGCATCCGACGCTGCCTCCACATTGACGCTGATGGAGGTGGCCCCCAGGGCGGCATTGGCGTCCAGCCAGCCGCCACCGTAGACCCGCTCGCTGCCGGTGAGGTCGTTCTGGGTGTCGGTT
>JADGAP010000226.1 GCA_015231965.1 Magnetococcales bacterium | reverse complement strand
TGGCGGGGGTGGCGGTGTAGGCGTCGGCGCTCCCCCCGCCGCTGACGTAGGGGGGGTGGCTGTTGGCCGACGCGGCGGCGGCGCTGGCGGACGCGGCGGCGGCGTTCTCGCTGGCCAGGGCGGCGGCGGACGCGGCGGCGGCGCTCACCGAAGTGGCGATGCCGCTGGGGTTGTTCACCAACCCGGTCCCCGCGTCGTTCCAGCCGATGGGCGCCCCCGCCACCGGTTCCGCCAGGGTGGGCGAGAGTGACGCCGAGGCGGGGAGTTGCGGCGTCCGCCCGAGGGATTCGGCGTGTTGCTGGGCCACCAGGGTCAGCTTGTCCAGGGCGGCCTCGTGGGCGGCGGCGGGAAACATGCCGCCGGTGGTGTAGTGGGTTCCCTGGGTCAGGGGCATCACCCGTTTGAGCAACAACTTGCCGTCGCTGTAGGTCGCCACCGTGGTGACGGTGCCGCCGCTGCTCCAGGGCGAGGCCGACAGGGTGTAGTGGGTCGTCAGGGAGAGCGTGGTTTCCGTCCCATCCACCGCCCGGCGGATCACCACCAGATCCGACGCGGCGATGATGGGAAGGCTGAAGGGGTAGGTCGTCCCCCCTGTGCAGTCGAGCAAAACTTTCGTGGCGGTGACGGCGACGGTCATTGCGGGATCCTCCCAAGCTCTTGCAGGCGTTGCAGCACGGCGGCCCTTTCGGCGGAAGATTTGGCCGCCATCGTCTCCACGATCCAGCGGTCGCCGTAGCGGGTGAGCAGGTCGTGTTGCAGTTTTCGTCCGACGGCATCGGCATGACGGGCCATGGCCACGGCCTCATCCGGGGTGGGCGATCCCCCCTCGACCATATTTCGCGCCCCCTCGCGGGCGGCGAGGATTTCCCGCGCCTCCCCCTCCCGCACCTCGCGCCACACCCGCATCGCCTGTTCGTGGATTCCGGCGTCGGTCACTTTGAGGAAGCGCCCCACCAGGTTGGAGACGATGGGGAAGTTGAGGAACTGCTCCAGTTCGCTTTGCACCCCCCGGGCGTCCTCGCCGCGAAAGACGTGCAGGATGCCGCCGCCGTTGCGATTCCAGAGAAATTTCAGCATCTCCTGGTGGGATTGCCATCCTCCCGCCTCGAAAGCGGTTTCCGGCACGGCGAGTTGCCCCCGGTAGTTGTCGTAGGGATTTTTCCCGGAAAGGTAGGCGGCGATATCGATGGCGGCGCTGATCGGAGGGGCAGCGCCGGGAGCGTGACCGCTGGCGTAGTCGAACAGGTCGCCCCAGCGGGTGTCGCCCGCCAAGTGGGACGCCTTCCAAAACACCCCGCCAACAAACCGCCCGGTCTCGTCCTGGGGGATGCGGAGATAGACGGATTTTCCCGCCCCCGTGGTTCCCAGGGGGATGACGTAGTAATTGGCGAGGTCGAATTCGGTGGCCCCATCCATGATGTATTGGACGCCCATCCCCAACAGGCCGATTTTGGCGGCCCACATCAACGCCTTGGGGGCGAGATAGTACGCGCCGAGCTTCCAGGCGAATTCGCCGGGGCGCTCCCGGGCCACCTCGATGGAGCCGCGCCAGCCCTCCTTGGCGGCGTTGAAAAAGAGGATGATGTTGTTGGTGAGCGGATCCAGCCCCCCCTTGCGCAGAAAGGCGGGGGAACCGGCGCGGACCCGCACCTGGTGGGCGAGTTCGGCGGGGTCCATGGTGGGGGCGTGCCGTCTGAGGTAGTCATACCCCGCCACCTTGCCGAGATTTTCCGTGGCCTTGGCGAACACTTCCAGATGCCGCCACAGCCCGGCGAAGGGAGCCATGATGGTCCCCTCCCACGTCTTGCGCTCCAGCCCGTGCTTTTGCAGCAGCCGCTCCAGGGCGGTGTCCTCGGCGGAAAGCCCGGCAAAATCGACGGTGGAGATGAGCATTTTTCCCTGCTGCATCTCCTTGATCACCGGGTCGGGGATGCCCAGGGCGGCGCGATAGGCGGGACGGATCGCCCGGGTGTAGGCGAGAGCCATGTTGATCGCCCCGGCGCCGGGCAGATTGAGGATGTTGCGCTGGTAGTCGCGGACCAGATTCGACAGCCAGAAACCGGGATTGGCCTGGGTGAAGATCAGCTTGAAGGGCTTGTTGGCCAGCGCCAGGGCCTGGACGGCGATACCTCCCTGAAACGGGTTTTTGCCGAAGGCGTCGGCGATGGCCTTGTCCACGTACCACCCCAGGGCCTGGCCGTCCTTGGCGAAGACGATCAATCCCTTGGCGGGGTCGGAGGGTGGGACGATCTCGCGGATCTTGCCGTTCCACCGGGTATCCGCCTTTTGCAGCAGCTCCGGATAGTGCTTGGCCAGCATGGTCACGGCGGCGCGGGACGCCAACTGGCGGTTGATCCCCCAGATCACCGAAACATCCTTGGCCAGGGTGGCGGTCAGCGGGTTGCCGATCTCGTTGAGGGTTCCCACCTGTTGATGAATGTGGGCCGAGGCCTCCCGCCCGTAGCGTTGCTCGATGTATTTGGCCACGTCGAAGGTGGCGTAGGACTCGTTATCGTGGATTCGGTCCAGCAATTCCTGACCGTGGACCTGGGCCTTCATCAGCTTGTCCGTCACCCACTCCTGGCGGACATCGCGGAAGGCGGCCTCCACCTCCACCAGGGCAGGGGATTTCCCCTCCATTTCGGCGAGGCGTCCGGCGGAAATTTCCGGGGTGAAGCCCAGGGGGTTGGCCAGATCGTGACGATCCCCCCGGGCGATGCGCTGGTGGAACAGGTACTCCCCCAGATCGGTCTCGGTCAGTCCGGCCTTGCGTAGGGGGCGAATCACCCGCTCGTTGATCTCCGCCAGATAGCCCTCGGCCTCCGAACCGGTGTAAAGCATCTCTTCGATGGCGTTGCGCGCCTTGGTCTCTCCGGCCTCCTTCTCCAGGCGCAGCAACTTGTAGTGGCGATCCACCAACTCCGCGCCGATCATGTCCCGGCGCTCCCGCCAGGTGGTGGACGGGTTCAGGGTCGCGGCGTATTGATCCTCGGCGTTGTCGAACATCTCCCGCACCCGGCGCACCCGGTCGGCGGCCACCCATCCGGAGTTGCGGGCGGTTTCGATGGCCCACCATATTTTTTGCAGCTCCGGCTTTCGCTCCATGTAGGCATGGAAGCCGCGCGCGAACTCCGGAGCCACCCGATTGAGAAGCTGTGGATTGCTGAATAAAACGCTCACCGCCTCGGCGTAAAGTTCGGTGTTGCGGTAGCGATAGGCGGTGTATTTGGCGTCGGCCTCCGGATCGAAGGGGGACCACTGGCGGGTCAACTCCCGCAACTCCTGCTTGATGGTTTCATTGGAGAACAGGCGACGCTTCTCCACCTCCTTTTCGATCAACTCCTGGTAGATTTTGCGAATCTCCTCCAGCGTCCCCTGGCCGCCGGGGATTTTCACCACCACCTGGTCGCCGGTTTTTTCCAGGATCACCTGGGCGAACCGCTGCAACTCCGGCGTCACGCGACCCTTGAGCGCCTCCTTGATGATGCGCTTTTTCTCCTCGGCGGTGAGCCGATTGATGAAGTCGATCAAGGCAGGATTGGCGGGCTCGCCGGATTCGACGAAGTCCCAGATCTTCAGCACCTCGTCGGGCGTCACCGGCATGGTGCGGCGAATCTCCTCATCCACCAGCTCTTCGCGGTCGGGGGTCTTGGAGAGTTTTTCCGCCTCCCGCCGCAGCCGCGCCCGATCCTTCTCGGTCAGCAGACCTGGGCCTCCCGGCTTGGATTCCAGATAATCTTTCATATGGCCCTTGAGGCTGGCCACATGCCCCAGCAGATTCCCCCGCTTCATGTCCTGATCGGGTAGCCAGTCCACCAGGTGGCCGATTTCGTGGGAGAGGGTTTTGGTCGCCTCATGGAGGTCCGCGAACTGGTCGGCGCGGATTTTGATTTCTCCCGCCCCCTGGCCGCGAAAATAGCCCAGCACGTTGCCGTGTCCGGGGAGTTTCAGCTTTTTCCGCACGCTGGGGTATTCCCCCCGCATCAACTGGTGGGCGAGTTCCACCAGTTCGGGCATCTCCCATCCCCCCTCGGGCGGCACGCCCTTGTCCATCCCAGAGGCGGCGCTGGTGGCGGCGCGGGCCTGTCCCTCACCCGAAAAATTTCTCCCCTCCTCGGGTGGATTGGTGGTATTCTTTTCCTCGCTGCTCTGACCCCAGCGCCAAAGGGGTTCGGAGGCATCCTCCGAGAGTCGGGAAGTGTGCGCCCGACTCCAAAGCAGTTCTTTCCCTTCTTCACTGCTCTGACCCCAGCGCATCAGGGGTTCGGGATCACCCTCCGAGAATTGGGAAGCCACGCGCGCCCGACTCCAGAGCAGTTCTCTCCCCCCTCCCGAGACGTACTGTTTCTTGAATACCCCCGCTGTCACCACATCGTAGTAGTTCCCATCGCGATTCAACTCCACGATGGTCGTGAACGCCTTGTCGTTGGGTTTGACCAGCAACAATCTGCCGTTGGGGTTTCGCCACACTTGCTCGTACCCGTTGGCGACATCCGCGATAATTCGGCGGCATCGCGATAAGGGGAACCTTGATCGTTCGCAAAGCCGCGAATTTCCGAACCATGGCGATGCTCGATATGAGCCTCGCCGAATCCAGAGTCCGTTTCCGGATCATGCCATCCCTTGGCCAGCCGGATTTCTCCCGGACGAATCTCTGCGGGCAAGGCCAGGGCGATTTCCGGGGTGATCCGCCCAAAATCCACCGAACCATCCTCGAAGCGGACGAACTCTCCCTCGGGACGTTGAACGTAGCGCGCCTCGCCCTGGGGGATGAGGCGGGGCGGGCGGGGG
>JADGAP010000225.1 GCA_015231965.1 Magnetococcales bacterium | reverse complement strand
TGCCCCCCGCCTTCGCGGGGGCAGGCTCTACAACCCGCCAGGGCAATGATTGCCCCGGACCCGCAGTCACTTTAAAAGAATCCAGGTTCCGTTCAGCTTGAACAATTTTGAATTGGAATCGCTGTATTTCTCAATCGGTGATGGGGAAGCCCCTCATGTCGTTGCAACAGTGGGTTCGACCGGAAATCCTGGCCATGGCGGGGTACGTCCCCGGGGAGCAGCCCGCCCCGGGGCGGAGCTTCATCAAACTCAACACCAACGAAAATCCCTATCCCCCGCCCCGCCCGGTGCTGGAGGCCATCGCCGCCAACGCCGACCAACGGCTGCGGCTCTACCCCGAGCCGTCGTCGCGGCCGGTGCGGGAGGCGGCGGCCCGGGCCTACGGCCTGCATCCGGATCACGTGGTGGCGGGCAACGGCTCCGACGATCTGCTGACCATGATTCTGCGCACCTTCGTCGGCCCCGGCGAACGGGTGGCGGCCCCCGGCCCCACCTACTCCCTCTATCCCGAACTGACCCACCTCCAGGGGGGGGTCTATGTCGAATCCCCCTGGCTGGCGGAGGGGGGATTGCCGGTGGCGGCCTTGGCGGAACACCGGGCCAAGGTCACGTTCGTCACCCGCCCCAACGCCCCCACCGGGCATGTGGTCCCCCTCTCCCAGGTGGCGGAACTCTGCCAGGCGACGGCGGCGTTCGGCGTGGTGGTGTTGGACGAGGCCTACGTCGATTTTGCCGAGGATCATGGTCTGGGGCTGTTGGTCGACCATCCCAATCTGCTGGTGACGCGGAGTTTTTCCAAATCCTTCTGTCTGGCCGGATTGCGCATCGGGCTGGGGTTCATGTCCGCCGAACTGGCCGGACAGATGCACAAGGTGCGAGACTCCTACAACCTGGATCGCCTGGCCCAGGCGGCGGCGGAAGCGGCCCTGGGGCGGTTGGACCTCTACGCCCCGCTGTGGGAGGCGGTGCGTTTGGAGCGCCGTCGGGTGAGCGAGGCGTTGCGGCAGCGGGGGTTCACGGTGGGCGAAAGCCAGGCCAATTTCGTGCTGGCCGCCATTCCGCCGGGACGTTTGGACGGCGCGGGATGGACCGGGGAGTTGAAAAACGCCGGTATCCTGGTCCGTTATTTTGCCGCCGATCCCCGGCTGCGGGATCGGATTCGCATCACCATCGGCTTGCCCGAGGAGATGGATCGACTGCTGGACGCCGTGGACGGTCTGCTGGCGGGGTCGCGATAACGTCTGCCGGACCCGACCGACCGTCGGCGCGAAACGAAGAGAGGTCGGCATCAACGCGCCATCCGTCGCCCGAGGTCATGGGCCGGGGAGTCCCCATTCATGCCCGAATCCACTGTTTTTCCCGCCTCGGTATCGGTCATCGGCGCCGGCTCCTGGGGCACCGCCCTGGCCGCCCTGCTGGCCGCCAAGCGGCCCGTCACCCTGTGGTGCCGCGAGCCGGAAGTGGCGGAGAGCATTCGCGAATTCCGTCATAACCCCCTGTTCGTGTCGGAGTTCACCCTTCCCCCCAATCTGCACGCCACCACCGATCTGGCGGAAGCCGCCCGCGCTCCGCTGCTGGTCATGGCCCCCCCCGCCCAGTTCACCCGCTCCATGCTGGCGGCGCTGCTCCCCCTCCTGACTCCAGAGACCGCCTTCGTCTCGGTCTCCAAGGGGATCGAGGTGGAAAACCTCACCCTGATTTCCCAAATGTACGATCAGGTTCTCGGAGTCGAGTGGGCGCGGCGGACCTTCTGCTGCCTCTCCGGCCCCTCCTTCGCCCGGGACGTGCTGCGGGGGCTGCCCACCGCCGTGGTGGCGGCCAGCGCCAATCTCACCCTGGCGGAAGAGGTGCAGCGCCTCTTTCATGCCCCGAGTTTTCGCACCTATCGCACCGATGACGTGGTGGGGGTCGAATTGGGCGGGGCCTTGAAAAACGTCATCGCCATCGCCGCCGGCATCAGCGACGGCCTGGGATTCGGGGCCAGCGCCCGGGCCGCCTTGGTCACCCGGGGACTGGCGGAGATGATCCGCCTTGGCGCGCGGCTGGGCGGCAAGGCGGAAACCTTCGCCGGACTCTCCGGCCTGGGGGATCTGCTGCTCACCTCCGGCGACGACATGTCCCGCAACCGCACCGTGGGCAAGAGGCTGGGGGCGGGCGAGCCCCCCGAAGCCATCCTCACCGGCTCCCGCGAGGTGGCCGAGGGGGTCAAAACCGCCCAGGCGGTCCACCGGCTGGCGGGACGGGAGGGGGTGGAAATGCCCATCTGTCGCGCCGTCCACGACATCCTCTACCAACGCCATTCCCCCCGGGAGGCGGTGCGGCGTCTGATGGAGCGGGAACTCAAGGCGGAAAACGCCTAACGGGCATGGCGGTCTGCGCCATGCCCGTTGATCTCGTCGCTCCCCCGCCTTCCGGGCGTCAGGGGGTGCATTTCACTGCGCGAATCGGGGCGTAGCCAATCTTCGCCACCAAACACTGCCCTGCATCGCTCAGCACCCAGTCCATGTACGCCCTCACCTCCCCCTTGGGTTCGCCGTTGGCGTACATGTACAAGGGGCGCGCCAGGGGATAGCTGCGATTGACCGCATTCTCCCCATTCGCCTCCATCGCCTGGGAGCCATGCTCCTTGGCGATGCGCAGCTTTTTGACGGCGGTCGTTTCGTAGGCCAGGCCGCTGTAGCCGATGGCGCAGGGCTCTTTTTCCACCATCGCCATCACTTCGTCGGAATCGTTCATGTCCTTGGAGAGTTCGTTATGCTTGAACTCCCGACCGCTCCCCAGCACCGCTTCCTGAAAAAAGGCGTGGGTTCCAGAGTCGGTCTTGCGCCCCACCAGAACGATTTTGTTGTTGGCGCACCCGGGAACCGTCACCCCCAGCTTGGTCCAGTCGTCGATGAATCCCCCGTCGGCGAAGAGGTCGGCCAAATTGTTCATGGAGAGCCATTCCAACGGATTGCCCTTGTGAACAAAGATTGCCAGGGCGTCATGGGCGACCACGAACTCCCGCGGGGCGACGCCGTTTTTCGCGGCCTCGGCCAGCTCTTTCTTCTGGATCGGTCGGCTGGCATTGGCCAAATCGGCGGAGCCGTTGAGCAGGGCGGAGAAGCCCGAGCCCGAGCCGCACCCCCGCACATCGAAGCTTACCTCCGGCTGATTCTGGTGATAGTTTGCCGCCCAAGCCTGGGCCAAATGCGACATGGTGTCCGACCCCCGGTTTTTGATCAGAATCGGCCCCGCCTCCGCCGAAACCGCCGCCCCCATGGAAACCATCAGAACCATCCTTCCCCATGACCGCATCAAACGCCTCCCTCTTCAGGATAAAATGGAATGGATGGGGATGGATCGGGCTCCCCCTGTCGGGAGGCGCGTCCGCCCCCGGGGCACCCTTCCCTTGGAGAGTAATCTATTGGGTATTCCGTCTTTTTTCCATAAAAATACATAATATTGCTGTTTTATTAATTTACCACGTCATTAACATGGATTTAAGAATGGATTCAGGGGGCGGGGGAAGGAAAATCGGGCCGTCGGCGAAGGGATTGGGGGCGGCGAGGAGCCCGCCGGAGGCGGTGGGGGCGGCGGCGGGCGGGGGGGTCAGAACACTCCGGCGTGGGCGTATTCGTTGGATTCGGCGCGATTGTCGAAGCGGGTGTAGGGGTGGAGGAAGGTGAGTTTCACGCTTCCCGTGGGGCCGTTGCGCTGCTTGGCCACGATCACCTCGGCCAGTCCGGTCAGGGCCGGATCGTTGGGCTTGTAGTACTCCTCGCGGAAGACGAACATCACCACGTCGGCGTCCTGCTCGATGCTCCCCGATTCCCGCAGGTCGGAGAGGATGGGCCGTTTGTCCGGGCGCTGTTCCACCTGCCGCGACAACTGGGACAAGGCCACCACCGGCACCGACAACTCCTTGGCCACCGCCTTCAGGCCCCGGCTGATTTCGGAAATTTCCTGCACCCGGTTTTCCGCGTTGGAGTCGGAGCCGCGCATCAATTGCAAGTAGTCCACCACGATGAGGCCGATTTTGTGTTCTCGCTTGAGGCGCCGCGCCCGGGAGCGCAAGGCGGTCACCGACAGGGCCGGGGTGTCGTCGACGTAGAGGGGGCATTTGGAGAGCAGATCGGCGGTATGGGAGAGCTTGGCGTAATCCTCATCCCGCATCCGCCCGGTGCGCAGCCCCTGGGCGTCGATCATGCCGGTGGAGGCGAGCAGGCGGGTGACCAGTTGCTCCTTGGACATTTCCAGGGAGAAGACCACCGTCGGCGTCCCGCCGTGGAGGGCGGCGTTGGCTGCCATGTTCATGGCCAGGGCGGTTTTGCCCATGGAGGGGCGACCGGCGACGATGAGCAGGTCGGAAGGTTGGAGTCCGGCCAGCATCCGGTCGAGGTCGATAAATCCGGTGGAGACCCCGGTCACCGACTCCTGATGCTCCATCAACCGTTCGATGCGCTCCATGACGGGAATCAGGATGCCGCGCACGTCCTGATATTCGCTGCGGCGCTGGTCCATTTTTTCGCCGACGGCGAAGATGCGGGCCTCGGCGTCGTCCAGCAACTCGTGGACCCGGTTGGGGGTTTGATAGACCTTTTCGACGATGGTGGTGGCCTGCCGGGCCAGATCCCGCAGCACCGCCTTGTCCCGCACGACGCGAGCGTAAGCCTTGGCGTTGGCGGCGCTGGGCACCGTGGTGAACAGCCGGGTGAGATAGTCCGCCCCCCCCACCGCCTCCAACTCGGCGTGACGTTCCAACGCCTGTTGCAGGGTCACCGGATCCACCGGTTCGCCCCGCCCCAGCATCCCCTCGATCTCCTGAAAGATCACCCGGTGGGCTCCGACGTAAAAATCGTCGGCGGAGATCAGATCCCCCACTTGGTCCATCACCGCGTTGTCCAGCATCACCGCGCCCAGCACCGACTGTTCCGCCTCGATGGCGTAGGGGGGGCGGCGCT
>JADGAP010000224.1 GCA_015231965.1 Magnetococcales bacterium | reverse complement strand
ATTTTCACCTAATTCCGGATTTCTCCCCAAAAAATCGGGGGTGCTGAATAGTTACCGCAAAAGTAGGGTTACTGGATGGTTTTCTCCGGAAGAAGCCCACCGGTTGGTGTGCCAATCCCGATGAGGAACCACTTTTTGGAGAGCCGTGTGCGGTAAAACCGCACACACGGTTCGGAGGGAGGGGAGGGGGAGACCCCTTCCCTACCCCTATAAGGGGCGGTGGAGTTGCAGCCATCCATCCGGTCTCTTGGTGAGAAGTTTGCTTTCTCTCGGACCCTGATGGATACCCGAATCTCCCGGCTTGCGCTATTCTTGTCCAGGGTCCGCTCCGTATGTCGCAAAAGCATCCTTGCCATGGAATCATCCGACGCGGCGTGACCGCGATACCGCTGGATCATTTGGGGAGCCCATCGAATGCCGGAACAAAAAACCTATCACCCCGGTGACGCCGCCGCCGCTGCCCGCGAACTGGAGACCCTGATGGAACGCCTGCGCGCCCCCAACGGCTGCCCCTGGGACCGGGAACAAAACTGGCGAACCCTCTTGCCCTACACCGTGGAAGAGACCTACGAGGTGATGGAAGCGGTGGAAAACAACGACCCCCGCGGCGTCAAGGAAGAGTTGGGGGATTTGATGTTCCACGTGGTTTTCTACAGCCAAATCGCCCGGGAACAGGGACTGTTCGACCTGGCGGGAGTGATCTCCGGGGTGACGGAAAAGATGCGCCGCCGCCATCCCCACGTCTTCGGCGACGTCAAGGCGGAAACCACCGCGGAGATCATCCAACATTGGGAGGCGATCAAACGCCAGGAGAAGGGGGAGACGGGGGAAAACGCCTTTCGCTCCCTTTTCGCCGACCTCAACAGCCGCCTGCCGGCGCTGCTGCTGGCCCACAAGATGCACCGCAAAATGGCCAAGGTGGGGTTCGACTGGCCCGACGAGGCGGGGGTGCTGGGGCAGATTCGCTCCGAACTGGCGGAGGTGGAACACGCCCTGAGCGAACGGGATGACGACGGGGTGGAGGAGGAGATCGGCGATCTGCTCTTCACCATCGTCAATCTGGCGGCGCGACGGGGGATCAACGGCGAAAACGCCCTGCGCCGCTCCGCCCTCAAATTTGTCGAGCGGTTTCGCTACATGGAAATGCGGCTGGCGGAACAGGGGCGTCAGGTGGAGGGGACGGACCTGGACGAGTTGGAAACGCTTTGGCAAGAGAGCAAGGCCCGGCCGACGGAGGGGGAGTGATCGGAGGGAAAAAGCCAAAAGCCCCCACTCCGCGAGGAGGAGGGCTTGGCCAGACGAGGGCAAGGCGACTTCGTTTCACGAGCAAAGAAAGGTGAAGGGGGATGCGAGGGGGAGGGGCAGGGGGCGCGGACAGTTCTCTGTCCCCCAACGTCTTGTTTTTGCTTTTACGGCCCGATGCGCTCCAGAAGGAATGTCAAAGGTTAACCCCCTGCTGCTCTCTATCAGCGTCGCATTGGGCCGCCGGGGGGCCGGGGGGCTTTTTCCCCCGAATCCCGCCGAGTTCCCTTTTCCTCCCAACTCGAACCCCACTCTGGCGACCCGGGGGGCTTTTTCCCCCGAATCCCTGCCAGAGCCGTTTTCTTCCAATTCAACCCGACTTCAGATGGGAAGTTGCAACGTCACCACCATGACGTCCCGCAAATTCAACCGACTCTTGGCGACGCCCAGCGCCTTTTCCGCGTCGTCGCGGCTGCTGAAAGGGCCCGCTTCCACCCGGATCATCTTTTGACCGGACTTTTCAAAGGGGATCTCCCGGGAAGGGATGCCCGCGCCGCGCAACGCCTTCACCCGGTCGTCGGCGTACTCCTGCGAGGTGAAAACCCCGGCCCGCAAGCTCCAACTTCCGCCGCCATCGCTCTTCCGGCTCTCCTTGACCGAGGCGATGAGGGGGGCGGACGGAGCGGGGGTGGAGGCATGAAAATCGTTGGCGCTCTTTTCCACGCTGGCCGCCGCCGCGCTGGCCGAGGCGTCCCACTTGCCAGGACTCTCCGAACGCAGCAACGCCAATTGCGCCTGCCGCGCCTGCCGCTTGATCGCCGCCGCCTCTTCCCTCGCCTGGGCTTCGGCGACGGCTTTCACCCGGGCCTCCTCGCGCACCTTGACCCGAGCCTCTTCCCTCGCTTGGACCTTGGCGGCGGCGACGGCTTCCGTCTTGACCCGAGCCTCCTCTTGCGCCTCGGCCTTGGCGATCATGGCGGCGGCTTCCGCCAGGGCCTCGTCCTGGGCCTTGGCCTCCGCCTGAGCCTTGGCCTCCGCCTGAGCCTTGGCCTCCGCCTGAGCTTTGGCCTCCGCCTGGGCCTTGGCCTCCGCCTGAGCCTTGGCCTCCGCCTGAGCCTTGGCCTCCGCCTGAGCCTTGGCCTCCGCCTGGGCCTTGGCCTCCGCCTGAGCCTTGGCCTCCGCCTGGGCCTTGGCCTCCGCCTGAGCCTTGGCCTCCGCTTTGGCCTTGGCCTCCGCCTGAGCCTTGGCCTCCGCCTGAGCCTTGGCCTCCGCTTTGGCCTTGGCTTCCGCTTTGGCCTTGGCCTCTGCGGCCTCGACCTGGAGGGCGATGGATTCCGAAGCTTCCTCCTCCTCTGGATCGTCCTCGACGGCGGGGGCGGCGGAACGGGGCGACGCCTTGACCAACGCCTGGCTCGGTTTTTTCAGCGCAGCGTGATCCGGCTTGCCCTTGAGCGGAGATTTGGCCAACTCCCGCGGCTTCTCCTTGGCGGTCAGGGCCACGTCGCGGCTCGTATCGATCTCCGGGGCGGGGGTCATGCGCTGGGCCATGATGCGATACTTGCCCAGGGAGACCCACGGCCCCTGCTCCTGCAACCGCTGGTAGGGCTGAAAATAGACCCACCCCGAGGGCAACTCGCCGGAGACCGCCCCGACCAGGGTGTAGATGTAATTGTTCTGCGGCGAGGCGACCGGGGGAAAATGCATGTCCCCGATGCGCTCCCCCTGCTCGTTGAGAATGTCCACCTCGATGTCGTGCCGCCCTTCGTCCAGCACCAAGTCCAGCACGAAGTAGCCCACCACGCCGGTCTGCTCGGCCCGCAACACGTTGACCACCGCGTTGGGCTGAACAAAATTGTCCAGGGTGATGAGCCGGTCGGTGAAGTAGGCGTTGGTCACGTTGGCCGGGGTGCGATCCCGGTCCGTGGTGGAGAAGGCCGCCGCCGCCGAGAGCAGCAAGCCCGCCGTCAAGGCCGCCAAGACCTTCCCCCGCAAGGTGTGTTTCCGATCCCTGTTCATGGTCTCTTCCCATCCTGCTTGGATGGCCCGGGAGTCATCCTCCCCGCCGGGCGATCTCGTCGTTCCGAGGGCCTTCGACGCGGGCCATGGAAGTCCCCCCGCCCCGCCGCCGCCACTTTTTCACTTGCCAGGACAGACGATTCCACGACAATGGGACCAAGGGATGCCTCGCCCCTCCCCCCCGCCGTCGTGGCGTTGCCGAACCGGACAGGGGAGTCATTGCAGCTTTTGTGCCGCCGCAAGAAGAATGGGGTGAGGCGGCGCTAAGTGCGCGTCAAAAATCAGGCATTTTTTGCCGACCTTCCCCCGCCCGACGCCGACGCCCTCGGGTGGCAAAGGACCGGCCCGGGACGAAAGGGGCCCGGACGGCCTCAAACGTCAATTTTTCCACGGAACGCCCCATCACGGGGCTTTGACTCCCCATTCCCAAACATTTTTTCCGATGGGAAGAGGGGAGATTGGCGAAGGCGGGGGCTCGGCCTGCTGCCTTCGCCCTGTCGCGGTGTAACAAGCGCCGATCCCTTGACACTCCCTGCCCCCCCCAAAAAGCCCTCCCCCATGAAACTGGACTGCCGCAACCTCCCCTCCGAACTGAACCATCCGCCCCCGGCGGTGCTGCTCCATGGGCAGGATCAAGGCAAGCTCGCCCGCTTCGCCGTCCAATTGCGGGAGAAAACCCTGGGCCCCGGCGGCGACGATTTCGACGCCGAAATTTCCCACGCCTCCGACTGGAACGAAGAGCGGGTGATCACCGCCTGCCGGGCCTTTCCTTTCCTGTCCAAGCGGCGGTTTGTCCACGTGCGCAACGCCGAGGGGTTGAACGCGGCGGCGGTCAACGCCCTCAAGAGTTATCTGGCCAAGCCGTCGGACTCCTCGCTGTTGCTGCTGACGGCGGACGCCCTGGACGCCAAGAGCCCCCTGCGCAAACTTTTCGAGCAGGTGGAATCGGCCTGGTCGGTGGCCTGTTATCCCATGGAGGCGGGGGAGCTGCGGGGGTGGCTGGCGGAATCCCTGAAAAAGTCGGGCTATCAGGTGGACCCCGACGCCCTCACCCTGCTGGGGGAGCGACTGGCGGGGGACTCCCTGGCGGCGGAACCGGAATTGCGCAAGCTGCTCGACTTCATGGGAGAGCAAAAGCGCATCGGCGTGGAGGAGGTTTACGCCGTGGTGGGAGAGACGGCGGAGGTGAGCGGCTTCGCCCTGGCCGCCGCCCTCACCGACGGTCGAACGGCGGAGGCGTTGCGCGTCCTCGACCGCCTGTTGGAGGCGGGGGAGGAGCCGATCATGCTGCTGGGGCAGATCACCCAACGGCTGCGTAAGTTGATCCAGGCTCAGGCCAAACTGGCGGCGGGCGAGCCCCCCCAGACGGTGGCCAACGCCCTGCGCCTCTTTTGGAAAGAGAAGGACGCCTTTCTCGATCAGGCTCGGCGGACGAATCCCCGGCTCCTGGCCCAGGCGCTGCTGCGCTGCCAGGTCGCCGACGAAGGGGTCAAGGGGGCCGGCGACGAAGAGCCGGGGCGGGTCATGGAACGCCTCGCCCTCGCCCTCTGCGCCATTTTTCGCCCCCGACGGTGACGCCCCCATCCCGGACCCTCCGGGACTTGATCGCCGCGCCGGATCGGGCGAAAACTCCATTCAACCCGGATGAATGGTATGGTCCGCCCCGTTCCCAAACGGTTTCAAAGAGCCCAGGATGGAAGTATGAGCGTAACTATTCAGCCCCCCGCTTTTGCGACTGCGGGTCCAGGGGGATCATCCCCCTGGCGGGTCCAGGG
>JADGAP010000223.1 GCA_015231965.1 Magnetococcales bacterium | reverse complement strand
AGGGAGCCATTCGCCTATCGGCTTTCCTGGATTCCCGCTTTCGCGGGAATGACGAACATAAAATCTGTGGCTGGCAATGTGTAAAAATGGTTTGGAATCACTATAGCTGGCAATGTGCAAAACTGGTTTGGAATGACTCTAAATGAGCGTTCCATTAAAGTTGCTCAATTTTTGATTGAAATGGCTCTCTACTGAAGGGCGTGACGGGACGCTGCGGGAAGAGGAACGAAAGGGGCGGGACAGGAAGACCGTTCTCCCCTCCCCGCCCGGTGTGGGCGAGGGAGGAGAGGGGGAGGAGAGAGGGAGGAGAGGAGGTGCGGTCAAGCGGGGGTCAGGCGAGTCGGGCACAGTAGGAACCGGTGATGAGGTCGGCGCGGGCGATGTCGTTCCACAGCAGATCGGTGCAATAAACCCGCGTCCCGCCCTCATGGGGCAAGGCCACGGAGAGGGTGACGCACATGTTGGCGTCGGGCATCGAGAAGTAGGGGCCGGTGATTTGCACCTCGCCGGGTTGGCGCAGGGCGCGGCGAAAATAGGCGCGGCGCGACCAATCCGCCCCCCGGGCGTCGGCGATGGGGGCGTAACGCAGGGCGTTCCAGGCGGAGATCAGATCATCCCCCAAATTGGCGGTGATCTGACGCCCCCGGTCATCCAGAACGTAGCAGCGCCGCACTTCGTCCCACGGTTGAAAGAGGGCCGAGGGGTCCACTTCGCCATGGGCCTGATTGGCCCGCCGCCAAAACTCCTCGATGTAGTCCGAAAGCAGGCTCCATTGATGGGCGGAGTCCCGCCGGTCGACGCCCCGCTGCTTGGTGGAGAGCCGGTCGATGGACTCCACCCCGTTCTCCCCGGAGTCCAACCCGGCTTCGGGGCGGGCGAAATAGAAGCCTTGAACCATGTCCACGTCGGCGTCCAGGGCCATCATCGCCTGGGCCTCGTTTTCCACTCCCTCGATCAACACCAAGCACTCCGCCTCGTGGAGCAGCGACACCAGAGGGGCCAGCATCCGCCGGGCCATGGGGTTGGCGGAGGCGTTGAGAATCAGGCTGCGGTCCAGTTTGACGATGTCCGGCTTGATTTTCCAAATTCGGTCGAAATTGGACGAACCCGCGCCAAAATCATCCACCGCCACCAGACACCCCAGGGCGCGGTAGTAGCCGATCCACGCCTTGAGCGCCCCTTCGTCGTGGATCTCCTTCTCCAAAATTTCCACCACCAGCCGCCGGGGCGGCATGCGATGGGTTTCCAGCAACTGCCGGGTGATGTACTCCCCCTGGCGGCTCCCCTCGTGGATGGTATGGGGATTGAAGTTGAGAAAGAGCCACTGCTCCGAGCGATTTTGGGCGGCGAAATTTTCCACGTGCAGGGTGCGGGCCGCCCGGTCCAACGGCGTACTGACCCCGGCATGGTGGGCGGTCTCGAACAGGGCGAGGGGGGGAACCGCCCGCCCTTGGCCGTCGTTGGCCCGCAACAGGGCTTCGTACCCCACCACCCGACGATGAGCCAGACTGAAAATGGGCTGGAAAACGCTGGAGAGCGCATAATCTTGAAAGCGGGTCCAGCTTCGCGCCCCATGGCGCATCACCGGCGCGACGACGCCCAACCGTTCGGTGGAATTTCCCAAGCTGTTATCCATGCCCTTCCTCCCTGATCCACCCTCTCCATGGGGATTCCCCAGGATAAACCCATGCCCCCAACCCGCGAACATCGGCCCACTGGAAGAACCCTTAACGCAAGAGACGAGCCATTTCCATGCGTTACCGTATTTTGTGCTATGCAGCATAAAATGTAGCGCAATTCACTCGGATTTTCTAGACGTAATTTAAAATTTAGATAAATTAAAAACTACTCTGCCAATTTTTTCCCCACCATGGGCCGATCTTTAGCCCAATTCACATGCAATGCTCATAAAAGAATCACCCGCCTCCGGCATGGGGGTGGAAGGGACGACGTGGCGGCGGCAGACGATGGCGGGGGAGGCGGAAGTTTGCCCCCGGGAGGCGCGGGATGGGGATGGAGCGTTTCATGCGGGAAGACGTTACCGTGAAAGAATACCTTAATTCAAAAGCATTTTTGCCCATTGCCAGCTAAAGAATTTACGCTCGTCATTCCCGCGAAAGCGGGAATCCAGGAAAGCCGATAGGGGAATGCCTCCCTCAAACAAACGGAAAGGAGGCTTGGTTCCTCATAGCGAAATCTGCGTTTCTTCCCCCCGCTCCCTGGATTCCCGCCTTCGCGGGAATGACGTTTTCGTGGTTGAGGAGTCGATTGCATAACCCTGGTGCCGCTTGACGGCATGTATAATTTTAAAATGGAATGGCTATGTCGTAAGGGGAGCCAGGACTGGATGAGAGACCTTGGTTCTTTCATTCTTCGGAGTGGCGTGGACCGCCACGCCCGTCGGGGGGAAGTCGGCGAAACGGCGTGGGGGGACGACGCGAGGGAGAAATCCGGACCTCCGACGGGGGATCCGCCGGGGGATGGCCCGTCTTACGACCGGAGGTTCGCCTCGGCCAGGGCTTGCAGCCGTTGCAGCAGCCAGCGGGGCTCCTCGAAAAATGCGAGGTCCAGCAAGGGATAATGGATGGGCAGGTCGGACCACGAAGGATCCAGCTTGACCACGTCCTTTTCGGTGCAGATCAACCCCCGGGCACCCAGCGATCGGGCCTGGCGGGACCACGCCGCCACCTCCTCCCGGCGATAGTCGTGATGGTCGGGCAGGGGAATCCATCCGACCAGGGGAACGCCCCGCGCCTCCAAACTCCGCCGAAACTCCTCCGGACGGGCGAGGCCGCAAAACGCCAGCGCCGCCCCCTCGAAGGGCGCTCCCTCCCCGTTCCCTCCATCCGCCCCAGCGCCCAACCGACGCCACCCCGTCCAGCGATGCTGGCAGAGCATCACCGGTTTGTCGGGAAAAAGGGCGTGCAATCGCCGCTTCGCCTCCTCCCCCGCCTCCGGCGAGGCGACCCGGGTGAGGATCAACCCGTCGGCCCGGCGCAGGGCGGAGGGGAACTCCCGCAAGGGACCGCCGGGCAGCACCCGACCGTTGCCCAGGGGATCGTTCCCGTCCAGCAGGACCAGATCGAGATCGCGACGCGCCGGCAGGTGTTGGAATCCGTCGTCCAGCAGCAGCAGATCGGCGTGAAACTCCGCCACGGCCCGGGCCATGCCCAGGGGCCGCCGAGGCGCGGTCAACACCGGGACCCCGGGCAGACGCCGGGCCAGCAGCGCCGCCTCGTCGGCGGCCTCCGGCGGATCCAGCCTCGTCCCCCGACCATCGGAGACCACCGTCACCGGCCGCCGCGATCCCTGCCGATAGCCCCGACTGACAATGGCCGGGGAAAATCCCAGGGCCAGGCTCCGCTGGGCCAGCCAGAGGGTCAGGGGGGTTTTTCCCGTCCCCCCCGCCGCCAGATTGCCGATGCTGACCACCGGACACGGTGCCCGCCAGCCGTTCAACCAGCCGCGCTCATACGCCCGAGCGCGCATCGCCTGCACCACCCCATAGGCCGCTCCCAGGCCGATGAGCAGCGTGAACGCCATCCGCTCCGCCGGACCTTCGGCAGCGGTGCCGCTCCACAGCTTTTCCAACAAGCGGGAAAATCCCTCTCGGGACATGGGCGATTCCTCGATGGATCCTGGTTCCAGCCCCCATGCGCCCCCGGGGAGCGCGGGAAAGGTCAGCGGATCTGGCCGTGGGTCAGCCACCTTCGGCGGCCCTTGACCATCACATGCCGGGCCAACAACCAGGGGGGCATCCGAACCCAATGCCCCCGCAAAAACAACACCCGACGCGCCATCGCCCCCCACGCATCCGACACGTCCGGCGCGGCGGGACGCAGCGCCCGCCCCATCCACCAAGCCACCCATCCCGAGGCCTCGCCCCACCCCCGCCACGCCTCGGGAACCGGCGTCTCCAACAGCTCCACCGACAACCGCAAGGCGTAGGCCAGGGGACGAACCACCCCCAACGCCTCCGCCCGCGCCGTCAACGCCGGCCAGAACCCCTCCTCCCGACCGAAATAGCGCAACAGGCCATCCACCACCACCAACTCCCGCAACCCCAGGGCCATGTCGCTGTCGAAAAAAAGGTGGATCACCGCATGCAGGGTCATGTCCCGGGGCGACAGCACCCGCCACTCCGGAACCCCCGCCACCGGCTGGGACTCCCCCCACAGCGGCTCGGGATCAAACCGCAACCGCCCGGTCAGAGGCAACAACGCCCGATGCAGATCCACCTCCGAAAGCCTGCGATGATGACGCAACGGCGGCAACTCGTGCATCCACTCCCGATAATAACGTTGATCATAGGGGTCGGCCTTGGTCTCCCCCCAACCGTGGGCCTTGAGCGCCGCCTCCGCCCGGGGCAGATCCGCCTCGCGCAGCAGCAGATCCACATCCGCCGGCAGCCGCCCCGCCGCCACCGGCAGGTCGGCCAACACATAGGCCGCCCCCTTGAGCAGGATCACCTCGATCCCTGTCCCCTCCAGGGCGCGGCGGACGCGATTCATCTCCCAGGCGGTCATGCGCCGCCGCTCCTCGGCCAGGATGCGGGCCGCCAGCAGTTGATCCGCCACCGCCCCGACCAGACGCCCCCGCGCCTCCTCGCCGACGCGAAAGGCCAACCACGGCAACAACCCCGCCCGCCGCGCCTGCCGCAATGCCGTCTCGACCCACATCGGCGGCGCCCCCGCCAGCCGATCCGGACAACGCAGGCAGGCGAGCAACGGCGCGTCGCTCATCCGCCTCACCCCTCCTCGGCGTGAACCAGCAAAAAGCCGCCGATCCCGACGAAAAAGAGAATGGGGGCCCAGGCCGCCATCACCGGCGGCAACCACCCCCCGATCCCCAGGGCGGAGGAGAGTTCCAACGCCACGAAGAGCAGAAATCCCAAAACAATCCCCGGTCAGGCACTCCGAATGGACCCGCACCAGCACCGGCTTTTCGGGATCGATCTCCCCCTTGACCAGTGCGACGTGTTGAAACTCATCCACTTGATTGGCAAAGATGATCAAACGCCATTCGCCGCCGAAATCGGTCGGCATGCGTGTCTCCACCACCCGGTGGACCAGCTGTTCGTGCGA
>JADGAP010000222.1 GCA_015231965.1 Magnetococcales bacterium | reverse complement strand
GGCGCGCTTTCAAGTGAAGCCAAAGCGTTTTTTGCTTTGGCGCAGCGCGCCCAATCGTCGCCGCAGGCGACCAGATTGTTACCCAAGAGGAACTTCCGCACCCTGAAATAGGGGGGTGCGGAACGGTTACCAAAGCGGATCAGATGCGCCAGAAGTAGCGTTTGATCTCCTTGACCGACCAAATTTTGGGCAACTCCTTGAGAATCCCCCCCAGCACGATGGGATTTTTGCCCCCCAGTTCGACGGAGATGATGAAGGTTTCGCTGGAACGTCCCTTGCCCTGGATGGAGTGGCTGGTGATGTGACGATTGGCCAGCAGCTCCAGCACCGGCAGCAGCGCCCCGTTGCGATGGTCGATGGAAAAGGTGACGTTGAGAATTTCGTTGTCGCCGGTCAGGGCCCACTCTCCCGGCTCCCACTGCTGGCCTTGCTGGGAGTCCTGGACGTTGACGCAGTCGGCGCGGTGGACGATCCAGTGACCGTCGGCGGAGAGGCGCCCGACGATGGGATCCCCCGGGGTGGGCAGGCAGCAGGTGGACCACTGAATGTCCGGGACCGACAAGATCGAGAGTTGGAACACCCCCGGTCGCAGCCGCTCCACCCCCCGCACCGCGATTTGCTGATTTTTGAGGGCCAGCTTGATCATGGTGCGGGCCCGGGCGGTCTTGACCAGATCCAGCCACGCCCGCTGGGGCCGTGCCCCCTTGGAGACCAAGACCTCGATGACGTCGCCGTCGGTGAGCTTATGCTCCGGCGGACGGCGGATGCCGTTGACCCGCGCCCCGATGCAACGCTCCCCCAGATCGGTGTGAATGCGGTAGGCGAAATCCACCACGATCGCCTCCACGGGAAAGGTGTAGCGATCCCCCCGGGGGGTGTAGACGTCCAGCATGTCGGGCAGGACGTGGGAGTGAATCTCCGACATCCGCAGATCGCTGTCCCCCAAAATCGCCAACAGCCGCATGTAGCGGTTGGGATCGGGTCCGCTCACCCCCCATTCGGCCAAAATGCCCAAGCGGTTGGGTTGATCGTCCCGCACGTTGACCACGTGGACGCTCACCGGACGGCCCTCCCACAACACCCGGGTGGTAAGGGCGCGAAAGCCGTTGATCCGCGGCGCGTTGAGATAGTCCCGCACGTGCCGGGGCATGGGGCCGAACAGATGGTGCATCCGCCCCAAAACCCGCCAGGCGGCGTCGTCGCTCTCCACCATCAGGCGCATGCGGTGGACCGGCCAGCCCACCCGACGCAGCTCCCCGGTGCCCGGCTGCTCGGTGAGGAGAAAATAGTCCGCCAACTTTTTCGGTTCCACCACGTAATCCACGGCGAAACCGTCGGCCAGCACCGGGTTGAGATGACGGGTCATCCGCTCCATGCTGGCCGCCCCCTCTTTTTGCAGGGCGTGGAGATTTTTCAGCGCCTGCCGGGTCTGCACCGGCATGAGATGGGGCAACAGACGCTCGATGAGGGTGTCCGCCAGGGCCATGATCCCCAACCGCCGGGCCACGCCGACGTAAATCAACCCGATGCTGGCCTTGTTCTTGGCCTTCTCCCGGGTGTGAACCTCGTAGGTTTCCGAGTTGTTCAACACGTCGAAGGCCTTGACCAGGATCACCCGCAAATCCTTGGCCGAGGAGCTGAGGATCCGGCGATAGGTGGCGTTGATCTCGCTGTCGCCGGTTTGCAGATTGCGAATTTTGGAAAGGGCCTGAACGATCTCCAGCACCTCGGGGTCGAAGGCACCGATGCGCCGTTCCGCCTCCATGTCGGCCGGGGCGTCCTCCAGGGCGTCGTGGAGCAGGGCGGCGCACACCGCCTGGGGATCGGTCAAACCCCAGGTCAGGCAATAAGCGGCCACCTGAAGACAGTGGGTGACATAGGGCGCGCCATCCAGCTTGCGCACCTGCCCCGCGTGAAACCATTCCGCCATTTCGACAGCCTGCTTGACTTGGCGCGCGGGTTCGTCTCCCATGCGCTCCCGAGTCAACTCGACCACGTTGGCTATGCGTTCCGCCAGGTCCATTCCGGCTTTCCGAGGGGGGAAGAAAAGATAAAGGGAAAACGGTTGGCCGAGGGGAAACGGGACGACGGAGGAACCATCCTCCCGGTCTCGCCATTCCGGGAGTTCAAACCCACCTTCCGCACTCCAGTTTGACAATTCCCAAGGCTTCACTTCTAAGGTATAAGAAAATTGCACGAAAGGGTAACGATTTTACGTCACCCCCCCCATGCGGCGGGTTGACGGTGGAATGGCGAATCGGGGGAGCAATCCGGAACGACAGGCGGGGGAGATCCGCCGCCCGGAGACAAGGAGGAACCGGATGTTGACAGGACTGTGGCGGGCGGTGCGACCCTACGCGGCGGGGCTGCTGATCGGCGTCGTCTTTTCCATCGCGTTGCTGGACTGGGTGAAGCAGGCGGAACCGGACTTTCCCCGCCTCGCCCCACGCGCCGCCTCGAATCCGGGCGAGAGCCCCCCCGTCGCGAAAAAATCGACTCCGGAGGTCGCCACCCCGGAGGTCGCCTCCGTTCCCCTGCCGCCCAAGAGCGGCGACGCCTCGCCCCCCGTCCCGGCGGCGGCGGCGAAACAATCGCCGATCCTCGCCCCCGCCCCGCCCGCCGATTCCGCCCCGAGGGCGGATCCGGCTCCAACGGCCCGCGAGCCCCAGGTCGAATCCCCCCTCCCCGCCCCCTTGCCGGTCGAGGCCCATTCCCCGACGACGGAGCCGGGCAAAAATCAGGTGACGGTCTTCGATCAAACTTTTTGCGGCCCTCCCCCGCCCCAACCCGGGTTCGGCATGAATCACTACCTGGCCTGCGTCTGGCGCAACCAGTGCCTGATGCGCGCCAACAAGGCGTTGCGCATGATCGAGGAGGGCCGATCCCGCTGCCCGGGCAACGGCCCCAACGCCCAGTCCTGCCAAAATTACTACCGCTCCCTGGAGAGCCGTTACCAGCCCTCCATGTGCAGCCAAATGGAGCCATCCTCCGGCGGCGGCGGGCCGACCATGCCGCCCTATCCTCCCCTTCCGTGAGCGGGGGCGGGATGCCGAACCGCGCCATGACCTCCCCCCTCTTTTTCGCCGCCGCCCGTCGCGTCGGATGCGAGGCCCCATGACCGCCCGCCTGATCTACGCCGACAGCGAACGCTCCGCCGACCTGCTCTATGGAACCGGCTTCCTGGCCCCGGACCCCTTCCTGTTCATTCAGGAAGCCTCGGGAACCCGCCATCTGGTCATTTCGGTGCTGGAAGTGGACCGGGCTCGACGCACCGCCCAGGTCGACCGGGTGCATGAGTGGTCCGAGATCCAAAAACGGTTCAAGGAGCGGCATCCCGACGCCGACTCCAATGAAATCGAGCCCCTGATCCGCTTTTTTCTGGAAGAGTTGGGGGTGGCGGCGGTGGAAACCCCGGAGGAGTTCCCCCTCGGCATGGGGGACCGGCTGCGTCGGCTGGGGGTGTCGCTGGCGGCGGTGGAGGGGGCCTTCTGGCCCCAGCGGGCGATCAAGCGCCCCGACGAGGTGGCAGCGGTGGAAGAGGCGCTACGCATCACCGGCGAAGGGATGGCGGCGGGCATCGCCCTGATTCGCGCCGCGACCCTCGCCCCCGACGGCGCGCTGAGGCTGGACGGCGAGCCCCTCACCAGCGAACGGGTGCGGGGGGAGATCGACGCCACATTGATCCGCCAGGGGGCCTCGCCGGACCACACCATCGTCTCCGGCGGGGTGCAGGGGGCCGATCCCCACGAACGGGGGAGCGGGCCGCTGTTCGCCCATCAATCCATCATTCTCGATGTCTTTCCCCGGGTGCAGCGCACCGGCTATTTCGGCGACATGACCCGCACCGTCTGCCGGGGCGAACCGCCGGAGCGCACCCGCCGCGCCTGGGAGGCGGTCAGGCAGGCCCAGGAGCGGGCCTTCGGCATGATCCGCGCCGGCGTCTCCGGCAAGGCGGTGCATGACGCGGTGACGGAAACCCTGGATCAAGCCGGTTTTCCCACCGGAACCGATCCCGCCTCCGGCAGGCAGACGGGATTTTTCCACGGCACCGGCCACGGCCTGGGGCTGGAGGTTCACGAATCGCCCCGCATCAGCCGTCGCGATCAAACCCTGGAAGCGGGCCACGTGGTGACGGTGGAACCGGGGGTCTACTATCCCGACTGGGGCGGGGTGCGGCTGGAGGATGTGGTCCTGGTGACGGAAACCGGATGCCGCAATCTCACCGCCGTTCCCAAGTTCCTCCAGGTCTAGGTGCCGATTCGACGCCATGGGCGGTTGACTTTGGCCGCCAGGACGTATATTAGAATTCCATCATTTTGTGATTTCCGACTCTCCCCGCTCCATCCCCATGGGCGAGGATGCAGCGTCAACCCCAGGCTCTTCGGAGGATAGGATCGAGATGGCCGAATCGTTGGAAGAGATGTTCGTGGCGACCCGGATTCGCCGCCGGATGCAAGTGCCCGCAGATACCCTGTTCACCACCGATGGCGAATCCATCTATCGCATGGTGAGCCAAAACGGCGACTCCAACCAGATCACCGTGCGCCCCTTGTCCCTCAGCGGCGGCCAATTGGCCGAAGGCGCCGAGGAGAAGCTCTACAAGTACGGCGAAATGGTCTACCTGGTGGAAGAGAACACCGGCGAGGACGACGAAGAGTAATTCTCTCCCGCCTCCCCGGCAGCGACCCAAGTGGCCCCTCTCCCCTCACGGGAGGGGGGCTTTTTTGGCGTTCAACCCGGATTGTTCATCAGAGATGAAACGTGCTTTTAGAGTAGAAAACGGTGAAGGGGGATATTGGGGGGGACAGTTCCTGTCCCCCCCAAGGTCTTGATCTTGGCTTTGTATTTTAGGTGCGCTTTCAAAGCCAATGAGCTTTTTGCATTGGCGCAACGCACCCAATCGTCGCCGTAGGCGACCGGATTTTCGCGGAATCCTACTTCTGCGGCCATACCGTGAGATTCAAAACTAGATTGGAGCGACTATTTTTGGTCCGCATCTTTGGCTTCTTCCACACTTGGCTTTACCGAACCTTGTTTTTCTATCTCAGACAAACATCCAACACAGAGATTTTTAAAGCCAAGAGATTCTCTAATCTGAATAGAGATTCTTGTGACAGCAGAGGTTGGAAGTTTGAAAATAACCGCGATAAAAAAGAACATCAATTCGTAACCGTTCAGCTCAGTAAACCGATTCAGGCAGCCTGAAGCATCGAAACAG
>JADGAP010000221.1 GCA_015231965.1 Magnetococcales bacterium | reverse complement strand
CCCTTCCCCTTCCCCTTCCCCCGCGCCCGCCGCCCTGGATCGGGCCGCCTCGTCGTTTTCCGGGGGGGAGGATCCTCCGCTCGCCGCGTCGCGTCCGGCGCATCGGCGGGAGTTGGATGCGGGGTTGGATACGCGTTTCACCTTCGAGACGTTTGTGGTGGGGGCGTCCAATCAATTTGTCCATGCGGCGGCCCGTCGGGTGGCCGACGAGCCGGCCAGTCAGTACAACCCCTTGTTTATTTATGGCGGCGTCGGGTTGGGCAAGACCCACATCATGCAGGCTATTGGGCATCACGCCCGGTCGCGGCGGCCGGGGGCGAAGGTGTTGTACATCACCGCCGAGCGGTTCATGACGCAGTTTATCAATTTCATTCGGTGGGGGCGGATGCCGGAGTTCAAGGAGACGTATCGTTCCTTGGATTTGTTGCTCATTGATGACATTCAGGTATTGTCCGGCAAGGAGCAGACGCAGGAGGAGTTTTTCCACACGTTCAATGCGTTGTTCGAGTCGGGGCGGCAGATTGTCATTGCTTCGGATCGTTATCCGCATGAGATCGAGCATTTGGAGGATCGGTTGCGTTCCCGGTTTGGTTCCGGGTTGGTGGCGGACATTCAGCCTCCGGAGTTGGAGACGCGCATCGCCATTTTGCAAAAAAAGGCGATGTTGGAGGGGGTTCGGTTGAGTGAGGAGGTGGCGCTTTATCTCGCCAGTGCGATTCAGACCAATGTTCGGGAGTTGGAGGGGGCGTTGATTCGGGTTTCCGCCTTTTCCTCGCTCACCGGTCAGCCGATGACCTTGACCTTGGCCAAGAATGCCCTCAAGGAGATTGTGAAGGGTCAGGAGAAGGTGGTGACGTTGGATGCCATTATCAAGATGGTGGCCAGTTTTTACAAGATTCGTCCGGCGGACATGCGATCGGACAAGCGGTCGCGGGTGTTTAGTCATCCGCGGCAGGTGGCGATGTATTTATCCAAGCAGATGACCACGCATTCGTATCCAGAGATTGGGCATCAGTTTGGGGGCAAGGATCATACCACGGTATTGCATGCGGTGCGTCGTATTGAGGAGAAGCGGCAGTTGGAGCCGACGCTCAACGATGAGTTGGAGACGCTGAAGCTCATGTTGAGGAAGTGAAAAAGATAAGGGATTCCGTGAAAAATGGCATCGCTTGACGAAGCGATGAACTGTACCAAGGGACTGCGGGTCCAGGGCAATCATTGCCCTGGCAGGGTGTGGGGCAGCGCCCCACGGTTTTGACTTTGCTCTTGATTTTGCTTTTGCCTTTCGCTTTTAGGCGCGCTTTCAAGTGAAGCGAATGCGCTTTTCAGCATTCGCGCAGCGCGCCCAACCGTCGCCGCAGGCGACCCGATTTTCCAACTCCTGCTGGAACCCCAGAACCATGCGCTCCAGGGTGGCGAGGGCCTCCCGATGTTCCAGGGCGAGGGTGCCGGACATCACCTGCCGGTTGTGAAACTCCCACTGCAACAGCCCGATCAGGGCGAGGACCGCCATCAGCGTGACCATCGCCTTGAAGCGCAGGGTGGAAAAAAATCCGGGGAGGGAGGGAGCGGTCATGGGATGGGGGCCGTTTCCGGGGATGCCTCCGGTTCAACCGTCACGGCGGGAAAACGTGCCCTCCCTGGCCGTTGCGCGTAATCTCCCCGCCAATCTAACCCAGGCGGGTCCCCTTGGCGACGAAAAAATGCACGGCCCGTCGGGGCCTCGTCGGGATTGGCGCGGCGCCGGGGCGTCCGGAGGGGGCTCGTTGGGCGGCGTGGAGGTTTTTTTCTCCCGGGCGCGCGCCGCCCTGGTTGAGTACGCTCTTGGTTGGGGCGTGATGCCTCTTGCATCATTCTCACGGGGGATGTATTAAGATGAGTTGTATACTTTCCTCTGACCGGAGTCTCTCTCCCCATGCGAGAAATCGTGATTAAGGTTGTGGACGCCATCAAGCGGTCTACATCGCGGATCATCAACCACCCTTTGCTGGCAATGCCCCCATCCCAGCCGAGGTTCATTGCGGCGTGGGGGATTGTTTCCGTCGTGCTTTATTGGATCTTTTCCCCGATCACTCGCGCCGCGTCGGGAACCTGGGAGGATTTGCGCAACGTCGGGTTGATCCTGGTGGGATGGGTGGGGGTTCCGCTGTTGTACTGGCGCACCCTTTCCGCCAACCACAGCGCCGAGGCGGCGCTACGGGCGACGGAGAATTCCAGTGAACAAATTCGGGTGGCGGTGAAGGGGCAAGTCTCCGACCGATTCAGCAAGGCGGCGGATTTGCTGGGCAAGGAGGGGTTGGCCACCCGCATGGCCGGGGTTTACGCCCTGGAGCAGATCGCCAAGGAGGCTCCGGATGAATATTATGTCCCCGTCATGCGCACCCTCTGCGCCTTTGTCCGCGACCGCGCCAACAAGGACAAGGATGGAAAGCCTCTGTTTAGACCCGTTATGCTCGATTATCAAGATGATGACAATGATCACCAATGGAGCCTTTTTCTCGATGAAGCAGCTTTTTTCCATTTGCCCTCCGACCTCGCCGCCATTTTTGAGGTGATCCATCGCAGGGATTTGGAAAAGGAAAACGCTCTCAAGGAAAAGATGGCTGGAGAAATGATTTGTTCGCTAGCGAGAGCGGACATGATCAAACTAGATCTAAATCTAGTTGATTTTAGAGGACTTAATCTACATTCTACAGACTTTCAGGGCGCGAATCTTTCGAAAGCCAACCTTCAGGGCGCGAATCTTTCGGAAGCCAACCTTCTGGGCGCGAATTTTTCGGAAGCCAACCTTCAGGATGTCGATCTCACGGAGGCTTCCGGGTTGACACTTTATCAACTACTGCAAGCCAAGAACGTGGACTGGACCAGAGTTCCGGAGGACATCCAAAAGAAAAAAGCCGCTCATGACGCCGCCCACGCGGAAACCAATGCGGGCCTTGCCCCGTGAAGACGGGAATCCAGCCGTTCCCTTCCCCCCAACTTAAAAACCCGTCATTCCCGCGAAGGCGGGAATCCAGGCTTGTACGCTTTTTTGCGGTCGTTCCAATCGAGAATGAAGCCATGTTTTTCGGCTCAATGATCCCCTGACTCGGCTTCCCGTCATTCCCACTTCGATCAAGAAGGCTGCCAACGCATGCGCCCATGCGTCATGAAAAGGCGTCCAAGCCTGGATGCCCGCCTGCGCGGGCATGACGGTTTATTTTTTTGAAAGGGTTCCTTGCTTCCCCAAACTCCGGGGGCGCCAATTTTAAAATGGAACGACGATAAAGCGCGCCCCTGAAAAAAACGAAGAGTCCCCGGTCCCCTGCAAATGTTCGTCTCGTTCCCAGCGGGACGCCCCACCGATCACTCCTCCCGCTTGGGAACCAGCACCTCGCGCTTGCCGGAGGCGTTGGCCTCCGAGACCAACCCCTCCTCGGCCATTTTTTCGATGATTCGGGCGGCCCGGTTGTAGCCGATCTTGAACTGCCGCTGCACACCGCTGGCGCTGGCCTTGCGGGTGCGCAACACCAGGGCCACCGCCTCGTCGTAAAGGGGATCGTAGCCGTTTTCCCCGAACTCGCCGCCGCCCTCTTCGTCGCCGCCGCCCTCTTCGGCGCTGCTGGCCCGGGTTTTCAGGATTTCGGGGTTGTACTGGGGCTTGCCCATCTTCTTCAAATAGGCCACCAGCCGGGTCACTTCGCCATCCGAGACGAAGGGGGCGTGGATGCGCTGCATATGGGAGGTTCCGGGAGGCTGAAAGAGCCCGTCGCCCTTGCCCAGCAACGACTCGGCCCCCATGGCGTCGAGAATGGTGCGGGAGTCGATCTTGGAGGCGGTCTGAAAGGCCAGCCGGGTGGGGAAGTTGGCCTTGATCACCCCGGTGATGACATCCACCGACGGCCGCTGCGTCGCCAGCACCAGATGGATGCCCGCTGCCCGGGCCATCTGGGCCAAACGGGCGATGGAGGGTTCCACCTCCTTGCCCACCTGAATCATCAGGTCCGCCAATTCATCGACGATGATGACGATGAGGGGCTTTTCCTCCAGGGGAATGGGCTGCTCCTCCTCGATGGGGGCGCCGGTGGTGGGCTCGAAGCCGGTCTTGACCCGCCGCGTCGGCTGTTCGCCGTTTTCCAGGCACTCCTTGACCCGGGCGTTGAACCCCGCCAGATTGCGCACCCCCATTTCGGACATCAACTTGTAACGCTCCTCCATCTCCGCCACGCCCCATTTGAGCAGGTTGGAGGCCTTGCGCACGTCGGTGACGACCGGGGCCAACAGGTGAGGGATCCCCTCGTAGATGGAGAGTTCCAACATTTTTGGGTCCACCATCAGGAAGCGCACCTGCTCCGGACCGGCGGAAAAAAGGATGGAGCAGATCATGGCGTTGACCGCCACCGACTTGCCCGATCCGGTGGTCCCAGCGACCAGCAGATGGGGCATTTTGGCCATGTCCCCCACCACCGGCTGACCGGTGATGTCGGATCCGATGGCCACGGCCAGGGGGCTGTTGGTCTTGCGGAAGGTTTCCGACTCCAACACTTCCCGCAGAAAGACGGTCTGACGGCGTTCGTTGGGAACCTCGATGCCGATGGTGCTCTTGCCCGGAATGTTGCCCACCACCCGCACCGACACCGAGGTGATGGAGCGGGCCAGATCATCGGCCAGTCCGATCACCTTGGAGGACTTGAGCCCCGGGGCCGGATCCAGCTCGAAGGTGGTCACCACGGGACCGGGATGGATCTCCACCACCCGCCCCTCGACGCCGAAATCCCGCAATTTTTTCTCCAACAGCCGGGCTTTCATGGTCAGGCTCTCTCGGTCGTGGTGACGCTCTCCCTCCGGCTGCGACAAAATGGAGAAGGGGGGCAGCGGCGGGGGGCCCTCCGACTCCGGGGGAAAAATCAGCGGCTCCTCGGCGGCGGCGGCGGCGGCGGCGGCGGCGGCGACCGCGATCGGGGCGGCGGGGCGCATCGAGGGGGGCGGCGGGAGAGCGAGGGGAGGGGGCTCCGCCTTGATCCTCTCCGCCACCGCTTCCTCCACGACCTCCGCTTCCGTCTCCCAGGGCGGGGTCAACACCGGGAGGGGAGACGGCTCGGTTTTCACCAGAACCGGAGAGGCTGCGGATGAACGAGGCGGGGCGGAGGGGGGCACCGACGCGGGCGCGGATTTTCCCAACAACAGGTTGGCGAAGGCCACCGCCCGCTGGGCGGCGTCGTCGATCCGTCCGGGCTTGGGCTCCTGGACTGGGGCGGCGGGCAGGGAGGGGGGCACCGGAAGTTGGAGCGCGGGGGGGGCGTCGAAATCCAGATCGAAGGTGGGCTC
>JADGAP010000220.1 GCA_015231965.1 Magnetococcales bacterium | reverse complement strand
GAGGGGAGAGGAGAGGGGCATGAACGGACAAGCCTGGGTGCGGGTGGTGATCGTCAATTACAACGCCGGTCCCTGGCTGGGACGGGTGATCCAGGCCCTGGCGGCCCAGAGCGACGACGCCTTCGAGGCGGTGATCGTGGACAACGACTCCACCGACGGCTCCGCCGACGCCGCCGCCCTGCGCCTGCCCGATGAACGCTTTCGGCTGTGGCGGGCGGGGAAGAATCTGGGGTTCGCGGCGGGATGCAACCTTGGCGCGGCGGGGGCGACCGTCCCCTGGCTGGCCATGCTCAACCCCGACGCCCTGCCCCATCCCGACTGGCTGGCGGCGTTGCGGGCCGCCGCAATCGCCCATCCCGAGGCGGCCCTCTTCGGCTCCACCCAGTGGGACGCGGCGGAACCGGGAATCCTGCTGGACGGCTGCGGCGACGCCTACTCCATCTTCGGCCTCGCCTGGCGGGGCGGTCACGGCTCCCGACAGCCCCCCCCGGGAGAGGATTTTCCCATCTTCTCCCCCTGCGCCGCCGCCGCCCTCTATCGCCGGGATCTCTTCGAGCAGTTGGGGGGCTTCGCCGAGGGATTTTTTTGCTATCTGGAGGATGTGGACCTGGGGTTCCGCTTCCGCCTGGCGGGCCATCGGGCGGTGCAACTGGCGGCGGCCCAGGTGGACCACGTCGGCTCGGCCAGCGCCGGACGGCGCAGCCCCTTCAGCCTCTATCACAGCGCCCGCAACGGGGTCTGGTTGATGATCCGCTGCCTCCCCGGACCGCTGCTGCTCCTTTCAACGCCCCTGTACGCCCTGGCCCAACTCTGGCTGGCGATGCGCGCCGAAAACGGCGGGGCGCGGCTGAAAGGGTTGCGGGACGGGCTGCTCGGCGGGCACCAAGCCTGGCGACAACGCCAGACCATTCAATCCCGTCGCCGCCTCTCCCTGGGGGAGGTCGGGCGTCTGCTGATCTGGAATCCCCGACGGTTATCGCAACGGGCCGTCATCCGCCTGCCCGACCCGAACCCTCCCCGCGCCCCCGATGCCACAGCCTAGCCCCATCCGCCCACAACCGCCAGGGCAGCGCCGCGACGTAACGCCCCCACAGGGCGATGGTCGCCAGCGCCAACACCCAGGGGGGATAGGCGTCGCGGAAATGTTTCCAAAAATAGCGGACCAGCCCCCGGGTTTTGTGCCACTCGACGCGGATGACGGAGGCGTCGCTGGAGCCCCGATGGTGCCGCGCTTCGGCGTCGCCGCAATAGAGGATGGTCCCCCCCGCCTTGTGCGCCCGCAGGCAAAGATCGATATCCTCGACGTGGAGAAAATAGCCCTCGTCCATCCCCCCCAGGCGGTGCCACGCCTCCCGGGGCAGGAACATGAAGGCCCCGGAAAGGGTGGGAACCTCCACCACGCCCCGCTCCTCCCCCTGGCGATGGAGATTGAAGGCGGCGAAATAGGGATGATGGGGAAACAGGGCCCACAAGCGGGTGATCTCCACCAAGGCCCGCCACGGGGTCAGGGTCTCCCGCCGTCCGCCCCGTTGCTCGCCGCCGTCGGGGTCCAGCAGCCGCGCCCCGCCGATCCAGGCGTCGGGACGACGGCGAAAGGTTTCCAACAGCCGGGCGAACATCCCCGGCGAAACGATGAGATCCGGATTCACCAGGGCGATGTACGCCCCCCTCGCCCCCTCCGCCCCTCGGTTGCACCCCGCCGCGAAGCCCAGATTCCGCCCCGGTCGCACCACCACCAGCCGAGCCTCCCGCGCCGCCCAGGCGTCCAGTCGGGCGGCGACCGCCTCGGGGTTGCCGTTGTCCACCAGACGGATCTCCAAGATTTCGGGCGCTTCCAACAAAGCCCGCAACGAGGATTCCAGCACCGGCCCGGTGTGGTAACTCACAACCACGGCGGATACCACGGGATGGGGTGGGGAGGAATTCACGCTTCTTGGTCCCCAAGCGCCTCGATAAGGGTGGATCCACCGTGAACGGCCCTCTGAATCTTCCAGGCGGGCGGCCATTTGGGGGGAGTTCCCCGCCAACCCATGAATTATTATTCAATTACCGTTGCATTGAATCTTTTAGATAGATTTTGATGTTTTCTGAAGATTGGAATTTATTTAAATATTGATTGCATTTCCCACCGATTTTTTCTAGGATTCGCCTGCTTTCTTCTCGACTTTTTTCTCGACTTGTCATCGCCTGGACTCGTTCCAGATACAGAAATAGGGAGGTTCTCTTGCGCAACCCCTTGGGCTTGATTCGTCCCGCCATGATCGGCGGCACCCTCGTCCTCTCCACCTCCGGGGCCTTCGCGGCCAGCGACGTGAGCAACAGCGGCGACCCTTCCCGCCAGTCTACTTCCAGCATCGTCACCCCGATGAGTTCCATGCAAACCTCCGGCCTGATCAGCAACGCGGTGGCGGGCGGCTTCGTCCCCTCCAGCGGCGGCGGCGGCGGGTTCGTCCCCTCGGGGGGCGGCGGCGGCGGATTCGTCCCCTCCGGCGGCGGCGGCGCCCCCCAAACGCCTCAAGGCGGCGCTCCGACTCTTGAAAGCCCACAAATCACTCCGGGTGAGGCACCCACCCTTAACATCGACGCGCCAGGCCCGCTGACCGGCCTCCCCTCCTCCTTCACCACCCGGGGCATGTCCGCCGGCGGCAAGGCGGCCCCCTACGGCGTCTGGGGTCAGGGAACCTTCGCCAAGCTGGACCGCTCCGAAACCGGCCTGGAGACCGATGGCAACCTGGGCCATTACATCCTGGGCGGCGATTTCAAATTTTCCCCCCGACTGCTGATGGGCGCGGCGGTGAGCTGGGAAACCATGGATCTCGACACCCCCTACAATCAGGGAACCTTCGAGGGCAGCGGCCTGACCATCACCCCCTACCTCGGCCTGACCATCAACGAAACCTGGACGGCGGACTTCTCCCTCGGCTACGGCTGGTTGAACTACGACACCACCCGCAACAGCGGCACCATCACCGGCGGCTTTGACGCCGAGCGCCTCTCCCTGGGGGCCAATCTGGTGGGCGTCTTCGCCAAGGATCAGTGGAAGTTCCAGCCCAAGGTCGGCGTGGTCTACGTCAACGAAACGCAGGAAGCCTACCAGGAGACCGGCGGCGGCACCTACTCCCCCGAGGATCACGTCGAGTTCGGCCGCCTGACCGCCGGGACCAAGATCGGCTACGCCCTGGAAAATTCCATCCCCTACCTCAAGCTGATGGGCGAATGGGATTACCTCACCCCCAATTCGGTGCTGAAATCCGGGGGACAGTATTCCACCGTCGATACGTTCGGCGGCGTCCTCGGTCTGGGCTACGAAATTTACAAGGGTGGCTTCACCGGCAGCGTGGAAGTGAACGAAAACGCCCTGTTCCGCAACGATCTCAACCTGTGGAGCGTGGCCCTGCGCGGTCGCTACGAGTTCTGATCGCGCCCTCCGTCCGCCCCGTGAACAGGCTTCGCCCCGTCGCCGGAACCTCTTGGGTTCCGGCGATTTTTTGGGCCCTGATGGGGCTGCTGGGCGGCGGCTGCGCCTCCCGTCACGAGTTGGCCCAAGAGATTGCCGCCGCCGGGGGATTGCGCCCGGAAGCGGTGGCGACGGCCCGCTTTGATCTCCTCGCCTTCACCCGCCTGACCCCCGACGCCCCCCGCCTGACCGTCTATCTGGAGGGGGACGGCGACGCCTGGATCACCCCCACTCGTCTCTCCGACGACCCCACCCCCCGCCAGCCGGTGGCCTTGCGCTTGGCGGCGCGGGATCCCTCCCCCAGCGTCGCCTACCTCGCCCGGCCCTGTCAGTATGTCCAGGGCACGGCGCGGCACCACTGTCACCCCGCCTTCTGGAGCCACGCCCGCTACGCCCCCGAGGTGGTGGACGCCTTCGCCGAGGCGATTGGCGGCCTGATGGCCCGATCCGGGGCGACGCGGCTCCATCTCGTGGGCTATTCGGGGGGGGGTGCCCTGGCCCTGCTGCTGGCCCAACGGGGGGTGGTTCCGGAACAGTTGACCACGGTGGCCGGACTGCTGGACACCGCCGCCTGGAGCGCCCATCATCGTCTCTCGCCGCTGACCGGCTCGTTGAATCCGGCGGACGGCTTGGCCTCCCTGGGGTCCATCCCGCAAACCCATTGGGTCGGGGGCCGGGATGAGGTGGTTCCCCCCGCCTTGACCCGCGCCGCCTTGGCCCGCGCCGCCCTGGACCGCCTGCCCACCATCCGGGTGAGGGAAATTCCCGGATACGACCACGACTGCTGCTGGGAGGCGACCTGGCCCGAGGGGGCGTCCCCCGAAACTCCGGCGAACGGGATGGGGGAATCGCCTTGAACCCAAAGGGTCCATTAGGTCCACGTTTTTAAAGGCCAGCGCAAACGGCAGGAACAAAAGCCGTTCCTACCGTTTGAAAATCAGGTCGCCTTCGGCGACGATTCGCCAGGATTGGCGAATCGGACTCGCGTAGCGAGCCCGCAGGGTGAGGGCCAGGGATGGCCCGAATCACGGTTGGGCGCGCTGCGCCAGAAAAGCGACAAGCAAAACCTTGGGGGACAGGGAACTGTCGCGCCCCCTGCCCCTACCCCTCGCCCCCCCTTCACCTTTTTTTACTTGTAAAAGCCTTGGGGCTTTACCGGTACATGGCCTCGACCTGACCGGCGTACCTCGCCAAAATCGCCGCCCGCTTGGGCTTGAGCGTCGGCGTGAGCAACCCATTCTCCACCGTCCACGGCTCGGTGAGAAACGACAACCGCTTGACCGCCGCCCACGTCGGCAAACTCTTCAACCGACGCCCCAACTGACCCAAAATCACCTGCTGCAACCGCTCCTCGCGCAAACTCTCCGGCCTGGCGGGATCCAACCCCAACCCCCGGGCCGCCGCCGCCAAACGATCCCCATCCAACACCACCAACGCCGAAAGATACGGCCGCGCCTCCCCCACCACCATCACTTGGGAAATCAACGGATCCGCCGCCAAGGCCGCCTCCACCTCGGCGGGGGGCGCCTTGTGCCCGTTGGCCATGACAATGATCTCCTTGATCCGACCCGTCAGATGAAGATTGCCCTCCTCATCCACCCGAGCCTGATCCCCGGTGCGCAACCACCCCCCGGCCCCCAAAACCTGCCGCGTCGCCCCCGGCTGATTCCAATACCCCGCCATCACCGTCGCGCCGCGAATCTGCAACTCGCCCGCCCCGCTCAACCGAACCTCCACCCCCGGCAACGGCCGCCCCACCCCCGCCGGATCATTCCGCTCCGGCGTGTTGACGCTCACCACCGGCGACGCCTCGGTCATGCCATAACCCTGCACCAGGGGCAACCCCAGGGA
>JADGAP010000021.1 GCA_015231965.1 Magnetococcales bacterium | reverse complement strand
AAGGAGGTCACGCCCGAAACCCTGCGCAAGGAGGTTTTCGAGATGCGGGCGGAAGAGGCCGCCAAGCTGGCCGGGATGCCCAAGCCGAGCGAGACCTACCACACCCCGGCCCTGGAGGGCGCCGCCAAGGCCGCCAAGGCCGTCGCCCCCGTCGCTCCCAAGCAGCGGAGCGAGGCGGAGCGCCAGGATTACAACCTGTTCGTCGCCGACTTCGGCAAGCAAACGCCCAAGCCGAAGCCTGAAACGCCTCGGGAGCGGTACGCCCGGGCGATGGAGACGCAACAGCGCCTCGACGAGGGGCGGGCGACGCCGGAAGAGGCTTCGTGGCTCGAAGGCTACCGCGAGAGCGCGGAATTCAAGGCCGAAGGCTCCATGGCCGAGATGCGGAGAAGGTTCCAGGAGCGGATGGCCACCGACGAACGGTGGGCCGCCCTGGGTTGAGGAGCGTCGAATAAGAAAAAGGTCGGAAAAAACGGCCAACGAGAGTCGAGGAGAAACGATATGACAATGAGCATCGCAAGACCGGAAGGAAAGCGGGAGGAAACCCCCTTGAGCGTGGCCCCGCTCAAGACGGTGTCCGACATGTTGGGGCTGATGGCGGCGCTGACCAGTCGCCAATCCCATCTCCCCGGCATGGGGGTGTTCCACGGATTTCAGGGGTTCGGCAAGACCACGGCGGCGGTGCAGACGGCGCTCGAGTACGACGCCATCTACGTCCAGATGAAAGCCACGATGACCCGCAAGGCGATGCTTTTCAGCATCCTGCGGGAGACGGGGACCACTCCGGCGCGGACCGAGAACGAGATGTTCCGGCAGGTGGTGGAGGTGCTGACGGGAAGTCAGCGCCCCTTGATGGTGGACGAGGCCGACACCGCCGTGGCCCTCTCCCAGGGGAAGCCGGAGCATGGCAACCACCACATCAACCTGCTGCGCAACCTCCACGACGCCAGCCGCGCCCCGGTCCTGCTGATCGGCGAGGAAGGGTTGCCGCAAAGCCTGCAACGCTGGCCGCGCATCTTCGACCGCGTCCTGCAATACGTCGCCGCCCAACCGGCGGACGCCGAGGACGCCGCCCTGCTGGCGGCCCTCTACTGCCCCAAGGTGCGGTTCGATCCGCGCCTGTTGGAGATGATCACCCGCGAATCCAAGGGATTCGTGCGGCGCATCTGCATCAACCTGGAACACGCCCGGGAGAAGGCCGCCCGCCACGGCTGGACGGAAATGGGGGTGAAGGAGTGGGGTCAGGACGCCTTCCACACCGGCGCGGCCCCGGCCCGGCGGGTGCTGGGATGAATACGACCCAGAAATTGCCCAGGGGGGCGGGTTCGCAACAGGTCTGGGAGTCGGTGCGGACGCGCCGCCGCTTCACGTTCAAGAACCTGACCGACGACACCAATGTCCACGCCGACACCATCCGCGATTACCTGAAGTGCCTGCTGGCCGGCGGGTTTGTGCAACGCTTCGGGGACGAATATGAGTTGGTGCGGGATGTGGGGCCGGAGCATCCCCGGGTGCGGGAGGACGGTTCCCTGGTGGCGCGGAGCGACCGGCAAAAGATGTGGCAGGCGATGCGGATCGCCCGCGTTTTCACCCTGGACGGGATGGCCGCCCACGGCTTCAACCGATTGAACGTGGACGATTATCTGAATCGCCTGGCGCGGGGGGGGATTCTGCGGCGGTTGGACGGGCAGGGCGGCAAGGCCCGTTTCCAACTCATCAAGGACGTCGGGCCGAAGGCCCCGCAAATCAAGAAGGACAAAACCATCCATGACCCGAACCAAAGCGCCCTGGCTTCCCGAAACCAACGCCCGGCGGGCCGCCGAGGCGTGGAAAAATTGCCTGCCGCCGTGGCTGGCGGCGCTGGCGCTGGTGGCGGACGTGGTCGGCCAGCACGGCGCGGCCAGCCGGATCGGCTACAGCCGGGCGGTGGTCAACCGGGTGCTGGCCCGGAAGTACCGGGGGAGTTTGGAGGCGGTGCGGAAGCGGGTTGAAGCGGTTTTCTTCGACGAACGCGGCAACTTTACGGTGGGAGGCGACGATGCGGACGCACCGAGCGGAGGAGTGGCGCGGCGGGTTCCGGGAGTGGCGGTCAAGGGTGGGGGTAGGGGTGTTGCAAGGGCCGTTCGGCGTGCTGTGGCGGTGGGTGGCCTCTCCCTCGACTTCGAGCTTGAAGCGGCTGGAAGAGCAGGACCGGCAGGCCATCCTGGCGGTGTTGAAGGGGGCGCGGGGCGGGCTGACGCTGGAGGAAATCCGGGAACGGCTGGATCGCCCCATCTCCCCCGGTCGGGTGGAGAACCTGTTGAATGAGCCGATGCGGCGCGGCGTGGTGACCCCCTGGGGGCATCGGGAGTGCGGGGCGTCGGGGCGATGGATGGAGTTGATTTACTGGCACAAAAGCAGGTTTTTACAAATGAAAAGGGGATGAAATGGGGACGATCAGTCATCGCACGAAGGGGGAGGCCGCCCCGTATCCGGTCCCGCAGACGCGGGAGGAGGTGGATGCGGCCATCGCGGGAATCGGTCATTTGCAGCGGGAGCGGAAACGTCTGTACCTGGAAAAGGACGAGCGGCTGGCGGAGGTCAATCGCGCATTCGAGACGCAGAAAAAGCCCCTTGAGGACGACATCAAGCGGTTGCGCGAGGGGATTCAGGCGTGGTGCGAGTCGCGCCGCCGCGACCTGACCGGGGGGGGGAAGGTGAAGTTCCACGACTTTCCCGCCGGAAAGATTTCCTGGCGGATGCGTCCGGCGCGAGTGGTCCTGCGCTCCATCGAAAACGTGATTCAGGCGCTCCGGGAGCGGAAGTTGGAGCGGTTCGTTCGGATCAAGGAGGAGGTCAACAAGGAGGCCATTCTGGCCGAGCCGGAAGCGGTTTCCGGAATCCCCGGCATCAAGCTGGAACAAGGGGAGGAGTTTATCGTCACCCCGTTCGAGACGGACATGGGGGAGGTGGCATGATGCGGGAGCCCTGTCTGACAGAGGCGAAGGCCTGCGCTCTGGAAGAAGGCATGATGATGTGGATCGATGATCTCTACGGGGGGACAGGGAAGCATGTCCCCAAGCTGGGGCGTCAAATAACCATGGAGAGACACGATAAACGCACCATCGCGGGGTGGGAGCGATGAACGACCGCCGTCCGCCCTACGCCATCGAGGCCGAGCAGTCGGTGCTGGGGGCGGTGCTGCTGGACAACGGTGCCATGGATCAGGTTGCCGATCTGATCGCCCCCGATGATTTTTACGTCGGGGCGCACCAGGTGATTTTCATGGTGATGGGGGCGATGCTGGGGCGGGGCGAACCGGTGGACCCGGTGACGTTGTTGCAGGAACTCGACCGCAACGACGAACTGGCGGCGATTGGCGGCCCGAACTACCTGTCCCGCCTCTTCGATGAAACCCCCAGCGCCGCCAACGTCAAAGCCTACGCCCGGATGGTGCGGGACATGGCCATCAAGCGCGAGTTGGCCCGGCAGGCCACCACCATCGTCGAAAAGGTTTATCAAACCCCCAACCGGGTGGACGAGCTGCTGGACGACGCCGAGGCCCGCATCTTCGCTGTCGGCGAAAAAATGGACCAGCGGCGTAGTGACTATCAGGACGTGCGCGGCATCCTAATCCCCGTCATGGAGCGCATCGAACGGTTGATGGAGCGGCAGGACGCGATCCCTGGCGTCTCCACCGGCTTCCTCGACCTCGACCGGATGCTGACCGGACTGCAATCCTCCGACCTGCTCATCGTCGCCGGACGCCCCTCCATGGGCAAGACCGCCCTGGCCATGAACATGGCGGCCAACTCGGCTCTTCATGGCGACACGCCGACGTTGGTCTTCTCCCTGGAAATGTCCAAGGAGCAACTGGTCACCCGCCTGCTCTCTTCCGTGGGGATGATCGACGCTCAAGGCTTGCGCACCGGTCATTTGCGGGATGAGGACTTCGCCAAGCTCTCCCGGGTGGCCGACAGCCTCTCCAAGGCCCCCCTCTACATCGACGACACCCCCGCCCTGTCGGTGACGGCGCTCCGCTCCCGGGCGCGGCGGCTCAAACGCGAACGCAAAATCGGCTTGATCGTGGTGGACTACCTGCAATTGATGCTGCCCTTCGGCGATTGAGAAACACCCTTGACTTTTCCGCCGCGAGCGCGGCTTGATGGGGACGGAGCGTAGCAACTCCATATGTAAGGCGGGAAACCGCCACCCCGTCAGTCAGGCGGCATTTTTATGCCCGAAACACGCCCAGACTCCGGGGGGCTCATGTCATGTCCAAGCCGCAAGGCTAAAGGCGTGAGCACCCGGCCTTTCTCTACGCCGGGAGGCCCGCGAGGGCTTCCCGGCCTCCCTTTTGACGATTTGTTTTGTAATTATTGCCGCCGCGACCAATCAATTCAGGGGGATGTTTCATGCGCTACGAGGCCGATTCGCTGCCGTGTCGACACTGCGGGGAGGGTATACAACTAACGAACGATTTTTATTGCCCGAAATGTAATCGCATGGCCCCGTTCGGATGGAATGCCGGAGTGACAGCCAAGCTGGGCGTCGTCGCAAGCGTCGTTCTTGTCGTCTCGGTCGGGATAGCAGGGATGCTGTGGAACAAAAGCGTTACAACGGACAAGGCCGAGAGCACTGACGCAAGCAACGTTCTTGACCGTCTTGCTGATCGCGAGATGAAGCGCATCGTAGACAAGGTCGCTGAGGATGCCGTCGCGCAGTACAGGATAGCCCGCCGACAAGGCGACAAAATCCAAATATGCGTCCAAGCCGGTTTTGTGTCCGCAGCCTTTCTCCAAGCCAAAGAGGAGACGAAATACAACGACTGGAAGGAGATAGAAAAAATAAATTGCGAAACCGCAGGTATCCCCCGCTAACCCGCGCAACTCCTGTTCCCAACTGAAGCCCTTCAGTCTGATTTTCCTTCCCCTGTCCATGCCATGATCCATGGCATGGACACTCCCGACCTTCGCCTCAGTCTTCATTTCAAACTCTCCGAGTTCACCGCCTCGATGACGGCGGTGCGCCACGGCGTCCCCGTGGTGATTCTGCCCGGATCGCACGAGTGGGGGAATCTTCAACGCCTCTGCGAAGACGTGTTGGAGCCCCTGCGCACCGCGACGGGCGGGCCGATCCGCATCCTCTCCGGCTACCGCCCGCCGGAACTCAACCGGCTGGTGGGCGGGTCGCCGACGTCGGCCCACCTGAAGGCTTGCGCCGCCGACCTCCAGGTGGGCGATCACGCCCCCTACGACCTCGCCCTGTGGCTCAGCCGGAGCGGCCTCCCCTTTGACCAGGTGATTCTCGAATTCAACCGCTGGGTCCACGTCGCCGTGGCCGAGCCGAACCTTCGCCCGCGCCGTCAGGTGCGGACGGCGTGGCGCAACCGGTTGGGACAAGTGTGCTACACCCCCGGCGTACAAATCCTTTCGGAGAACGACTGATGAACGCCATCCTCGCCCGCCTGCGGGAGCCCTCCACTCATGCGGCCCTGGCGGCGCTCTTCGGCCTCGCCGCCGCCTCGTCCCACCCCACGGTGAGCGCCCTTGGGCAGATCGGCGTGATCCTTTTCGGCGGCGCCGGGGTGGCCGTCGCGGAAAAAGGTCGGAATGAGGGGTGAGTCATGGATGAAATGGATTATTGCCAGCAGGAAGAAGAGGCCTTTCGCGCCTCCGCCGTCCTGCGCGCCCAGGCTCTGGCGGAAAACTATTTGAGTCGCCGCCACGGCGACGGCCATTGTCTGGAGTGCGGCGACACCATTCCCGCCTCCCGGCTGAAGGCGATTCCGGGGGCGCGGCGCTGCCTGCCCTGCCAACAGGATTGGGAGAGTCGGAATGGATGAAGCTCTGCGTCTTTGGCCGGTCATCTCGACCGTGTTTACCGGGCTGCTGGCGTGGGCCATCTGGAGCATCAAGCGCGGTCTGGTCTCGAAAGAGGAGCTTTCGGCCTTGCGCAAGGATGCGGAAACCGACGTGGCCGATTTGCGGAAGGACGTGGAGGCGGAATTTTCCACCCTGAACGACCGCACCACGCGCATGGAAACCAGGCTGGAGGCGATTCCGGATCGCAAGACCATCGACGACCTGTGCCGCCGCGTCGATGAGGTCCACGGCGACGTGCGGGAGTTGACCGGCAGCATGGATCAAGTCGCCACGCAGCTCCGGCTCTTGCTGCAACATCATTTGGAGAAGTGACCCATGGCCAAGAGCTTCAAGACCCTCCTCGCCGAAAACCGCCGCCTGTTCTGCCTGCTGGCCCTGGAGACCCTCCCCGAATATCGCGCCCCGGCGACGCTGTTGCAGGACTACCTGCGCGGGCGCGGCGTCGGCTGCGGTCTGGTGGAGGTGATCGAGGAGATGCACTGGCTGGAGGACGGCGGCCTGCTCACCGTCGAGCCGGGCGAAACGATCCCCACGGCCACCCTCACCCGTTCCGGGCTCGACGTGGTGCGGGGGTTGACGCTCCACCCCGGCGTGGCCCGCCCAGAACCGACCCTGCAAGAGGTGGTGGTGCGAGGTGGAATCGAGGTGGCCAAGGCCCATCTGGGAGTCGGGTGATGGCCCACGGGGTGGAAAAACGGCAGCAAGTGCGAACGCTCTACGCCGCCGGGCGCACCCTGGAGGACGCCGCCAAGGAGGTGGGGGTCTCGTACAATACCGCCCGCACATGGCGTAACACGGCCAAGGTCGAGGGGGACGACTGGGACAAGGCGCGGGCGGCCCGCCGACTCTCCGGCCTGGGGACGGAGGACGCCGCCATGGCGATCATCGAGGATTTCCTCGCCGCCCATGGCGAGGCGATCAAGCAGGTGCGCGAGAACCCCGAAATCTCCCCGATCCAACGCACACAGGCCCTCTGCGGATTGGCCGACGCCTTCAGCAAGACCATGGCCGCCGTGGGCAAGGCCACCCCGCAACTCAGTTGGTTGGGGGTGGCCATGGAGGTGCTGGCCAAGCTGGCCGCCTTCATTCAGGCGCATCATCCCGAGCAGGCCGCTGCATTCCTCGAAATCCTGGAGCCTTTTGGTCGTGAACTCTCGAAGGAGAAGGCGTGAACAAGGTCGCGCCGAAGAGTTTCCTTCAGGGGCTCGCCGAACTGGCCGAGGGGTTGCGGCGGAAGATCGAGGCGGGGGTTTCCGGCTTTTCCGACGATCCCGCCGCCAGCGCCCAACGACGCCGACAGGCCGAGACGGATTTCCGCTTCTTCGCCAAGACCTACTTTCCCCACTACGTCTCCTCCTCCGAAAGCGTCCTGCACTCCTGGCTCTACGAGCGGCTGCCCCGGCTGGTCGACCACCGCCAGGGGAGCCGTCTGGCCCTCGCCGCCCCCCGCGGGGAGGCGAAATCGACCCTGATCAGCCGCATCTTCACCCTGTGGTGCGTGATCACCGGCAAGCGCAAGTACGCCGTGATCGTCGCGGACTCCTATGGCCAGGCCGCCGTCATGCTGGAGACGATCAAGGCGGAACTGGAGGCCAACCCGCGATTGCTGACCGACTACCCCAAGGAGGCTGGGCAGGGGCCGCTGTGGCGCGAGGGGGTCATCGTCACCGCCAACAACGCCAAGGTGCAGGCTTTCGGGTCGGGAACGCGGCTGCGGGGTTTGAGCCACGGTCCGCATCGTCCCGATCTTGTGGTGTTGGATGACATGGAGAACGATGAAAACGTCGTCTCCCCCGCCCAGCGGGACAAGCTGGAGCGTTGGCTGGACCGTTCCGTCCTCTCCCTGGGGCCTCCGGACGGCTCCCTGGCGGTGGTGCTGGTGGGGACCATCCTCCATTACGACTCGGTCCTGAGCCGCAAGCTGAAAAGCCCGTTCTGGGAGGGGAAAGTGTTCCGGGCCATCCTGCGTTGGCCGGATCGGATGGATCTGTGGGACCAATGGGAGGCGCTGCTGCTGAATTTCGGCGCGGCGGCAGCGGAGGTTTTGTGGCGGCGGCATCAGCCGGAGATGGAGCGGGGCGCGGAGGTCTCCTGGCCGCCAGTCCGCCCCCTGGTCGCCCTGATGGCCAAGCGGGCCGCCGACGGTCACGCCGCTTTCGACTCCGAGATGCAAAACGATCCCGCCTCCGGCGAGGACAACCCGTTCTCCGGCGGGGTGATCCGGTTCTGGACCGAGCCCGATCCCGAGTGGATTTTCTATGGCGCCTGCGACCCTTCCCTGGGGCTGAAGGGGGCCTCCCGCGACCCCTGCGCCATTCTGGTGGGCGGGCTGAACCGCCGCACCGGGGTGTTGAGCGTGGTGGAGGCCAAGATCGTTCGCATGGTCCCGGATCGGATCATCGAGGAGATCATCGCCGCCCAGGCGCGGTTTCGTTGTGTGTTGTGGGCCGTGGAAGCGGTGCAGTTCCAGATGATGATGGTGACGGAACTGGTCAAACGGTCGGCGGCGCGGGGGATTCCGGTCCCGGCGCGCCCTGTCCAGCCCTACGCCGACAAATTGTTGCGCATCGAGTCGCTTCAGCCCCACGTCGCCAACGGGCTGATCCTTCTCCACGCCTCTCAATCCACGCTGCTGGAGCAGTTCCGCCACTTCCCTCTGGCGGACCACGACGACGGCCCCGACGCCACGGAAATGCTGTGGCAGGCCGCCCAGGGGGGGCGGGTTCCCATGGAGTTCCAAGCCTTCGGCCATCGCCCGGTTTACGACGCCCCCCTGACGGTCAGCGACTCGGGATGGGGCGCGGTGGGGGAGCGGTTCGACATGACGGGGTATCAATAAGATGAGCGACGAGAGCGAAAAAACTCCCGCGACCAGCGAGATCGCCACCATCGGCGGTGGCCGGGACATCACCCGAGGCTACGTCGACGCCCTGCCGATGCTTCCCTCCACCGACTCGGTGTTGCTGGCGAAAGGCGGAAACCTCGCCATCTACGACGAGGTGCTGCGGGACGACATGGTCAAGTCGGCGCTGGAACAACGCCAACTGGCCCTCACCGCCACCGAATGGCGCGTGGTCCCCGGCGGGGAGGACCGGTCCAGCCGCAAGGCCGCCGAGTCCCTGAGCGAGAATCTGAAGCGGCTGGATCTGGACGGCGTCACCCGCAAGATGCTCTCCGCCGTGTTCTACGGCTACGCCGTGGCCGAGTGCCTGTGGGGCGTGGCGGAGGGCAAGGTGACGCTGGAGCGGATCAAGGTGCGCAAGCAACGCCGTTTCGGTTTCGCTCCGGACGGCTCGCTGCGGCTGCGCACCATGGCCAACCCCATGGGCGAGGTTTTGCCGGAGCGCAAATTTTGGAGCTTTTGCTGCGGCGCCGACGACGATGACGAGCCCTACGGCCTGGGGCTGGCCCATTGGCTCTACTGGCCGGTGTGGTTCAAACGCAACGGCGTCAAGGCCTGGGCCAGCTTCTTGGACAAGTTCGCCCAACCCACCATCGTCGGCGAATACGACCGGGGGTCGACGGAAGAGGACAAGGCCGCCCTGCTCCAGGCCATCGCCGCCGTGCAAAGTCAGGCGGGCATCCGCATCCCCCAGGGGATGGTGCTGCGGCTGCTGGAGGCGTCGCGCTCCGGACGGGCCGACTACTCCGATCTGCCCCACATGATGGATGAGGCCATCACCCGGGTGATCCTCACCCAAACCATGACCACCTCCAACGGCTCCTCCCGCTCCCAGGCCGAGGTCCACGAGCGGATGCTGAATCGGGTGGTGCGGGCCGACGGCAATCTGGTGGCCAACTCGTTCAACAGCGGCCCGGCCCGTTGGCTGACGGAATGGAATTTCCCCCACGCCGCCCCGCCCCGTCTGGAGTTCGTCACCGAGGAGCCGGAAGACCTCAACCAGCGGGCCGACCGGGAGGCGACGGTGGCCAAGACCTCCGGACTGCGGCCCACCCGCAAGCACGTCGAGGAGGTTTACGGCGGGGGGTGGGAAGAAGCTGTCGGGGCCGCCCAGCCCGCCGATCCCGCGCCGCCCCCCGCGTTCGCCGAAGGGGACGCCTCCTCCTCCGGGCAGGCGGCGATTGACGCCGCGACTTTCGAGGGGCAATTGCAGGCCATCGCCGAGGCCCTGCTCAAGCCGATCCTGGAGCGCATGAAGGAGGGGGTTCGTCCGGAGGAGTTGCTGACCTGGCTGGGCGAGACCTATCCCGAAATGGACGACCAGGCGCTGACGGAGCTGCTCGACCGGGTGCTGTTCGTGGGGGACGTCTGGGGGCGGATCGATGCCACCAGCGGGTGATCTCGCCTACGCCCTGGGGTTGCCTCCCGCCGAGGCCATCCGCTTTTTCCAGTCCAAGGGCCACGCCCTCACCTGGGACTGGCGGGAGATGGCCGGAGAGGACCACGCCAAGACGTTCACCGTCGCCAAGGCGCTACGGGTGGATATCCTCAAGGACATTCAGCAGGCCGTGGGCAAGATGATCGCGGAGGGCCAGACGGAACGGATGGCCGCCAAGGATTTGATCCCCCTCCTGCAAGCCAAGGGATGGTGGGGTAAGCAGCTGGCGGCAGACCCCAGGGGTGACTTGCAACTCGTGCAACTTGGCAGCCCCCGACGCCTGGAAACCATCTTCCGCACCAACCTGCAAACCGCCTACATGACCGGGCGATACCGGCAGATGACGGAGAACGCCGCCGCCCGTCCCTATTGGATGTACGTCGCGGTGATGGACAAGCGCACCCGTCCGGCCCATGCGGCGCTGCACGGGCGGGTGTTCCGCTGGGATGATCCGGTCTGGCGGGTGATCTATCCCCCCAACGGGTTTCGCTGCCGCTGCCGGGTGCGGGCGTTGTCCGAAAGCTACGTCAAGCGGCATGGCATCGTCGTCCACGATTCACGAGACTTCGTCTATCCCGTCGAGCGGGCCGATGAGCCCCCCACCCTCGGCGTCAAGCTGCCGGGGATGGATCGCGGTTTCGCCCCCGATCCGGGGTGGGATTACAACCCCGGCCAAGCGTGGGCGCGGTGGGATCGGGGCGGGCTGTTGGAGGATTGCGTGGGGGGCGGCGCGACCTTCGCCGAGGGGGGAAAGACCGGTCGGTGCATCAAGGCGCTTTCCGGCCAAAAGACGTGGCGTGATTACAACCGACCCGACCTGCGGCGGGTGGGGGATGAAATGCGCCTTCCGGCCCCTCCCATCCTTCAGGCAGGCAAGACCGCCGCCGAGGCGCTGATGGTCCTGCAAACCGCCCTGGGCGTCGGGGAGGACCGTCCCATGCGGGTGATCCAGACCCCCGTGGACCCGGTGGCGATCCGCGCCGAGTGGCTGGCTCATCTGGTGGAAAAACGGGATCAGGCGCGGGAAAGATTCGCGAACTTCATCACGCCCACGCTGGAGAAGCCCTTCGAGGTTTGGCTGACCGCCTATGATGACGGCTGGCGCAAGCGCTACCTGGGGCTATTCAAGGAGCAGCGCGACCTGCTGATGGTGGTGCGGGAAAATCAGGATGGGAGCTTGCTGTGGAACGTGATCCGGATGCGAGACGAAGAGTTGAACAAGCAACGGGCGGGATCGCTGATCTGGAAAAAAGAATGACCGGGGGTTAGGTGCGCGGGCAGGCGCGGGGGCCGCCAGCACAAGGAATCAAGGTTATCGCGCCCGCTCGCGACCTTGAAGCCTGCCCCGGTCAACAACAGGATACCACGACCATGGTTGAAATCAAGATCGACGAACGCCCCATCCTCGGCCTCCTGAAAAAACTGGCGGCCAAGGGCGGGGACATGACCGCCCCCTTCCGCGAGATCGCCGGAGTGATGGCCGACGCGGTGGAGGAAAACTTCGACCAGCAAGGCCGCCCGCCCTGGACGCCCCTGGCGGCGGCCACCATCGCCGCCCGCCAAAAGAGCGGCCATTGGCCGGGAAGCATCCTTCAGGTTCACGGGCGGCTGGCCTCGTCCATCACCAGCGAATCGGACGCCTTTCGCGCCGTGGTCGGCTCCAACGTGGTTTACGCCCGCATCCACCACCTGGGTGGCATGGCCGGGCGGGGCCGCAAGGTGAAGATTCCCGCTCGCCCCTATCTCCAGTTGGCCGACGAGGACGAGGAGGAGATCATGGACATCCTCCGGAGATACCTTTCGGGAGACTGAATCGGGGAGGATCAAAAAAACGCGATTCAAGCCATTTTTCCTGCACGAGGCCACCGTCCTACCCGTTCGCCGACAGGAACGAATTTCACAGGGTGTTCACCATGTTAACGCCCGTCTTTGGCAACGCCCGACGCAAGTCTCCCGTTTCTTCCGAAGAAAGCGCCCCCACTCACACGCGCGCGTGATCCATAACTGAAGCCCTTCAGTCTGCGACGCCCTTTCGATCCTTGTCACAATGGGCTCATGAACACACCGAGCCCTCCCCCCAAATCCCTGACCATCTTCCGCCCTGGCCGCCACACCGACCAGAGCGGTGCCGTGCGCACCTTCAGCGAGGCCGACCTCGCCGACTGCGCCGCCGTCTACGACCCGGCGCTGCACGAGGCCCCCCTGGTGATCGGTCACCCGGCGGACAACAGCCCCGCGTGGGGCTGGGCGGGCGGACTCCAGTTTATGGATAACCATCTGCGGGTCACGCCAAAACAGGTGGACCCCGACTTTCAGGAGATCGTCAACGCCGGGCGGTACAAGAAGATCAGTGCTGCCTTTTATCTTCCCGACTCGCCGGTCAACCCGAAGCCGGGTCATCTCTATCTGCGCCACGTTGGTTTTCTCGGTGCCCAGCCCCCGGCGGTCAAAGGTCTGGGGGACGCCGCCTTCGCCGACAAGGGCGAGGGGGTGGTGACGGTGGAGTTCGGGGAGTGGCAAGACCGACTCTCCGCCAGAATGTGGCGGAGGATGCGCGATTTCCTCGTCGCGAAATTCGGGGTCGACGAGGCCGACAGGGCCGTCTCCGACTTCGACTGCGAAAATCTGACCGAGGAGGCCCTTCGTCCCGAGGAGCCGAAGCCCGCTTCATTTTCCGAATCTCAACCCCCCAAGGAACCGCCAATGCCCACTGACCAAACCCCCGACCCCGACCCCGCCATCGCCGAACGGGAAAAGAAGCTCAAGGAGGCCGAGGCCGCTCTCGCCGAGCGCGAGAAGAAGCTCAAGGAGGCCGAGGCCGCCGCCAAGGCCAAGACCAACGCCGCCTTCGCCGAAACCCTGATGAAGGAGGGCAAGATTTTGCCGCGCCATCAGGCGGGGCTGGCCGCCTTCATGTCCGGACTGGACGAGGCGGGCGTCGTCGCCTTCGCCGAAGGGGAGGGCAAGAGGGTGGAAACCTCGGCCCACGCCTGGGTTCAGGAGTTCTTGGGGAGTTTGCCCAAGCAGGTGAGCTACGCCGAGGTGGCGGGCAAGGAGAAGGTGCCCCCCGGCGATAACGCCGCCGCCCTCGCCAAGGCGGCCCAGGCCTACCAGTTCGCCGAGGCCCAGGCGGGCCGCGAGGTCACCACCGCCCAGGCGGTGCAGCACGTGATGCAGGGCGAAGGAGGCGGCGCATGAGCAATCCCATCCTGGTGAAGAGCTACACCGCCGGGGAGGCGGTGGAAGAGGGGCGCATCGTCTGTTTCGGCAACGCGGACGGGGTGGCGGTCAAGGCCGCCGCCGCGACGGACGCCCTGATCGGCGTCGCCTACTCCCTCCCCGCCGCCTCCGGCGAACGGCTGGACGTGATGATCCAAGGCATCGCCGACGTGATGCTGGGCGGGACCGTCGCCCGGGGGGATTTCATCACCAGCGACGCCAACGGCAAGGGGGTGAAGGCCGACCCCGCCGCCGCCGTCAACTGCCGCGCCCTCGGCGTGGCCCTGGAGTCCGGCGCTTCCGGCGAGATCATCCCGGTGCTGCTGGGCGCCGTCATCGTTCAAGGCGAAGGAGTTCCCGCATGAGCACCGCCCCCTTTCCCGTTCAACCCGAACTGACCGCCGTCGCCATCGCCTTCGTCAACAAGCGGGCCATCGCCGACCGGGTGTTGCTCCGGGCGTCCCCGATGACGAAAAAGGAGTTCAAGTATCGGCGCTACGATTTCGGCCAGAACTTCACCGTGCCGGACACCCGGGTGGGGCGCACCTCCAAGCCCAATCAAGTGGAGATGAAGTCGGAGGATGTGACCGCCTCGACCCAGGACTACGGCCTGGAAGACCCCATCCCCCAGGATGATATCGATCAGGCGCCTCCCGGCCAGAACCTGCTGATGGGGGCCACGGAGTGGCTGACCAACCTCATCGTCCTGGACCGGGAGGTCCGGACAGCGGGCTTGGTCTTCAATCCGACCAACTACGGTTCCGGTTTGACCAAGGATTTGGCGGCGGGGGAGAAGTTCGACAACCCCGAATCCGATCCCCTGGGCGTCCTCAGCGACGCACTGGACGCACCGGTGATGCGCCCCAACGTGGCGGTCGTCGGGCGCAAGGCGTTCAGCAAACTGGCGCGGCATCCGCAACTGGTCAAGGCCTACCACGGCAACGATGGGGGGTCCGGCATCGTCCCCGCCAAGTTTATCGCCGAGGTGCTGGAGCTGGAGGAGCTGCTCATCGGCGAGGCCCTCTTCAACACCGCCAAGCGGGGCAAGACCCCGGTCATGACCCGGGCGTGGGGGCCGCACATGGCTTTGCACTACCGCGATCAGGCGGCGCTGTCGGGTCGGGGGGCGCTTTGGGGCTGGACCGCCCAGTACAAGACGCGGGTGGCCGGGTCGAAACCGGATGGAGACATCGGGCTGCGGGGCGGGCAGATGGTCCGCGTCGGCGAGTCGGTGGCCGAGGTGGTGGCCGCCCCTGAGCTTGGTTTCCTCCTCCAGAACCTGCTGGGAACCCCGTAATGTACGCCACCCCCGCCGACCTCCTGCGACAGTTCGGACCCGCCGAAATCGCGGGCATCGCCCGACCGGACGACCTCCCGGCCAGCGTCCGCGTCACGGGCGAGTTGATGCGCCTGACGGTGAGTGGCGAGGACCGGGCGGCCTTCTCGGCGGAAGAGCGGGCGGCGGCGGATCGCTGCCTGCTCCGCATCCAGGCGGCCCTGGAGCAGGCGTCGCGAATGATGGATTCCTACCTCTCCCGCCGCCACTCCTTGCCTCTGGCGGTGGAGAGGATCGCCGTCAACCCCCTCCAGCAAATCTGCGGCGACTTGGCCCGCTTCACCCTGGACGACGACTCCAAGAGCGAGGTGACGACAAGCCGCTGGCACAACGCCATCCGGTGGCTGGAGGGCGTGGCCGCTGGCCGGGCGCTCCTCGCCGTGGGCGAAAGCTCCTCGACCTCGGACGCCGGGCGGGTGATCGCCTCGCCCGGCGTCGCCTTTTTCCGGGGAGCGGAGGGATTTTAGATGGGGGACTACTTCGCCCTGCAACCCCTCATCGTCCAGCGCCTCCAAGGGGCGAACATCCCCGACCTTGGCGGGGTGCTGACCGCCCGCGACGTGGCGGCGCTGCTGGAGGGGCGGACGGACGATGGCGGCGTCTACGTCCTCTACGACGGCGAGACGGTTCCGCCGGGGGACGACTATCGCGCCGGGGGGCGGCAGATCGTCCTGCAACAGTGGCTGGTGATCCTGGTCACCAAAAACTACGCCGCCCCCGCCGCCGGAGACCTGGACCGCGCCGGGCCGCTGCTCTGGGCGATCAACGAACAACTCCAGGGCTGGACGCCCGGCCCCGGATTCGACGCCCTGATCAAGGTCTCCTCGCCCCGGACCAGCTTCAGCGAAAAAAACGCCTTTTACGCCCTGCGCTACCAATGCGCGATCCAGACCCAAGGGAGTGACCTCCTGTGAGCGTGGCATCCTACTTTTTCAAGGGCAAGGGGACGGTCTACGCCCGTCTCGCCGCCAACGCCGCCGCCCCGTTGCGGGCCCTGGCCAACTCCTCGGAGTTGAAAATCGACATCAACAGCAAGTCGGAAACCCTCCAGGACTACGACAGCCCGGCGGGCGGCATCGTCGCCATGGAGTCGCGAATCGAGGACGCCTCCGTCTCCCTCACCCTCCATGATTTGAACCACCTCAATCTGGCGCTGGCCTATTGGGGGGCTTCGTCCAACGTGGCGGGGGCGACCGTCACCGCCGAGGAGGTGGCCGCCGTCAAGGGGGGGCTGGTGCGGCTGGCCCACGCCGGGCCGTCGTCGGTGGTGGTGAAAAGCAGCGACGGCCAGACCACCCACGCCGCCGGGACCGACTACACCGTCACCGGCGCCGGGCTGCTGATCCCCGACGACTCCACCATCGCCGACGGCGCCACGATCAAGGTGGATTACACCCACGGCGCCCAGGCCGTGGTGGAGGCGATGACCACCGGCGGGGCCGAACTCCTGATGGTCTTCGACGGCATCAACAACGCGATGGACGGCAAGCCCCGCGTCGTCGATATCTGGCGCGTCAAGTTCGACGCCGCCAAGGGGATCGACTACAAGGGCGATAAATTCGCCTCCATCCAACTCACCGGCAAACTGCTCCGCGACGACGGCCAGACCGGCGTCGGGGTCAGCAAGTATTTTCGTGAAACCATGGTTCTGTAAGGGGGAAATGATCATGAGCATTCAAATCGGCGAACGGCGGGTGGAGATCAAGGAGTTGACCGTCGGCAAGGTGCGGGAGTTGATCGAGGTCGCCGAAAGGCTGCAGAACCATCCCGAGGCGGTCGACTTTGTCGCCGACGGACTGCTGGGCGACCTCTCCCTTTGGGAAATCGAGTGGTTCACCGACCTGAAGGTCGCCGACGTCGACGCCATGACGCCCTCTGAACTGGAGCGGGTGGTTGACGCCTGCAAGGAGGCGAACCCCCATTTTTTCGGCTGGCGGGAGAAGATGGCGGCGCTGGGGGAGAAGCTCCTGGCGAGGCAGTCCAGCGAATCGAGCGGGCCGCCTTCGCCCTGATCGAGGCGGGCCACGCCGGAGTTTTCGACTATTCGTGGGAAACCTTTCGCCACGCCTTGGAGTGGATGAGTGAACGCCAATCGCACCGTTGAGCTGACCCTCACCGCCGACCCCGCCAGCTTTGTGCATGGGGTCAAGGCGGCGGAGGCCGAATTCGCCGCCGGGATGCGGAAAATTTCCGCCGAGGCCGACGCGCAGAGCAGGCGGATCGACCGTGCCATGGCGGGAATTCAGGCGTGGCGCAAACTCAAGGAGACCACGGTCGGGCTGGAGGGGGCGTGGCGGCAAGCCCAGGAGCGGGTCAAGCAACTCGCCGAAGAGATGGGCGCGACGGACGCCCCCTCCAAAAAACTCACCTCCGAGTTCGAGCGGGCGAAAACCGCCGCCGCCCGCGCCAAGGAGGCCTTCGAGGCGAAGCGGGAGGCCCTGGGGCGGCTGAAGAGCGAAATCCAGGGCGCGGCGGGAGTGACGGGCAATCTGGCGGCGGCTCAGGCGGCGTTGCGTCAACAGGCTGCCGGGGTTGCCGCCAGCGCCGAGGCCGCCAAGGCGGCGCTCACCTCTCAGACCGCCGCCTCCCAGGCCGCCACGGCGGCGGCCCATCAGCAAGCCACAGCGGAAAAGGCGGCGCGGGACGCCCACGCAACCTCCATGGCGAACGCGGCCCGCGTTCACCAGTTGGGGGTGCAGCAATCCGAAAGTTGGGTCAGGGGATTGACCGCACAACGCAACGGCACCCGCGACGCCGCCGCCGGCATGGATCGCCTCGCGACCTCCACCGCCGGAACCCTGTCTCCGCTTGGCGGGCTGCGCAATCTCATCGCCGGGATCGGTATGGCGGCGCTGGCCAAAAGCGTCATCGACGCCGGGCTCGCCATGGAGCGGGTCAACGCCATCCTCTTCACCCTCTCTGGCTCCACGACGGGGGCCGCGCGGGAAATGGCGTTCGTCAAACGCGAAGCCGACGCCTTGGGGCTCCGCCTCGACACGGCGGCGGAAGCCTACGGCAAGTTCGGCGTCGCCGCCAATCTTTCCGGCATGCGGGCCGAACAGTCCCGGCGCATCTTCCACGCCGTCGCCGTGGCCTCCTCCGCCATGAAATTGTCGAGCGACGAAACCAAGGGGGCCTTCCTTGCCCTGTCGCAGATGATCTCCAAGGGGACCGTGCAGGCCGAAGAATTGAAAGGGCAACTTGGCGAGCGGCTCCCCGGCGCCTTTGCCCTCGCCGCCCAGGCGATGCGGGTCAGCGAGCAAGAGTTGACGAAGATGCTGGAGCAGGGGCAGGTGATGGCCAAGGATCTGCTCCCCGCGTTGTCCGAATTGTTGATCGAAAAGTTCGGCCCCGCCGCCGAGCAGGCGGCCAGCGGGGCGCAGGCCGGGTTCAACCGCTTCTTCAACACCCTGTTGGAAAAGAAAGACCTGCTGGCCCAGGAGATCAATCCCGCCCTGGCGGCCCTGGGCGAAGAACTCTCCAAGGCGCTGAACGACCCGGCGGTGACGGCGGGCATCAAGAATATCGGCGAGGGCATCGCAGGACTGACGGGATTTTTGCGCGATCACGGCTCGGCCATCGTCACGGTGGTGGGAGGGTATGTGGCGCTGCGCGGGGCGATGGGGGTTTGGGGAACCCTCAACGCCGCCCTGGCGGTCAATACCGGCGTCACCTGGGCGAAGGCTCTGGAAACGGTCGGCGCGTCGTCGACCGTCGCCGCTGCCGCCACGGGGAAGCTGGGAGATGCGTTCCGCGTGGTCGGAAACGCGGCGAAGTTGGATGCCGGGACGACCCTCGGGAAATGGGCGCCGTCCATCATCAAGGCCAAGGACGCCATCATCGACACGCGCAACGCCCACGTTGCGCTGATGACCGGCCTGACCAGCGCCGAGGTTGCGGCGGGCGCGAAAAATTACCTGGGGCTGGCGGACACGATCAAACACGGGCTCATCCCCGTGTTGTGGAACGCGGTCAAGGCCGCCGCCGCCCTGGCAGCCACTCCCATCGGCTTGGCCGTAATTGCGGCGGGCGCCCTCACCGTTTGGATGCACAAGAACAATGAGGAATTGGAGACCCTGGAGGAAAACCTGAAAAAGGAGAAGGAGCAATCCAACGCCTTCGCCGAGTCGTTGCAAAAACTCAAGGAAGCGGGCGTCGATCTTGAAAAGAGCGGGGCCTCTCGCGAGATCGCCCGGATGGCGAACGCCGTGCGTAAGGGAAGCCTGGATTTCGAGGCGGGCAAGCGCAAGGTCGAGGCCTACACCGAAGCCTTGATCAATCAGCACCAGAAGCGCGCGTCCTTGATCGAGCAGATCACCAGCAAAGAAAAAGGTCTGGCGGAACTGCGCAACAAGCTGGCCGAGGAAGAGAAGAACAAAGTCAAGGAGGTGCTGGAGGGCAAAAAGCACGCCGCCGAGGAGGCGTTGCGAGCGCAGAAAGCTTCGCTGGAAGAGGCCTTAAGAAAAGAAAAGGAGTACGCGGAGGCGGTCAAGAGTTCGCGGAAAAAGCTCCTGGAGATCTACGAAAGCGGCGAAACGATGTCCCGCGCGGCAGCGCGGAAAGGAATGACGCCGGAGCAGGAACAGCAGGATATGTCGCGGGAGGTGGATCAACACCTCCAGTCCGCCGAGGCGGCCCGGAAGAGATTGGAAGACGCATTGCGCAACGCCCGGAACGCCGAAAAGGCGATTCAAGCCGAGGCCCGCAAAGCGGAAAGGTTCGCCAAAATGCCGGGCTATGAAGCCCAGACAGACGCGGCGGTCGGGCGGATGCGCGAGGCGGAAGAGCGGCTCCGGAAAAATCAAGAAGCCGCCAAGGCGCTGAACGACGAGATGGGCAAATCCGGCGAAGCGGCGCGGAATGTCGGCAGTCGCCTGACGGACGTCAAACAGGCTCAGGAGGCGATCGCCCAGGGGACGAGGATCATGGCGGACGCCGAGCGTGGACGCGGCGCTCAGGCGCAGGGCGATGCCGCCAAGCAGAAAGAGATCGTCGAGGCTGAAAAAGCGGCTCTCGAAGGGAGAAAAAAGCTCGTCGAGGACTTCCAGCAGCAGTTGGATAAGCTCAAGGAAGACAAAACCATCACCATCAAGGCAGAAATCGCCCAGGCGACAGCCGGACTTTCCACCCTGCAAAGCGAACTGGCGGCCCTGCGGGATAAGGAGATCACCATCACCACGCGCCACGTCGAGGCCCACGCTTTCGGGGGGATTGTCGGAGCGGCGCGTCTGGCCCGTGGCGGCCAGCTGCCGGGCTACGGTGGAGGAGACCGCCGCCTGATCCTTGCCGAGGACGGCGAGGCGGTGACGCGAAAAGAGGCCGTAAAGTTTTACGGACCGAATTTCATGGCCGCCCTCAACGCCATGGCTCTCGATCCGGCCAGCCTGCCCCGTTTCGCCACGGGGGGATTCGTGAATCGCTTGGTCATCCCGCCCATGCCCGCTTTCGCCACCGGAGGAGCCGCCGCCGGGGCGGGTTCTCCCGGCCAGACGATCCGGATCGACCTCTCCTTTGGCGGCGGCCAGGCGTTCCCGGTCATGGCGGATCGCGACGTGGCCGATGGGCTGGTGCGCCATCTCAAACGAATGACCCAGGGGGGGCGATTCTGATGGTCATCACGCTCGGAGGCGTCGAACTTCCCCGCCAAATCCAGTGGATCGACCGGGATGCGTGGTCGCCGGTGGCGCAGTCCGTCGAGCGTACCCTGGACGGCGGGCAGGCGATTTTCGCCGCCGGACTCCAGGCGGGGCGGCCCATCACCCTGGAAGCCGACGCGGGCGTGGCGTGGATCACCGACGAACAGCGGCAGGCCGTCCTGGCCCTGGCGGCCCAGCCGGGGTCGGTCTTTCAACTGGCGTGGGGCACCGAGTTTTACTCGGTGATGTTTCGGCATCACGACGCGCCCGCCGTCGAACTGCGCCCCTTGCGCCCCAATTCGGGATGGTTTGTCGGACAAATCAAACTGGTGACGGTGTAACCATGGCCATCATCACGGCAACCACGACGGTAAAAGTGGGCTATCCCGACCGGGGTTTGACGTTGCGGTGGGGAGAAAAGCACAAAGTATTGATCGAGGCGCCCAGCTGGACGGCTCCGACTCAGGTGCATTTGTGGCGGGAACTGCTCGTCGGCAATATTGCCAGCATCGAACGACTGGTGCGGGTGGTGGTGGAGGTGGGGGCGCGGCGCGTGGTCAAGACGGTCATGGTGCCGCCCAAGGGAAAAACGGCGATCACCACGTCCTACCTCTATCCCGAAAACGCCCCGCCGTTTTTTGCCGACGACGCCAAGCAACACCGCGAAATGGGGGCGCTGCGCCGATTCACCGCCCCCGATCCGGCGCGGGGCGAGGCGGGGGTGTGGATCCATCTCGGAGCGGTGACGCTGGGCGTGGCGCTGCCGGTCAAGGCCGCAACCCTCCCCGAAGGCCCCAAGATCGAAGAGATCGACGCCATGCCCTGGGCCTTCGGCGATACTTTCACGTTGTCCCAGGCAAAACAGCCCGAGGAAGCGAAAAAGAAAGAGGAGGCCTATATTTTTCGCGGGGAAGAATCCCCCGGGACGCGCTCCACGAAAGACGTTGAAATCAAATCAAAAGACGACCCGGATTTTCGCGTGATCGTGCGCCGGACGCTCGCTTTCGAGGCATCAGACAACTCTGGTAAAAAATTCCGGATTGGGTTGCGGGAGGCCCCATAAATGGACATTCAAATCATTGACTTGGGGCCTTTCGATGAAGTGGTGGAGATTCATACCAAGCCGCGTAAGGGGGAGTTTGTTTCGAGATTCACCTTTATCAGAGACTACGACGGAAGCATCCTACCGTCCGATTATTTCCACTTTTTCAAGGTCGCTCCTCCGTTGCCGGGAGGCTCGCTATGGCGGATCGCCCAAGCATCGACAACGACGTTACAAATCGGTGGCGAAAGTTTTGTCGTCCCCATAACGGAGCACAAGGGCATCTCCTCCGTCATGCCCGGGGGGGAGTGGTTCATCCTACCCGGTGGAATGATGTTGGCCGGGGAGAAAATTGGAAGCATGGGGCGTATTGCACGAGAGCTTTACGGCGTCGGTCTCAAGCCCGCCGGATCGGCGCTGACTTCCCCGCTTTTTGGGGTATCCTGGTACATCTATCTGGGGCATTCCGCATTGCCCCATCCCAAGAACGGCGCAGTCGTCACGTATCGCGTGATCTAGGCGCTCCGCGCAATACTTAATCTTTAGTGGAGTAAAGCTATGCCCATTCAGGAGTCGAATCTCACGTTTTACCCCTCCGCCCTGGTGAGTTACCAGACCGCCAGCCAGAACGGCGGCGTGATGGCCGGGACGGGAAAAATCGTCACCAACGTGATGGAAAATCTCTTTCCCAACATCTCGAATAGCGAACGGAGCAGCGGCAGCGGCAAGCGCCGCAAGGTGTTCGCCAAGATCGAGACCGATCCGCTGATCGCGGCGCTGAACGGCAAGGTCTTCATCGACAAACTGAGTTCCGGAGATGACTATTTCCTGCTGCATTTCACGGGGTCTCAGATCGACGTGGAGTCCGACTTGTCGAATCCGCGACACTACGGAATCGGGACGCTCAAGACCGATGTGGCGGTGGGGGCGACCAGTCTTACGGTGGTGCTGGAACACGCCGGAGCGGAGTCGTTGCAGCCCTTCAAGGCGAATGACGCGCTGTACATCGCCGCGAAGGAATCCTACAACAGCAACGGCAACGCGGAATTTGTCACCGTTTCAGCGACGGAGGTGAATTACAGCAACGGCGAGGCGTCGATCCTGCTGGCCGCCGGGACGAAATTCGCATGGTCCGCCGGGGCCAACGTGGCCAGCGTCATCACCGTTTCCGAAGTCAAGCCGACCGCCGCCGATTTTATCGTCACGTCCGCCGCCGGGACGTTCACCAGCACTGGAAACGTGACGCTCAACGGCTTCGCGACGATTCATCAGACGTGGACCCTCACCATCACCGACGGGGCCACGGGCAGTTTCCGGTTGGATGGCGACACGCTGGGCTCCGGAGTGGCCACTGGGAACATCGGATCGGATTTCGCCCCCAACAACGGCGATTTTTCCAAGCCGTTTTTCACCCTCGCCGCCGCTGGGTGGGGCGGAAGCTGGGCGACCAACGATACGCTGGAATTTTCCACCGATCCCGCCGCGCTGCCGTTCTGGGTCAAGCGGGTGGTTCCGGCGGGGGCGGCCAGCACCAGTTATTCGGCGCTCTCCCTGGCCTTCGTGGTGGAGTCCCTCTGATGCCGACCGTGATGCTTTTCCAGTCCACCGACGCCTCCGCGCCCACCCTCACCGGTCAGACGGGATCGTTGATCGCCCTGCTGGACGCCTGTCTGGTCAACGGCTACGGCTCCAAGGCCGCCGCCGGATGGACCAAAAGTTACAGCGGAACCAACAAGGCGGCCTATCGCCAGGGGGCGGGGTCGCAGTTTTATTTTCGCGTCGATGACTCCGGCCCTGGCGCGGGCGGGGCCAAGGAGGCGCGGATCGTCGGGTATGAGGCGATGACCGGCATCGACGCCGGAACCAACCCATTCCCGGCGGCGGCGCAGATGGCCAACGGGCTTTTCATCCGCAAATCGGCGGCGGCGGACGCCACCGCCCGGGCGTGGCGGCTCTTGGCCACCGATAAGGCCGTCCACCTGATCATCTATTCCGGCGACGTGGCCAACAACGCCACCCTCACCTTTTTCGGCGATATCGTCAGCCTCAAGCCTTCGGATGTTTACGCCGCCGCCCTCATCGCCCGGGCGACGGAAAACTCCGCGACGGCGACCAACGACGAGGGGGCCTATGTCGGCATCATCGGCAACGCGGCGGTGCGGACGGGGCACTACCTCGCCCGCTCCCACACCGGCGTCGGCGGGTCCAAGCAGTTCGCCTGCATCGCGCCGGGATACATGTCGGCGGCGGGATACGCCGGGGGGGCTTCGGCCCTTGTCATGTATCCCAATGGGGCCGACGGCGGGTATCACCTTCAGCCCTTCACCGTGGTCTATGACACGGTGGTGCGGGGGACGATTCCAGGGATTTACGCCCCGTGCCACAACGCCCCGTTCAGCGACGGCGACACGGTGGGCGGCGCCGGGGCGATGAGCGGCTGGAATTTTCTGGTGGTCGGGTGCATGAGCGCGGCCCAGGTGGCGTTCGAGACCACCGCCAACTCCTGGGGATGATCCATGGCCGATCAGGGCGCCATCGCGGTCGGGGTCGGGGGGGCGATCCGGCTGCCTTCCGACCTCACCGGATTTTCGATCCACGCCGCCTCTCCCGGCGTCGGCGTGGCGGGGGAGGCCCTGCCCGCGATTTTGGCTCGCAACACCCGGCAGGGCGTCGGCAAAACCATCTCCGGCGCGGTGACGATCAACGGTGCCCCCGCCTCCCGCCGCGTCCGCTTGTTCGACCGCGAATCGGGGGCGTTGCTCCAGGAGACGGTCAGCGCCGCCGACGGAAGTTTTTCGTTCTGGGAGGTCCATCACGAGCGCAAGCATCAGGTGATGGCCGTGCCGGAGGCGGGCGACGGGGTTAACGCCGTGATCTTCGATTTCGTGGAAGGGGTGACGTGAGCTACGCCCCGCCCGGCGGCGGCGCAGTCGCCCTGGTGGCGGCGGGAGGTTATATTCCTCCGGCGGGGAGCGCGGTATTTTTGGTGTCGCCGCCCGTCGTCACCGCCTCCGTCGGACTGCTGGCCCCGTCGGCCCTCCAGGTCGGCGCGGGGCTGCTGGCCCCGGCGTCGGCGTTGCAGGGGGAGGCCATCGTCTCCGCCAGACTGCTGGCCCCGTCGGCCCTCCAGATCGGCGCGGGACTGCTGGCCCCGGTCGCGATCCAGGTCGGCGCGGGGCTGCTGGTCCCGGTCGCGCTGCAAGTGGGAGCGGTGCTCTTCGCCCCAGTCGCGATTTTTGATCGGGTCGAGACCGCCGTCGGATTGCTGGCCCCCGTCGCGATCCAAGCCAGCGTGGGAGTGTTGGCCCCGTCGGCGATCCTGGAATACGAGGCCATCGTCTCCACCGGACTGCTGGCCCCCGCTGCGATCCAGGCTGGGACGGGACTGTTGGCTCCGGCGGCCGTCGAGGTTGGCGCAGTCCTGCTCACCCCCGCCGGATGCCTGGAATACACCGGCGCCGGACTCCTCGCCCCCGCCGGGATTTCGCTCGGGGTGGGGCTGCTGGTCCCCTTCGGGACGCTCAAAACCGCCGCCGTCGGAATAACCTTTCCCATCTCCATCCATGGGGAAATTTCCGCCGGGCTGCGGGTGCCCTTCGCCCTCCTGGATCACGATATGACCGCCGCCGGGCTGCTGGCCCCGTCGGCGGTTCAGGTTGGCGCGGGGATGGTCGCGCCGACGGTTCGCACGGAGGAGACGTCCGCCGGACTGTTGGCCCCGGTTGCCATCCTGGCCCGCGACGTTGTCGGCGCAAGGTTGTTGGCTCCCTGCACGATTTTTTCTTCCGAGGTGCGGATTTACCGGGAGGCCGTCTCGTTGACCATCGGGGGGCGGCCCGTGCGGGCTCTCTCCATCGACCTTTCGATGGACGAGGGCTCCCACACCTGGCTGTGCCGCGTCGGGCTGGCCAGCGTCGCCGATTTCGCCGCCGGCCGGCTCCGCGCCCCGGCGGTCTTGACCCTGCTGGACGAGCCTTATGCCTTGGTGGTCACGGGCAAAAGCAGCGGCCAGGAAGGCCCGGCCCGGTTCAATCTCTCCCTCGAACTGGCCAGCCCGGTGGTGTTGCGGGGCTCCCCCTGGGCACCCCCCGTCAGCAAAACCTGGGGTGCCACCGACGCCCGCGCCACGGTGGAGGAGCTGATCGGCCCGGTGGCGTGGACCCTGCCGGACTGGACGATTCCGGCGGGGCGTCTCGCCGCCAGTCGCGCCGATCCCCTGGCGCTGGCCCGGCAGATCGCCGCCGCCGCCGGAGGCGTCCTCGAGAGCCTGCCCGACGGTTCGGTGGTCTGCCGCCCCCGGTTCAAAATCCGCGTCCCCGACTGGGACGCCGCGCTGCCGGATCGCACCCTCACCCGGGGGGAGATTTTCAGCATCGCCGAATATTTCGAGCCGGTGGAGGTGGTCAATCGGGTGGTCATTTCCGACGGCCAAGCGGTGCGGGGGAAGGACCAGACGGAAAGCGAGGAGGTGGAAGGGGAGGCCTCGCGGCGGATCCTCCGTGTCTTCCCCGCGCCCTGGCGGGCCGTGGCGTTGCACCACACCGGCGACGCCCTCACCCGAATCGTCCCACTGGGCGAGACGTGGCTGGAAAAAACCGAAGTCGTGCCAATGGAAGGCGGTCGCGGCGTCGCTCGGCACCCGGTCTGGAGCGTCACCGCCGCCGCGTGGCAGTACGCCAGTCTTGGCGACGTGACGGCGGGAGAGGGCTCGCGGGAGGTGGTCGCCGCCGTCGCCGGGGCGTCGCTGCTCAAGCTTACCTATCGCACCCGCTGCTGGGTGTGGGAAGTGAGCGATCCGCGCCCGGGCGAGGTGCTTTTTTACGCGGTCTGAGGGAAATATGGAAACGATTACTCCGGTTGTGGTCGCGTTCGGCGGGGCCAGTCTTGCCCCCCCCAGCCTTTCCATCGAGGTGGACGCCCGTCCGGACGGCCCCAACGCCGGGAAAACTCAATTCCTCCCTGGCGAATCGGCGGGGCTGCTGATCCACGCCTCCCCCGGAGTGTGTCTGCGCGGCCTCCGCTCCACCGCCGGAGCGGTTTCCCTCGGCGGGGCGGTCCGCTACCAGCGGGAGGAGGAGGTGATCTTCGCCGACGCCGATTCCGCCACGCTGCCGGTCCCGGCGCTGGCGCTGGATTCGGTGAAGTGGCTGGGGGCGAAGCTGGGCGGGCTCACCCTGCAAGCCGACGGGGTGACGGTTCGGGCGGAGGCGGGAAAAATTTTCGGCGTCGCCAAGGTAGTTTTCACGGTGGAGGCGTGGACCGCCACCCTGGCCCTTCCAGAGTCGCTGGACGGCGAGGTGGAATTTTCCATTCCGATCCAGGTGACGGGAGAGACGGCGTGAGCGTGTCGGAGGAGGTCTATCGGGGCGCGGGAGATCAGCCGGGGGACGAGATCGCCGATCCGCTGATCGGCTCGGCGGCGGCGGCCCTCGCCCGGGGCCGTCAGGAGATGGACGCCTGCGCCCACCCCCGCACCCGGGTCGAGGTGACGGGGCTCTATCAACCGGGGCTGCGGCTGGGCCATCTGGTGCGGGGGGTCGATCCCGTCGCCGGGCCATGGACCGGGCGCGTGACCGGAATTTCTGTGTCGGTGCAAGGTCCGAAAATCGTGGCGCGGCTGCAAATCGACCGTCCCCTGTCGGAGGACGCGCCATGACCGGCGGCCCCCTGCGGGAGTTGGCGGCGCTGATGACTCCCCGCGCGCCCGGGTCCGGCGTGGTGGTGGCGCTGGCGGGCGGCGTGGCGAAGGTGGCCACCGCCCAGGGGCAGGTCTCGGCGCAGGCGGGGCCGGGGGTGACGGTGGGGACGCGGGTGCGACTCGCGGAGGGCGTCGCCCAACTCGCCAGCCCGCCAAGAGGCCGTCATGCGGTGTAAAAAAAGAAAGGCGCTTGGCATAGGCCAAGCGGGGGCGGGGTGCGGACACACCCCGACCGCGAGGGATAATCTCGCATGGACCAACGGGCCAAGTCGGCCCATCCCGCTACCGTGCACACGGCGGGAGAAGAATACATGCGAGGCGGTGGAAGTGGAAGAAATGCGGTGCGGAAAATGCGGCAAATTGCTGGGAAAAGATGAAAATTGCGGCAGGCTGGAAATCAAAGAAGGCGCACGGGAGGTATTGATGCGGCTCGGCCCCTTGCGCGTCCTCGACCTGTTTTCCGGCATAGGGGGATTTTCCCTTGGACTCGGCATGGCAGGGGGATTCGAGACCGTGGCGTTCTGCGAGTCGGAACCGTTCTGTCGAGGCGTCCTCGCCCGGCATTGGCCGGGAGTCCCCATCTATCATGACGTGCGCGAACTGACGGCGGAAAGGCTCACACGCGATGGAATCAGCCCAGTTGACCTTGTTTGCGGAGGATTCCCCTGCCAGGACATCAGTGACGCTGGCCAGAGGAAAGGGATCGAGGGGGAGCGGTCGGGCCTGTGGAGTGAATTCGCCCGCCTGGTTGGCGAAATTCGACCCTCCTTCGCGCTCGTGGAGAACGTCCCAGCTTTGCTTCGCGGAGGAGGGGGACGTTGGATGGGAAGAGTTCTCGGAGACCTGGCCGCCCTCGGGTATGATGCGGAGTGGCATCTCCTACCAGCTTCCGCCGTTGGTGCCCCGCACCGGCGGGAAAGAGTCTGGATTGTGGCCTACCCTGCTGTCGGTCGACGCCAGGGGGAGGAAACGCTTCGGCAACGGGAGTCTGGCGCTTCCGGGCGCGGTGGCGTTGCTCCCCACCTTGACCTATCGGGATTTCCGGCATCCCAACAGCCTGAAGAGTCAGCGACGTCGCAATGCCGACTCGAAGCGCGGCCAGCAGCTGCCGAACCACGTCGCCCACTGCGCATCGACCTGCGATCCTCCTGGCCCCCTGAACCCGACGTGGCTCGAATGGTTCATGGGCTTCCCGGTCGGGTGGACCGGGTGAAGGCGTTGGGCAACGCGGTGGTCCCGCCGCTGGTAGCGGCTATCGGCAGGGGGATTATCGGAGCGTGGAGGGATTTTTGACGCCGGGATTGGGGCGCGATTCCTTGAGAATAACGACCGCAATCTGGGAGGACACGGGCCTGGTCGGGAAGGGAACTCTATCACGGATACGACTGACGCAAGTCACACGAAACGTATTTGTTATTGATCCAGCAACGTCTTACTGTCTCAATCCAGCCGCCGTTTTGTCTCAATCCAGCCGCCGCGTTACAGCGGTTCCGCGCCAAGTGATTTGCAGGTTTACACATCCGCGCCAAGTGATTTGCAGGTTTACAACTATGTGGGTACTGGAACAAAAAAGGCTTCCACCGAAACCGATGGAAGCCTTTGATTTGATGGTGGGTCGTACAGGACTCGAACCTGTGGCCCTCTGATTAAAAGACAAATGCCCTTGATTGGTAACACTTTGATTTTCATACTGCTATTTGATCACCTCCCCTTCAATAGGTACGCTATAGGTACTAGGTGCAGGCGGCGGGGGGGATACCCCCTCATGAATGACGAACTGGACGCCCCCAGCCGCGAACCCCCCGTCGCGCTCAGATTGGCCAATCGCCACCACCGCCGCCGCCGCTTTCACCCGGTAGCCCCCCGCCTTGGGGTCTTGCGCAACGTCCATCAAAATCTTCACCGCCTGTTGCATCTGTGCCCGAGTCACCAATCGCCGATCCGCCAACCCAGGCAACCGCCCCGCAGGATTCCCACTCTCTCCCGGTTTGAAACTCGTGCTGCTTCTGGCCATCGCTCCACCCTCCCAAAAAAGAGGGGCACCCGAAGGTGCCCCCGTTGAACCGACCCGATCAATGCTTCGTTGGCCCCGGTACATACTCCCCGTCAACCAACGCCGCAATCACTTCCGCCTCACCGCCGCCGCCCCCGCCCCCGCCCTTGCATCCGTGGCCGAAAGCCTCCTTCATCAAGGTCCGCCGCGCCCGCTCCGCACAAGCGCCCGCAACCCGGATCATCAAAATCTTGCCACGAACCGCCTTGTCGGGGACTTCAAGTTCAGAAGTCCGGACCAGGGTTTCATAATGCTCCAACGTGTCCAAAAACTGCCCAACAAACACCATGTCATCCAAAATCCCTTGATATACCTTGTAAACATCATCAACGCGCTTTTCCATCGTCTCTCTCCTGGAGAGAATGCGCCGGGGGGTCAAAGGCCCCAACCAGTGGGCTCCGCTGATTCCCTTGCGGTCTTGTATTCACGGACCCCCGGCGCATCCTCCCTCGTTTTGGGCACGACAATACCGCGTTCCGGCGCGGTGCCGCTGGTTGACCTTCGTGGGCTTTGAACCCGAGGAGAAGTCTACGGGAAAGCTTGGCCTGTCTACAAGCAAAAAAATGAGGCTTGGCCAAAAAATCCGGCAGGGGCGGAACATCCCAAAAAGCATTTTAAAGGCCAGCATTAAAAGCACCAAAAGCCAGCATAACAACATTCGTTCGCTGTAATGCGCTCACTAGTGGTGCGCCTTCGGCGCGTATTTCCATCATTAAAAGATTCGTTCGCTGTAATGCGCTCACTAGTGGTGCGCCTTCGGCGCGTATTTGCTCTTTTTTTTCCCGCCCGATCCTATCACACCCCGCTTAACGCCATGACGCTACGCGCCCTTCGGGCAAGAAAAAAAAGGCGATAAGGCGATTTTTTTCTTGTCATGGCTACGGGGCGTGATCGGGCTAAAAGCAGAAAAAAAATCAAAAAAAACAAAAACGTGGGGGAGGGACGGGAGGGAACGAACATGATCAATGCCACTCCCGTTGGTCGTGAATCATCATCAGTCAGAGTTCAACCGGAATTGCTTCGCGAATTCCTACTTTCAGGAGGATCAAACCATGAAATACCCTATTCACCATCGACTCATGTTCACAACCGTTCTGGACTACGTAAGAACATCCAACGGACCAAGCCAACATTTTACCATATGGTCACTCTTCAAAAGGAACGGCGCAACGGCTTGGAACCACGCATGGAACTTCATCGAAGCCCACGGCGACAACCGACCGCCGATCCTCGCCGTTGACCTGCAATTCCCATGGAAACACCATTACACCCACGCGGCAATGGAATTCTGAACCCCGAAGACGGGGGAGGCGGGGAAACCTGTCTCCCCTGTTGAACCCCTCCCGCCAACCTGCTACCTTGAACGGAACCTCAAGGAGTTCACCCCATGACGACGATTACCTTTGACACCCTGGCCCTGGCCAAGGAGTTGGAAGCCGTGGGCTTCCCCCAACCCCAAGCCGAAGCCCAAGTTCGCGTCTTCGCCAAGGCCCTTGGACAGATTGAGGAAAACCGACGGCAAGACCTGGCCACGAAAGGCGATATCGACGCCCTCCGAAGCGAAATGCACCGCGAAATCTCCGACGCCAAGGCGGACATCATCAAATGGATCGCCGGGTTGCTGATCGCTCAAACCGGCGTCGCCGTCGCCCTGGTCAAGATGATCGGCGGATAAAAAGGGCGCGGGGAAACGAGTCCTGGCCCCGCATCGGCTTGGCCAGGAAGGGAACCGCAGGGGTTCGACGCGAGTTCATCCCCTGCAACCGCCGCGCCGCGCCCGCCTTTTTCGCACCCGCCAGGAGAGACGGGCGCGGCACGTCGTTTGCGGATCGAGTCCGGGAGGGGGAACCGAGTCCTGGCCCCGCATCGGCTTGGCCAGGAGGGGAACCGCAGGGGTTCGACGCGAGTTCATCCCCTGCAACCGCCGCGCCGCGCCCGCCTTTTTCGCACCCACCAGGAGAGACGGGCGCGGCACGTCGTTTGCGGATCGAGTCCGGGAAGGGGAACCGAGTCCGGGAGTCCGGTCAGGCTTGGCCAGTTGCCGGAACCTCCGGGAGTTGTCCGAACGTGAGTCGTGGCCTTTGCTTGGGCGTTCCGCCCGGCGCACGGCACGAAATTCATTCTTCTTCCGAACCACCGCATTCTAAGTGGTGTGGGGCATCCTGCCCCACGCGGCCATCCATGGCCGCTTTTATTTTGTGCCGGGCATCCTGCCCTTTCATCCCCCCCCCACGCGGGGCGGGGGCTCCGAAGTCCGCACTCCCCACAAAGCACCCAGGGTCCGAACCTTCAACGCCCCCTCGACCTTGGTCCTTGTCGCCCTACGGCCAACGGGGGCGTCCTGCCCCCGTTGGCCTCCCCCGCCCGCCCCCCCCCGGGGGGGGGCGTACACGCCGCGAAAAGCAACGGCGTGTGGGGTGTTCGCTTCGCTCACGAATTTACGACATAAAAAGCAGCGTCCGAACGTTTCGCGGGGGCATTGCCGGGCTTCCTGCCCGGCAAGCGGGAGCTTGGTCTTTTGTGGGCGCGTCCGCCCCGCGCCGTCCCTGGCGCGGGGTCAGATGGCGGCGGGGGCGGCGGGCAACCCGGGCTCCGAGAGGGGCGGCGCGTCCGAGAAGCGCGCGGCGGGTTCGGTGGCCGGGGCGGGGTCCGAGAGGGG
>JADGAP010000219.1 GCA_015231965.1 Magnetococcales bacterium | reverse complement strand
CCGCCCCCGCAGCCCCGCCGAAATAATCCCGACAAAGGACCGAACCATGTCGCGACTCGCCGCTCCATCCCCCGCCGCCCCCCGCCGGATGCTCCCCCTGGCGGCCTTGCTGCTCCTCTCCGTCTCCCTGACGCCCTTGGGGGGATGCGGTTGGTTCGGCGGCCCCTCCGAGGCCGATCAGGTGGCCAGCGCCGTGGATCCCTTTCACGAGCCCCAGCCCGGCACCGCCACTGGATTGAATCGCGCCTGGAAATCCAACGTCGCCTCCGAACCCTCCCATCGCATGGAGCATCCCGGAGTCATTGCCGTGGACAAGGGGGATGTGTATGTCGCCTCGCACCAGGGCGCGGTGACCCGGATCGACCGCCAGACCGGCTCCCGGGCGTGGAATGTGGAGATCGGGCGCGGCATCGAGGGCGGCGTGGCGGTGGATGGCGAGCTGGTCTTCGCCGGGACCACCGACGGACAACTGGTCGCCCTGAAAAAAGAGGACGGCTCCGTGGCTTGGCGCGCCCCCTTGACTACCGTGGCCACCTCCGCCCCAGCGGCGGCGGCGGGACGGGTGATCGTCGTCAGCCTGGACAACCGCGCCCACTGCTTCGACGCCCGCACCGGCAAACGGCTGTGGAGCCACGCCGCCACCCCCGAGGCTCTGGTGCTGATGGGCGCCGGCGCCCCCACCGTGGTGGGCAGCGCGGTGCTGGTGGGCTACTCCACCGGCGAAGTCTTCGCCCTGGCCCTGGAGGATGGCCGCCGCCTCTGGTCCGATAACCTCACCACCCTCTCCGCCAGCCGCAGCGAACTGGACATGCTGCAAGACGTGGACGCCCGCATCGTGGTGGATGGCAAACGGGCCTACGCCGTCAACCATCAAGGCCGCCTGACCGCCTTCAACGTCAACGGCGGACGGATCTGGGAACGCCCCCTCTCGGCCCTGCGCACCCCCCTCATCCTCGGCGACCGGATCATCGCCGCCGACACCGAAGGCAACCTGCAAGCCGTCAGCGCCGCCGACGGAACCCCCCTGTGGAAGGTCCGCCTGACCAGCGGTCTGCTGGCCGCCCCCGTCGAGTGGAACGGCAAAATCGTCGCCGCCGACGACGAGGGACGCCTCTACACCGTCTCCCCCCGGGACGGCAAGGTGGTCGGCCTGGACAAAATCAAGGAGACCGTCTTCGCCGATCCCATCGTCGCCGACAAAGCCCTCTACCTCTGGACCAACGAAGGCAACCTCCACCGCTACGATTGAGCAACCATTCCTCGCATTCCAGGAGGTCAATGCCATGTCCCATGCTGCACTGCAACCTCTCGCCCCCATCGAGTTGCGGCGGACGGAATGGCGTCTCGTCGCCTGGATGACCCCCTGCCGATCGCCCAGGCGACGATGTTCATCGCCTTCCGCTCCCCCGGGCGGGGGGGAGCGTGGAGAGCGGTGTCTTGCGTACCTGGGGAGAGGTTCTGAAACGACCGTATCGCCGATCGCCAGAAAGCAATAGTTGGTTTTTTTACAAGCATTAGATCAGTATAGTCATTTTATGGGCCCGAGCCAGCCAAGACCACCGGCCCTTCTGGAGCCATCTGAAGTAGGTGGTCCAATGCCGTTTCAACCCAGATTTTCCATCAGGCGTTTTATAGCAATTTCAATTAAAATTTGTGCAAGTTGATGAAGCTCGGCCCCTGAAATGGGACTGCGGGTCCGGGGCAATCATTGCCCTGGCGGGTCGTAGAGCCTGCCCCCGCGAAGGCGGGGGGCAGAGTCCTACGGTTTTGACTTTCGCTTTTGATTTTGCAGTTTTTTTGGAGCGCTTTCAAGTGAAGCCAAAGCGTTTTTTGACGCGCCCGCTGAACCGGTTTGGGAAGGCCCTCGGAGGTTCTGATACGGAACTTGGGCTGAAAGCCCTGTTCGCTCTTGCCAGTTATGGGGCTTCCACGGGTGGAGACACGGTGATCTCCGAAAATGGCGGCTCGGCGGTCCCCGGCAGTTTGTCGGAAAGCGGCGGCGGGTCGGACTCTTCCACCGGATCGGGATTGACCGGCGCGGGGGATGCGATGGAGACGGGGGGGGCGGCGGCGAGGGATTACACCTCCACCGTGACCATCCCGCCCATCTCCACTCCAGAGCCCTCGGCGTGGGAGGCGGTGGGGGAGTATGTCCGAAAGGCGGAGCCCTACCTCAAGGCCGGACAAGGGGTGTTGGGCGTGGTGGGTGGGATGCAACAGGCCTCGGCCTTGGATGAGGCGGCGCAACAGGCGCAGGCCATCGCCGACGAGCAGTCGGCCTTTCAGCTCAAACGGGCCAGTGATCAAGCCGCAACCTTATCTCGCAAGCGGGACGACGACCGATCCACTCTGATGGCCGCCCTGGCCGGTCGGGGGGTGGAGTCCGGCATCGATGGCGGGGTGGGGACGCCCTTGGTCCTGGACCGGAAAGTGACCGACCTTGCCCAGTTGAGCATCGACCAGACCCTGGAAGAGGGGCGGATGCGCGCCCAACTCACCCGCGCCTCAGGCGAACAAAGAGCAGCGCAATCGCGCAACGCCGCCTCCGCCAGCCGTTGGGCGGCGTTCGGATCAGGGCTTGGCGGGCTCCTGTCTCTGGGGGATATCGGGGCGTCGAAGAGGGCGAAATCATGAGCGGCTCCTTCGATCTGGGCGAGTTGCTCCGCCAATACCCCGCCGCCGGGCATACGCCCGAGCGCAAGAGCGCCCCCAAAGTCTCCCTGCCGGAGATCGCCAACCCCCCAGTGGACAACTCCAACGCCATCGCCTGGTTGGCGCTGGGCAAAATCGTTGGAGAGGTGGGGGATTATTTCCAAAAAGTGGACGAGGAGAAGCAGAAAGAGCGGATTCATCTCGCCCGCAACGCCGCCACCGTGAAATTTTCCTCCGGGCTGCTGGAGCTGCAATCCGCCCTGGCCGGGGAGTCCGACCCCGGCGTCTACGAAGAAAAAGCCGCCGAGGGGTTGGGCAGGCTGCAAGGCGTCGTGTTTGACGGGTTGGACGAAACCACCCGGGGGGCGGTGGAGGCCCATCTGCAAGAGCCGATGATCCGCGCCGTCACCCGCGCCAAAATGGAGAGCAACCGGCTGTTCGGCGAGCACGTCAAGGCCAGCGCCCTCTCCGCCCTCGACGCCCTGAAGCAAGAGGCCCTCGCCGCGCCGGACCACGCCACGTTTCTCGACACGGTGCGCCGCGCCAGCGAAATCACCGCCTCGCAACAGGGCTACCTGGGCGGGGCCGACGGCGCCCAGACCCTGGCCCGCCAATGGGTCGACCAGACGACCTGGGACCGCTTTCAAAACGACCTCTTCCGCAACCCCGCCAGCGCCGCCGCCCAGGTCGAGGCCAACCCCTGGGGTTTGACGCCCGAACGCCAAATCCACGCCCGAGGGAAAGCCCAGGAGGCGCTCCACGCCCAGTCCCTCGACGCCGCCCGTTTGCAACGCCAGATCGACGAAATGCAGGCGCTTGAACTGGAAAACGTTCGGCAAGGGATGGTCGGCGCGTTTTACGCGGGGAAGCTGACCGCCCGGGATGTACTCGAATCCCCTCTTCCGGCGGTGGGGCAGGGGTCGAAAGAGCATTTCATGGGGCTCTTGGCGCGGGATGAAAAAGCCTCCGACCCTGAAATCTACCGCAGATCCTTGGCCGCCGCCTACGACGGAAAACTGGCCCCCGCCGACGTCATCCCCCTGCTCAACGCCGGACTTTCGAAAGCCGACGGCGGACACGTCCTGGCGGTGATCGAGCGGGCAGCCAAGGAGGATTTACGCCCCGAGGCCCGGGCGGTGCAAGACTGGGGGCGGAAAATCGAGGCGGCGGTGCTGAACACCGGCGGCGGTTTTTCCGCCACCCCGCAAAGTCAATTGCGGGCGATGGCGGCGCGAAAGGATTTTGAATCGGAAGTCCAAAAAATGCGCGGCGCGGGCAGGGATCCCATGGCCGTTCTTGGCGACCCCAAGAACGGGGAAATTTTCTCCCGAAACATCGTCTCGCGGTACTCATTGAGCGCCGTCGAGCGGATGAAAGAGGTTCAGCAGATGTTTTCCCCCGCCGCGTCGGGCGGCGGTCTGCCGGTAGACAAAACCAAGGCCATGGATCGCATTCTTTTGGGAGACGCCCCGTGACCTCGTCCGCCGCCGACCGTCTCCGCGCCGCCGGATTTTCCGACGACGACATCAACGCCTACATCGACGAGAAAACGCCCAAACTCCGCGCCGCCGGGTATTCCGACGACGATGTTTTCCGCTATTTTCGCGGCGACGCCGCTCCCTTTGACCCGCAACCCGGCGTCCAGGCCATCGAGGAGGAGGCGGCCAAGCGCCGCACCGCCGTCATGGCCCGGGGGTGGCTGGACTCTCCCGAGCCTCCCGCGCCTCCCGCCTCCCGCCTGCTCTCCACCCAGCCCCCAGCCGAGGACGCCCTCAACCTCCGCGCCCCCGTCATCGACCCCAACGCCCCCCGCGAACAAATGTGGGGCGAGATTCCCGGGGCCCCCAAAACCTTGCGGGGCGACGCCTCGGCGCGGGAGTTGGCGGCGGCGGCTTATCAGGCCTCGCCCATAGGCATGATTTCCACGGGAAAAGCGCCGGAAATGGTGTTGGCGGAAGACGCCCCCGCCAGCGCCCGGCTGATTCATGGCGCGGCGGCGTTGATGTTCGATGCGCCCGTGATGGCGATGGGGGGTGGCGTCGGCGCGGCGGGAGGCGAGGCACTGGGCACCCTGGGAAAAAACGTCGTCACCATGGGGGGCGGATTCGGTCTGCCCGCCGCCGTGCGCAAGGTGCTGACCGACGCCTACGCCGGACGCAGCGTCTTCGACGGTCAGGAGTTTGTCGCCCGGCTGGCGGACCAGTTCACCGGGGCGTTGGTGGAAGGGGGCAAGGGGTGGTTGACCGGGGCCGCCGCCGCCGTCGGCGGGCCGCTGGCCCGGGGCGCGGTGGGAGCCGTCGCCCGCGCCGAAAGGTTGACCCTCCCCGCCGCCGCGCCAGCGCCGGACGCTTTGGCGGTGACAGCCCGACAGAGGATCACCCAAGAGGGGACGGCGTTGTTCGGCGAAATCGCCGGCATGACCTTCGCCGCCTCCGGGCTGGAGGGGCGCTTGCCCACCGCCCACGATTTCACCGACGCCGCCGTGCTGCTGGGCGGCTGGAAAGTGGGGGCCGGGGTGGCACGCAAACTCCACGCCATCTACGCCCGCACCGGCAAGCTTCCCCGCGAGGTGCTGGAGGACATTCAGCAGGATCGTTCCATCAAAGAGGATGTGCTGCGTCCGGATCGGGACATTCCCCGCGCCTACCAAGCCCTGGACGAAGCCC
>JADGAP010000218.1 GCA_015231965.1 Magnetococcales bacterium | reverse complement strand
CCCCCCACCCGAAGATAACGGGCCGGACCCGACCCCTCCGGACCCGAAACCTCCTCCTCCCGCGCCCCGCCGAAATGATCCCGCAATCGCTGGAAAATGGCCGAGGCGGGAAAAAACCGCCCCATGGCCTCCTCCCCCTCCTCGCCCACCGGCATGGTTTCGATGAAACGCAAAATCACCCCCCGCCGCCGGGCGAACTCCACCATGGCGGGAATTTCATGATCGTTGATCCCCCCCATCACCACCATGTTGACCTTGACGGGATGCAATCCCGCCGCCAACGCCCCGTCGATCCCCGCCAACACCGCCGCCAAATCCCCCCCCCGGGTGACGTGGGAAAAAATGGCGGGATCCAGGGAGTCCAACGAAATATTGACCCGCCGCACCCCCGCCCGCCGCAGCGGCAGCGCCAGCTCCGCCAGTCGGGAGGCGTTGGTGGAAAGGGTGATCTCCTCCACCCCCGGCAGGGCGACCAGGGAGCGGGCCAGCTCGACGATCCCCGGACGCACCAGGGGCTCCCCCCCGGTGAGCCGAAACCGCCCCACCCCCAACCCGGCGAACAACCCCGCCAAACGCACCATCTCGGCGTCGGAAAGAACTTCCTCCCGCTCCGCCAACGCCAGACCCGAGGCGGGACGACAGTAGGCGCAACGAAAATTGCACCGGTCGGTGACGGAAAGACGCAAATAACGGATCGTCCGACCGAAACGGTCGATCAAAGCCACGGTTCCACCCGGCTGCGCTCGACCTCCAGACGCTCGGGGCGACGGAAATGGCCGCTGCGCCCCCCGGACTTTTCCAACAGCCGGATCCGCCCGATGATCATCTCCTTGTCCACCGCCTTGCACATGTCGTAGATGGTCAGCCCGGCCACCGCCACGGCGGTGAGGGCCTCCATCTCCACCCCGGTCTTGCCCGTCACCGTCGCCCGGGCGGTGATGGCCACCGCCCCCCGCTCCTCGTCCGGGGCGAATCCCAACTCCACCGAGGTGATGGGCAAGGGGTGGCACAAGGGAATCAAATCGCTGGTCCGCTTGGCCGCCATGATCCCCGCCAGCCGCGCCACCTCCAACACATCCCCCTTGGCCATCTTGCGATCCAGGATCAGCTTGAGAGTCTCGGAGCGCATCAGCACCTCGCCGGCGGCCACCGCCTCCCGCCGGGTCTCGTCCTTGGCCGAAACGTCCACCATCCGGGAGGCCCCGTGTTCGTCGAAATGGCTCAAACTCTTGGGCGCGTCAGGCATGTTCGATCAACCAGACTTCCACGAGGTCGCCGTCCTGGACCGTCAACGGCCCCTCCGGCAAGACGATGAAGGCGTTGGCCCGGGAGAGACTGGTGAAAATTCCCGAACCCTGCTCGCCCGTACTCTCCACCCACGCCCCGGCCCGGTCGAAATGGACCACCCCACGTTGGAAATCCAACCGCTCGTGGCGCTTGCGAATCGTCCCCCGCAAGGGGAGATGAAGGGAGCGGTCGGGCTCGGGCGCGGCCCCCATCAACTTGATCAGGGCCGGGCGGACCATCAACAAAAAGACCGCCACGCTGGAGACCGGATTGCCCGGCAGTCCGAAATAGAGGGCGTCCCCCAGCTTGCCGCACGCCTGGGGCTTGCCCGGCTTCATCGCCACCTTCCAAAATTCGATCACCCCCAGTTCGGCGATGACCGTCTTGACCAGATCCAACTCCCCCTCCGACACCCCGCCGGAGGTGAGCAACACATCGGCCTCGGCGGCCCCCCGACGCAGGGCGGCGGCGATGTCGCGATGGCTGTCCCGCACCAGGCCCAGGTCCAGAACCTCCGCCCCCAGCGCCTCCACCAACCCCCGCAAGGCCGCCCGGTTGCTGTCGTAGATCGACCCCGGAGACAAGGGCTGGCCCGGCGGGGTCAGTTCGTCGCCGGTGGAGAGCAGCGCCACCCGGGGACGCCGCCACACCACCACCTCCGTCAACCCCAGGGAGGCCAACACCCCCAGATCCGCCGCGCTCAGGCGGCGTCCGGCGGGCAACGCCTCGCTGCCCCGGCGAATGTCCTCCCCCGCCGCCCGAATGTTCTGCCCCGCCTTGACCCGGGAGGGAACGAAAACATGCTCCCCCTCCCGCGTCGTCTCCTCCTGCATCACCACCGCCTCGCAGCCGGGAGGAACCGGGGCTCCGGTCATGATGCGCACCGCCTCCCCCGCCGCCAGCGGCGTCTCCCGCCACATCCCCGCCGTGATCGTCGCCACCACCTTGAGCTTGGCGTCGGAGTCGGCGAAAAGGTCGGCCAGGCGCACCCCGTAGCCGTCCATCGCCGAATTGGCGTGGGCCGGAACATCCAGCGGTGCCAGCACCACCGACGCCGTCACCCGGCCCCGGGCCTGCTCCACCGCCACCCGCTCGCTTTCCCGCACCGGCGTCACCCGTTCCAGCACCCGACGCCGCGCCTCCTCGAAGGAGATCATTCGTCACGCTCCCAATGGATGTTTCCGTGGCGGCTTTCTTGAGGCGGATGAAAATTACAAATTCAACCGCTCCATCACCTCGTCGCTGATGTCGAAGTTGGCGTAGACGTGCTGCACGTCGTCGTTGTCCTCCAACAGATCGATCATCTTGAGCAGGCTTTCCGCCTGTTTGTCGTCGTGCAGCGTGGTCAGGCTTTGGGGACGCTGGGTGATGGCGGCGGAGGCGGGCTTGTCGAATCCCGAGCGGGCCAACCCCGCCAGTACCGCCTCGAAATCGTCGGGGGCGGTGATCACCTCGATGGTCTCGCCGTCGGCCACCACATCCTCGGCCCCGGCTTCCAGGGCCGCCTCCATCAACGTTTCCTCGTCCGCCCCCTCGAAGACGATCTGCCCCTTGCGGTCGAACAAAAATCCGACGCAACCGCTGGTCCCCATGTTGCCGCCGTATTTGTTGAACAGGTAGCGCACCTCCGAGACGGTGCGGTTGAGGTTGTCGGTGAGGCAGTCCACCAGCACCGCCACCCCGCCGGGACCATACCCCTCGTAGCGCACCTCGTCGTAGTTGGCCCCGCCCTGATCGCCGGAACCCCGCTTGATCGCCTTGTCGATGGTGTCCCGGGTCATGTTCTGGGTGCGGGCGGCGGTGATGGCGGCCCGCAATCGAGGGTTGCATTCGGGATCGGGAATCCCCGACTTGGCGGCCACCGTGATTTCACGAATCAGCTTGGTGAAAACCTTGCTCCGCTTGGCGTCCTGCGCCCCCTTGCGGTGCTTGATGTTGGCCCATTTGCTGTGTCCCGCCATGATGTACTCCCCTGGTTCCCCTCCGGCGCGGCATGGGGGAGGGAACCGCGCGTTCCCCGCCCCTCCGCCATCGATAACGACCACCAACCCAACCTTTCTTTCTATACCAGCCCGTCCATCGTGTCCAGATAGGCGGCGGCCTCCTCCAGCGAAATCAACCCCTGGCGAATTTTGCGCAGACCGCAAGCGGCCAGGGGGAGCATGCCCCCTTCCCGGGCGGCGCGGCGCAGTTGGACGGCGCTCTCCCGACGGGAGGCCAGGGCGCGCAACCCTTCATCCAGGGCGAGCATCTCGTAGATCACCGTGCGCCCCCGATAGCCGGTGTGGTTGCAGGCGTCGCACCCGCCGGGGCGGGGCAGGTCGGGGTGGGGCGGCGACTCGCCCATGGCCCGCAGCAGCGCCTCTTCCGCCGTCGAGGGGGGGGAGAAGGTTTTGCAGCGCGGGCAGAGCAGCCGCGCCAGCCGCTGAGCGATGATCAGATCCAGGGCCGAGGCCAGCAGATAGGGCTCCACCCCCATGTCCAGCAGGCGGGTGGCGGCCCCGGCGGCGTCGTTGGTGTGCAGCGTCGAAAGCACCATGTGGCCGGTCAGGGCCGCCTGCACGGCGATGGCGGCGGTCTCGCCGTCGCGAATCTCCCCCACCAGGATGACATCGGGGTCATGCCGCAAAAAATGGCGCAACGCCTTGGCGAAAGTATAACCGATGCGGGGATGGACCTGCACCTGGGTCACGCCGTCCAGCCGCACCTCCACCGGATCCTCCACCGTCAGGATGTGGCGGTTTTCCCGGGAGTGGACGTGGGAGAGGGCGGCCCGCAAGGTGGTGGACTTGCCGCTGCCGGTGGGGCCGGTCACCAGCACCAGGCCGTGAGGGGCGGAGACCGCCCGCCGCAACCGCTCCCGATCCTCGGGAAAAAAGCCCAGATCCTCCAACTTCACCAACCCCTGCTGGTGGTCCAGCAGCCGCAACACCGCCGACTCCCCCCGCACCGCCGGGATCACCGAAGCGCGAATGTCCAGCAGCCGGTCGGAGAGGCGGGCCCGGCACTCCCCGTCCTGGGGCAGACGCTTTTCCGCGATGTCCATCCCCGTCACCACTTTGATCCGGGAGGTGAGGTGGGAGCGCAGGCTCAAGGGGAGGTCGAACCACGGGTGCAGCTTGCCGTCGATGCGAAAGTGAACCTGAAAAAATCGCTCCCCGGGACGCAAATGGAGATCGCTGGCCCGCAACGCCACCGCCGTCGCCAACAGCCGATTGAAAATCACCGTCGGCGACAAGGTGGTCGGAATCTCCTCTCCCTGGTGAAAGGGGAGAGAGGCCCGCAAATCCAACTCCTGAATGGGAATGGGGGCGTCGGCGATCCCCTCGCCGCCGTACAGCCGGGCGATGGCCGCCTCCACCCGGGAGGCCGAGGCCGCCGCCGCCCGCACCGGCCGCCCCGCCAGCAGCGCCGCCTCCTCCAGATCCAGCCCCTTGGGATCCGCCGCCGCCAAAAGCAGCGTCTCCCCTTCCAGGCGCAGCGGCAGCGCCCGCCAACGGGCGGCGGTGCGCCCCTCCAGGTGACGCAACGCCTCCGGCTCCACCCGATCCGGGGCCAGGGCGGCGTAGGGCGTTCCCCCCAGCACCGCCAACCCCATGGCCAGGGCCTCGTCCCCCAGACTCCCGCCCCGGCGCAACGCCTCCCACAACGAAAGCTCCGGCTGACGCCGCTTGATCTCCTTGGCCCCCTGCAACTCCTCGTTGGAGATCAATCCCGCCTCGACGAATAGACGCCCCGGCCCCACCCCCTCGGCCAAGGGAGGCAACCCCAGCAACGCCGCCAGTTGGGGGCTTTCCACCACCCCCTCCTCCGCCAACGCTTGGCGCAACGGCAGATAGCGGGGCTCCTCCCGCAGTCGCCGGTCGCTGGCGGCCAGTCGCGCCCCCCCCTCCGCTGAGGCCGGGGCCGGGGCGCCGACCATGGCGCCCGCGGGGAGATTTCTGCTATTCATGCTTTTCCCCCGCCCTGGAGCGCGATGGATCGAATCCGCACTCAACGTGTCTAATTTGGAAATGAATCCCCACTCCTCGCCCCCTC